>NZ_QKLI01000020.1:0-63190 GCF_003224255.1 Curtobacterium sp. MCBD17_030 | reverse complement strand
CGGAAGGCCACGGCGCGTGACAGACGCACCACGGGTTCGTGCCCGCTCGCCCCGCCCCGTTCCGCACCGGCTGGACGGTCGCGGGCTACCCTCGGAAGGTGACCCGCGACGGAGAGGAACACAACGTGACGAGCGCTGCCACCCGCACCGAGACCGATTCCCTGGGCTCGAGGGAGGTGCCCGTCGACTCGTACTGGGGCATCAACACCCTCCGGGCGATGGAGAACTTCCCGATCGCCTCCGTGCCGATCGCGGTGTACCCGGACCTCGTCGCAGCGCTGGTGACGGTGAAGCAGGCGGCGGCGCGCGCGAACCGGGCGATCGGGGTCCTCGACGACGAGCGCGCCGACGCCATCGACCGTGCTGCGCAGGAGGTCCGCGACGGCGCCCTTCGCGACCAGTTCGTGGTCGACGTGGTGCAGGGTGGCGCGGGCACGAGCACGAACATGAACACGAACGAGGTCCTGGCGAACCGGGCGCTGGAGCTGCTGGGCCGCGAGAAGGGCGACTACGCGTACCTGCACCCGATCGACCACGTGAACCGCAGCCAGTCGACGAACGACACGTACCCGACGAGCATCAAGATCGCGATGATCTACGGGGTGCGCCGCCTGGCCGACCAGCTCGAGCAGCTCTCGGCCGCGTTCGCCGAGCGGGGGAACGCCTTCGCGGACGTCCTCAAGGTCGGTCGAACGCAGCTGCAGGACGCCGTGCCGATGACCCTCGGCCAGGAGTTCACGGGTTTCGCGCACACCATCCAGGAGGACGTCGTCCAGCTCCGCCGGGTGGTGCCGCTCCTCTGCGAGATGAACCTCGGCGCGACCGCGATCGGCACGGGCATCACGGCGGACCCGCTCTACCGCGACGAGGTCCGCAGGCAGCTCGCCGACGCGTCCGGCGTCGACGTCGTCACCGCGCCGGACCTCATCGAGGCGACGAGTGACGCCGGGGCGTTCATGACGCTGTCCGGCACCGTGAAGCGCAGCGCGATGAAGCTGTCGAAGATCTGCAACGACCTGCGACTGCTGGCGTCGGGTCCGCAGGCGGGCCTCGGCGAGATCACCCTGCCGCCCCGGCAGGCGGGGTCCTCGATCATGCCGGGCAAGGTGAACCCGGTGATCCCGGAGGTCGTGAACCAGATCGCGTTCGCCGTCGCCGGCGCGGACACCACGGTGACGATGGCAGCGGAGGGTGGGCAGCTCCAACTCAACGCGTTCGAGCCGATCATCGCCCACTCGATCCTGCAGTCGCTGCAGTGGATGGCCCGCGGGTGCGCGACCCTCCGCGAGCACTGCGTCACCGGCATCCAGGCGAACGAGGCCAAGCTCGCCGCACAGGTCGACACGAACGTCGGCGTCGTCACGGCGCTGACGCCGTACATCGGCTACGCGGCGGCGGCGTCGATCGCGCACACGGCCTTGACGACCTCGACCCCGATCTCGACGCTGGTGATCGCGGCGGGCCTGATGGACGAGCACCAGGTGCACCGGGTCCTCAGCCCGGCGCGGCTGTCCGGCATCGAGCTCGCGACGGGCGCGATGCCGGTGATCACCGAGGCGATGCTCGAGCAGCACGCCCGCGACGTCGCACCGCGTCCGCCGCAGGTCTGACGGCGGGACTCACCGGACGGGCTGCTCCCGCCGACGCGCAGCTCACGGCATCGGCCGCTCGCCCGCGCGCACCTGCCCTGCCACCCGCCGGAGCTCCTCGTCCCGCGGGGAGCCCTCGTCGTCGGGGAGTTCGGCCGCCGCGGCCCGCACCTGCGCCGCCGCCGCGATGTCCTGGTCCCGCCACCGGGCGAGTGTGAAGTTCCGGGTGACGTCGCGGAGCGGCAGGCGGATGGTCTCGTCGGCCTCGATGCCGGCGAGCAGCTGGCGCATCCGGATCACCTCGGAGTCGAGTTCCCCGCCGACGACGAGCACGAAGTTCGAGATGTACAGGTAGACGAGCAGCAGCAGCGCACCGCCGAGCCAGCCGTACGCCCGGTTGCCGCCGCCGATCGTCTCCACGTACAGCGCGAAGCCGACCGTGGCGAGCGCCCAGGTGCCGATCGCGAAGCCGGCACCGGCGGACACCCACCGCAGCTGCGGCGTCTTGACGTTGGGCGTGGCGGTGTAGAGCACGGCGACCATGACGACCAGGTCAGCGGCGAGCACCGGCCACTTCACCACGTTCCAGACGTCGTCGGCCCAGGACGGCCAGCCGACCTGTCGCACGACGGCGGCGGAGATCATCGGGGTGCCGAGCAGGATCACGAGCGCGACGGCACCGCCGACCATGACCAGCAGCGTGACGAGGAGCATCATGCCGCGGAACTTCCAGATCCGCCGGCCCTCCTCGACCTCGTAGGCGGTGTTCATCGCCCGGCCGAACGCGGTCGCGTACCCCGACAGTGACCACAGCGTCAGGACGAGTCCGACGGTCGCGCCGAGCCACGGGTTGTCGAGCGTCAGCAGCTGCCGGAGCGGGGTCTCGAGGTGCTCGGCGGTCTCCGGTCGCACCAGGACACCGAGGACGCCGACGATGTCCGCCACGCTGTCGCCGCCCTGGTCGACGACCGCGAGGAGCGACACCACGGTCAGCGCCGTCGGGAACACGGTGAGCAGGGCGAAGAACGTCAGCGACGCGGCGGAGTCGACGACCCGGTGCCGGATGACCGAGTGGTACGTCCGACGCACCACCGCCCGGACCTCCGAGCGGCGCAGGTCGCGTTCTCGGCTCGCCGGCATGGGTCGACGGTACCGGCTCCGTCAGTTCGCGTTCGGGTGCAGGGCGTCGTACCGCCGGAACGACGGCACCAACCGGAGCAGCAGGGCGACCAGCGCGATGATGAGGACGCCGCCGATGACCGGCGGGTAGGCGAACCCGGCCGCGACGACGAGGCCGGCGTACAGGTCGCCGACGCGCGGGCCTCCCGTGACGACGACGATGAAGATCCCCTGCAGTCGTCCACGCATGCCGTCGGGCGCCGCGGCCTGGAGGATCGTCCCGCGGAACACGCTGCTCACGTTGTCCGCACCGCCGGCCACCGCGAGGAACAGCGCGCACAGCACCAGTGCCGGCAGGATGCCGGTCGAGAAGGTCTCGGACGGCCGCCCACCCAGGAGGTGCGCGCAGGCGACGACGACACCGAACGCCGCGATCGCCCCGCCGTAGACGGTGATCGCCCAGCCGACCGCCTCGCCCTGCCGTCGGACGTGGCCGAGCGGCCCGGAGAAGATGCCGGAGAGCAGCGCACCGATCGCGTAGGCGGCGGTGAGCGCCCCGACGGTGATGGACCCGCCGCCGACCACGAGGGCGCCGATGGCGGGGAACAGCACGCGGGGCTGCCCGAACGTCATGGCGATGATGTCGAGCACGAACGTCATCGTGATGTTGCGGGAGCGTCGGAGGAACTTCGCGCCCTCGATGAGCGACGACAGCCCGGGGCGCAGCGCGTCGTGCTCGGGAGCCATCCGCGGCAGGGTGATGACCCCGAGGAACGCCGCACTGAACAGCACGACGTCGACCGTGTAGGTCGGCGCGAAGCCGAACGCGGCGACCAGCACGCCGCCGACCGCCGGTCCGACGGTCACCGAGAACCCGGCGCTGATGCTGTTCAGGGCGCTCGCCGCTGGCAGGAGCTCGATGCCGACCAGGCGCGGCACGATCGCCGCGCGGGAGGCCCCGATCACGGTCCCGGCGACGGCGTTCACGGTGACCAGGACGTACAGCAGCACGACGCTGTCGAGTCCGAGCCAGGCGTGAGCGGCGATCATCGCGGTGGACACCCACGCCAGGACGGCCGAGACGAGGGCCACCGTGCGGCGGTCGAACGCGTCGGCGAGCATCCCGCCGTAGAGGCCGGCCAGGATCATCGGCACCAGGGAGATCACGCCGACGAGCGACACCATGAAGGTGGAGCGGGTGATCTCGTACACCTCGAGGCCCACGGTGACGCTGGTCATCATGGTGCCGATGCCGGCGATCGAACTGCCGATCCACAGGCGCGCGAACGCGGGAGAGCGGCGGAGGGGGGTGAGGTCGGCGAACAGGGAACGGTGGGGCTTCGTGGGGGCGTCCACGGGGGCTTCTGGTGTCACGGTGGAACCATTCTGTGGCCTGGAGGCCGCCTGCGGGGCCGGGTTTCGTTCTCTGGTTGACTGACGAGCATGACTGACCTGAACAGCAAGCCCGAGTTCGACGCCCCCGAGGGCCCGGCGCCCACCGACCTCGTCATCACCGACATCGTCGAGGGCGACGGCCCCGTCGCCGAGTCCGGCTCGACCGTCAAGGTCCACTACGCGGGCGTCGAGTACGAGTCCGGCGAGGAGTTCGACAGCTCCTGGGGCCGTGGCGAACCGATCGACTTCCCCCTCGCGGCGCTCGTCCGCGGCTGGCAGGAGGGCATCCCCGGCATGAAGGTCGGCGGCCGTCGCAAGCTCGTCGTCCCGCCGGAGCTCGCCTACGGCCCGGCCGGCGGCGGACACTTCCTGTCCGGCAAGACCCTGATCTTCGTCATCGACCTGCTCGGCGTCCGCTGATGGCGGGCGTCCCGGAGGTCCCGACCCTCGAGCTGAACGACGGGCACCGCATCCCGGCGCTCGGCCTCGGCACGTACTCGCTCGACGGCGACGAGGGGATCGCCGCGGTCGGTGCGGCGATCACGAGCGGGTACCGCCTGCTCGACACCGCGCTGAACTACGGCAACGAGGACGCCGTCGGTGAAGCGGTCCGCCGCGCCGAGGTCCCGCGCGACGAGTTCGTGGTGACGTCGAAGCTGCCGGGACGCCACCACGGCTACGACGAGGCGCACCGATCGGTGGACGAGACCCTGGCGAACCTGGGGCTCGACCACCTGGACCTGTACCTGATCCACTGGCCGAACCCGTCGGTGGGCAAGTTCGTCGAGACCTGGAAGGCGTTCGTCGACCTGCGGGACAGCGGCAAGGTCCGCTCGATCGGTGTCTCGAACTTCACGCCGGAGCACCTCGACCGCATCATCGACGCCACCGGGGTCGCACCGGCCGTCAACCAGGTCGAGCTGCACCCGTACTTCCCGCAGGCGGAGCTCCGAGCCGTGCACCAGCGGCTGGGCATCGTCACCGAGAGCTGGAGCCCGCTCGCGAAGCAGTCCGAGCTCCTCACCGAGCCACCGGTCACCGCCGCGGCCGGCGCGCACGGGGTGTCGGCCGGCCAGGTCGTGCTCCGCTGGCACGTCCAGCTCGGTGCCGTCCCGGTGCCGAAGTCGGGCGACCCGGACCGGCAGCGCGAGAACCTCGACGTGTTCGGCTTCACGCTGAGCGACGACGAGGTCCAGGCAATCTCCGCGCTCGAGCGCGGTCGGCTCTGGGACGGCGACCCGGACACGCACGAAGAGATGTAGTCGCGGGCGGTCGCGGCCGCGGCCGCGATCGAGTCGAAGCCGACCGGGGCGGGGGGATACGATTGGTCCCCCTGTCCCGAAGGGTTGCGAGTGTCCGAAGCGCGTGTTTCCGAACCCACCGAGATCGACCGTGAACGCGGTTACGTCGACGGTCTGTTCCACCGACTCGACGAGCTGACGGCCGAGGCCGCCCAGCGACTCGCCGAGACCCGTCGACAGACCGTCGGCGGCAACCACCAGAGCCGCAGCGAGCGCGACGCGTTCGCCCGGCTCTACGAGGACACCGTCGCCACGCTCGAACGCGTCGGCGACCGGCTCGTCTTCGGCCGGCTCGAGGTCCAGGACCCGCCGGCCGACGAGGACGCCTTCCGGTACATCGGTCGCGTGGGTCTCCGTGACGCCGACCACCGTCCGCTGCTGCTCGACTGGCGGGTGCCCGGTGCCAGTGCGTTCTACCAGGCCACCGCGGCCCATCCGATGGGCATGCGCGCCCGCCGGCACCTGACGCTCGAGGGCCGAACGGTCGTCGGCGTCGAGGACGAGGTGTTCGACGCCACCCTGTACGACGACGAGCGCACCCACCTGCAGGGCGAGGGGGCGCTGCTCGCCGCGGTCACCGCCGAGCGCACCGGCCGGATGACCGACATCGTCGCCACCATCCAGGGCGAGCAGGACCGCATCATCCGCTCCCCGCTCGAGGGCGTGCTCATCGTCCAGGGTGGGCCCGGGACCGGGAAGACCGCGGTGGCGCTGCACCGCGCCGCCTACCTGCTCTACTCGTACCGTGAGCGGCTCCGGGGCTCCGGGGTGCTCGTGGTCGGCCCGTCCCCGGCGTTCCTCACCTACATCGAGCAGGTCCTGCCGTCCCTCGGCGAGACCGGCGTCGTGATGGCCTCCCTCGGTTCGCTCTACCCGGGGCTGCACACCACCGTGCACGACAGGCGCGACGTCGCCGCCGTGAAGGGCTCGGGCGAGATGGCCGACCTGCTGCGCCGGGCCGTGCGTTCGCGCCAGGTCGTCCCGACCGAGTCCGTCACGCTCGACGTCGAGGGCGAACGACTCGTCGTCCCGCCGCAGCTCGTCGCCGAGGCGATGCGTCGCGCCCAGGACCGCGGCAAGCCGCACAACGTCGCCCGGGTGTCGTTCAACAAGAACGCGCTCGATGCCATGACCCGCCTGCTCGCCGAGCAGCTCCGGCAGCGCGGCACGACGGTGGACGAGGCCGACGAGAAGGTCCTCCGCGAGGACATCCGCAGCTCGTACGACGCCCGCGTCCTGCTCAACACCGCGTGGCTGCCGCTGCCGGCCGAGAAGCTCGTCGAGGACCTCTTCGCCCGTCCGAACTGGCTGGCGTCGCTGACCCCCAACTGGTCCCCGGAGCGCCGGGAACTGCTCCGACGCGAGCGTGGTGCCGCCTTCACGGTGGAGGACGTCCCGCTCCTCGACGAGGCGGCCGAGCTCCTCGGCGAGTTCGACCCGACCGGTGGTGCGGCGAAGCGCCAGGCCAAGGCGAGCCGGAATCGCGACATCGAGAACGCCCGCCAGGCGATCGAGAACATGGGCGTCGAGGGCATCGTCAGCGCCGAGCAGGTCGCCGGGGCCTTCGCGGAGGGCGGCGACCCCCGCTCCACCGCCGAGCGCGCCGCCGAGGACCGCGAGTGGACCTACGGGCACATCGTGGTCGACGAGGCGCAGGAGCTCTCGCCGATGCAGTGGCGGATCCTCGCCCGACGGAACCCGCTGCGCTCCTTCACGATCGTCGGCGACATGGCGCAGGGCTCCTCGCCGGGAGCCGCCCGGACGTGGGACGACGTCCGCGGCGCGCTCTCCCGCCGTCGCCGGGGTCGCGCGCCGCAGGTGCCGCTGGACTCCCGGCTCGAGGAGCTCACCGTCAACTACCGCACGCCGCGCTCCATCGTCGAGGCCGCCGGGGCGTTCGCCGCCTCGGCCGGGCTGACGGTGACCGCGAACGAGGCGGTCCGCGACGGTGACCCGGTCGAGCGGCTGCACGTCGACCGATCGGACCTGCTCGACACCGTCGCCCGTCGGGTCGAGAGCGAGCGTGACCTGATCGGTTCGGGGACGATCGGCGTGATCGTGCCGGAGGCCGACGTCGCCGCCGTGCGCGCGCGGTTGGCCCGCACGGAGGCCGACGTCCGCGGGCTCGGTTCTCCGCGCCCGGGCTCGGTGACGGTGCTCACCGGTGCCGATGCGAAGGGCCTGGAGTTCGACGGCGTGCTGCTCGTCGACCCGGACCGCGTCGGGTCCGACGCCGCCCGTGCGGCTGCGGCGGTCTACGTCGCGATGACCCGCCCCACCCGCCGCCTGACGGTCATCGACGTCGCCTGACGGTCATCGACGTCACCTGAGGAGCACGACGGGCGACGTGGCCGGGAGGCCCGGCCTGCGTCCGTCAGGCCGGCTCGCCCTGGTCCCGCACCTGCGCCACGAGCGTCGCCCAGGGCCCGTCCAGTCGACGAC
This sequence comes from Curtobacterium sp. MCBD17_030, assembly GCF_003224255.1. Taxonomy (NCBI): domain Bacteria; kingdom Bacillati; phylum Actinomycetota; class Actinomycetes; order Micrococcales; family Microbacteriaceae; genus Curtobacterium; species Curtobacterium sp. MCBD17_030. Next base: position 55,344 of record NZ_QKLI01000020.1, on the reverse strand, counting down.
CCGGGATGGTGACCGTGGTCCGGGCGACGGTGACCGTCCAGACGAAGTCGTCCCGGACGGCGTCACCCGCAGCCGGGTCCGTCGCCGGTGCCTGGTCGCGGGGGAGCGCGCCGACGAGCTCGGCCCACCGGTCGGCGTCCGGCCGGTCGTCGGTGTCGAGCCGCCAGGCCCGGGTCATGCCGGCGAACCCTCCGCTGCGGCGCACGACGATCTGCATGCCCCGCAACGTACGCCCTCCGTGCCCGCACCCGCACCCCCGCCGCAGCGTGTGCCGCCCCGCGTCAGGACAGGACGCCCACCGAGCGCCAGGCGTCTGTGACCGCGGCGCGTTCGCGCGAGTCCGCCCCGAAGCGGGTCGCTGCGGCCCGTACCGTGACGGCCGCGAACCCGGCGAAGTCGATGGACGCCGACACCTCGGCCGACGTCAGGGCGTCCCACCACACCTGCCCGGCGCCGACCCAGGCCGGGCCGCCGATCGTGGTCGCTGCGAGGAAGAAGGCGTGGTTCGGGATGCCCGAGTTCAGGTGCACGCCGCCCTGGTCCTCGGTGGTCTCGACGTAGTCGGTCATGGTCGCCGGCTGCGGGTCCTTGCCGAGCACCGGGTCGTCGTAGGCGGTCCCCGGCGCACGCATCGAACGCAGGGCGACACCGTGCACGGCGTCGGTGAAGAGCCCCTCCCCGATCAACCAGGTCGCTTGCTCGGCGGTCTGCCCGGCCGCGTACTGGGCGACGAGGGAGCCGAAGACGTCGCTCATCGACTCGTTGAGCGCCCCGGACTGCCCCTGGTAGACCAGGTCGGCGGTGTACTGCGTGACACCGTGGGCGAGCTCGTGGCCGATCACGTCGACCGCGACGGTGAAGCGTCGGAAGACCTCGCCGTCCCCGTCCCCGAAGACCATCCGCTGCCCGTCCCAGTAGGCGTTGTCGTACTCCTGGCCGTAGTGCACGGTGGCCTCGAGGGGCAGCCCGGCACCGTCGATGGAGACCCGTCCGAAGACGTCGAGCCAGAACGCGTGCGTCGCACCGAGCCCCGCGTACGCCTCGTCGGTGGCGGCGTCCCCGGTGTCGCCCTCGCCCTCGCGTCGGACGACCGTGCCCGGCAGGGTGGTCGTGCCGGCGGCGGTGGAGATCGTCCGCTGCGGCGAGGCGTCGGGCGTGCCGGCGGTCCGGGGCGCGCGGAGGCCGGTGACCTGCTTCGGCTCCTGGACGCGGTCCATCGAGGCGAGCGCGGTCCGTGCCGCCGAGGCGGCGCGTGGGAAGCGGTCCGCCGGCGCGGCCGCGACGGCGCGCAGGAGGTACGGCGGGACGACGGAACGCAGGTGGCGGCTGGTCATGGCGACATGCAACCACCGGCGGCCGACAGCCGGACCGGTGTCGGGCCTCCCGGCCGTCGTCCGCGCGTCAGCCGCGCTTGCGGTTCGCGACCAGGGCGAGCGCGTACGACTCCCACCACTGCCCCGCGGCCGGTCCGCCGTTGCAGCTGCCGTCGCTCAACCCGGGTGTCTTCACCCAGAGCAGCGCGTCGAGCCGGGTCGTGCCGAGGGTGACGTGGGGGAGCTGCCCGAGGCCGGCGCCCCCGGGGTTGCACCAGTCGCCCCGCCAACCCCGGCCGTTCCGCGAGACGTCGATGACGAAGTGCGGGTCCCCGCCGATGGCGTCGGCGAGCTCGTCGGCGTAGGCGCGCTCCTGGTCGACCCGGTAGAAGTTCGACACGTTCGTCGCGAAGCCCTGTACACGGTCGACGCCCGCGCGCCGCAGCCAGTCGGCCATCGTCGCGACCGGCACCCGGTTCTCGTTGCCGCCGTCCAGGTACACGGTCAACCCGTGGCCGGTGAGCGCCGCCACCGCCTTGCGGAGGAGCGGCAGCCGCGTGTCCCGCAGCCGCTCGCAGACCGCGATCTGCGCGATCGAGTCCGGTTCGACCAGGACGACCGCATGCGAGCCCGCGAGTGCCCGGACGACGGCACGGACCCACGGCAGGTAGGCGTCCTCAGCGGTGCCGCCCCGCGACCAGTGCCCGCAGTCGCGGCCCGGGATCGCGTAGAGCACGAAGACCGGGGTCTTCCGCTGCTCGCGCGCCGACGCCAGGACGCTCCGCACGGTCGCGACCGTCTCGGGGACGGACGAGCTCGTCAACCAGGTGGCGATCGGCTGGTCGGCGATCACGGCGAGACGGTCCGCGGTGGAGGCCCGACCCGCCTTCCGTGCGGCCGTCTCGTGCCAGCGTGCCTGGTTCGCGGTCGAGGGCTGGCGGGCGAGGCCGCCGGGCCACGCCTCGGCGACGCTCCGGCGGTGCGCGACCGGACGGTCTCCGGCGTGTGGCAGCACCACGCTCACCGCCACGACGACGGCGACGACGAGCGCGCCGACGACCCCGATCCAGACCCACTGGCGCGTGGACGAGGTCCGTTGCGGTCTCGGCATCGGCCGTTCCTCCCTGTCGCGCGTCGCCCCCGACCCGCATCCGCTGCTGCCGTCATGTTCCCATCCCATCGTCATGTGATGCCAGGGTGCTGCCCAGCAGTCGTGCCCCAGACTGACCGGATGTTGCGGAAACTCCTCCTCCTGGCCCTGACGGGCGGCTACGCCTGGGTGATCTGGCGGATGACGCTGACCCCGCACGTGTTCACCTCGGCCGAGAACTCCCTCGTCCTGCACGCCGTCGCCTGGGTGCAGCACCTGCCGCACGGTGCCTGGTTCACGTACGACCGCACCGAGTTCCTGGCGAACGTCGCGATGTTCGTGCCGGTCGGGCTCATCGCCGCGCTGTGGCTGCCCCGTCGCTGGTGGATCCTCGGCGCGCTGATCGCCGTCGGGCTGTCGGTCGGGATCGAGTTCGCACAGGCCGAGTACCTGCCGTACCGCGTGGCCGATCCCCGCGACGTGCTGTCGAACGGCATGGGCGGCCTGCTCGGGGCGACGCTCGTCGGGTTCGTGCGGAGTCTGCTCCCGGAGCGTCGTCGGCGCCGCCGGCCTCTGCGGGCGCGGACCGTCTGAGCGACCGGGTCCCGTCGACGCGTTCCTGCTCTGGTATGCTCGTGCGGTTGCCGTCGAACGGCCGCGGATCAAGAGCGCTCACGCATCAGGTGTGGGCACCGCGCAACGGACAGAGCTCTCACGCAGAGCAGGAAAGGGGATCCTCCATGGCACTTGACGCCAAGATCAAGCAGGAGATCATCGAAGAGTACGCGACCCACCCGGGCGACACCGGATCCCCCGAGGTCCAGGTCGCCGTTCTGACGCGTCGTATCAACGACCTGAACGAGCACCTCAAGGAGCACAAGCACGACCACCACTCGCGTCGTGGCCTGCTCCTCATGGTCGGTCAGCGCCGCCGTCTCCTCGGGTACCTCTCCGACGTCGACATCGCCCGCTACCGCACGCTCATCGAGCGTCTCGGCCTGCGCCGCTAGTCGTACCAGGAGCGCTGCCGTCGTGCAGCCCTGCTGATCGGAAGCCCCGTTCCTCTCCGTGAGGGACGGGGCTTCTGTCGTTCCGCGTGCGAGCACCACGGGAATGCGCGTCGGCCTCCTCGGGTTCCTGCTACTGTTCATGCAAACGCATCGAAAGTCGGGAATCTCCATGACCACCATCGCCGTCGTCTCCGCCGGTCTCTCCGAGCCCAGCTCGACCCGCCTGCTCGCCGACCGCCTCGGCGCCGCGACCGTCGAAGCGCTGTCGACCGCCGGCCGCTCCACCGGCGAGCCGGTCGAGCTGCGGAACGTCGACCTCCGACCGCTCGCGCACGAGATCACCGATGCCATGCTCACGCGCTTCGCCGCCCCCGCCCTGGCCACCGCGATGGCGACGGTCGTCGAGGCGGATGCGGTCGTCTTCGTCACCCCGGTCTTCACCGCCGGCATGAGCGGCCTGGCGAAGTCCTTCCTCGACGTCCTCGACAAGGACGCGCTCACCGACATGCCGGTGCTGCTCGGGGCGACCGGCGGCACCGCTCGCCACTCGCTCGCCCTCGAACACGGCATCCGCCCGGTCTTCGCCTACCTCCGTGCCGCGGTCGTGCCCACCGGGGTCTTCGCGGCGACGGACGACTGGGGGAGCGACGACGCGGGCACGCTCGACGCGCGCGTCCGCCGGGCCGGAGCCGACCTGGCGTGGATGATGCGGGCCTCCCGTCGTCATCCGCAGCAGGCGGACGCCCTGCCCGAGGTCGTGGACTTCGCGTCGCTGCTCGGCGGGATGCAGCGCCAGCAGTAGCCGCACTGCGTCGGGGTCAGTACCAGTGCGGGTCGACGCTCATCTCGTGACCCCAGGCACCGCACGGCGTGCCGTAGCTGCTCTTGATGTACGCGAGGCCCCAGTTGACCTGGGTCTGCGCGTTCGTCCGCCAGTCCGCACCGGCGGCGGCGAGCTTCGACGCGGGGAGTGCCTGCGGGATCCCGTAGGCACCACTCGACGAGTTCAGGGCGTTCGCGCGCCAGCCGGACTCCTGCGTCCACAGTGACACCAGGCAGCCGAACTGGTCGTCGCCCCAGCCGTAGCTGCCGAGCACGCTCCGCGCGTAGGCCTGCGCGCCGGCCGGGTCGACCGTGACCCCCTCGGTGCTCGGGTAGGCGTTGCCGGCCGATGCCGAACCCCCGGTCGAGGTGGGTGCCGCCGCGGCTGCCGCTGCTGCCCGAGCGGCGGCCCTCGCTGCCGCGGCTTGTGCTGCCGCCTGTGCGGCGACCGCCTGTCCGACCTCGTAGCGACGCTGCGTCTCGGCCGTCGAGTCCCGGAGTGTCGCGAGCTGCGCGTAGAGCTCGTCACTGTGCGATTCGGTCGACGCGACCGCCGCGTCCGCGCGCTGCTGCGCCGCCTTCGCCGTCGCGGCCTTCGCCTCGGCGTCCGCGGCGAGCGAGGCGCGCTCGTCCTCGGCCCGGGCCGCCTGGTCGTGCAGCGAGGACGCCGTCTTCGCCGAGACGGCGGCGTCGTCCAGCACGCCGGCCCAGGTCGTGGACAGCTGGTCGAGCGCGCCCAGCTGGTAGAGCAGGGCGTCCGGGTTCCCCGTCGTCGCGATCCGGGTGGTCATCTGATCGGTCGACCCGTCGCGGTACAGGTCCGCGGCCAGCCGTCCCGCCCGTGTCTGCGCGCGCTCGGCGGTCGCTGCGGCCTGGCGGGCGTGGGCCTGGAGGCTCGTGGCCGTCCGGGTGGCCTCGGCCAGGTCCGCCTCGGCCTGCGTCGCCTCCGCGGACCGGTCGAGGGCGACCTGCGACTTCGCGGCCGCCTCTGCCTGCACCGACTCCAGGGCAGCCTGGACCTTCGCGACCTCGGCCTGCTTGGCCTGCTCGTTCCCCTCCGCGCGCTGCACGTCCTGCCACGTCGGGTAGTCGGTGGCGGACGCCGGTGCGGAAGTGACCACCGGGACGACCAGGGCCCCCACGAGCACGGTCACGGCGAGGAGGACGTGCCGCCCGTGCGGCCGACGGACGAGGGCAGGGTTCCGACGCATCCCTGCAGGCTAGGCGAGGACACGCCCGTTCGCCTGGAGCACCGCCGCTCGTCCATCGCGGAATGCTAAGGTCGCCTGGTCTGGGGACCGTTCCCCGAGACGAATCACGACATCGCACGCAGACCGGCACGAAGCTGGTCATCGGTGGTGGCGTCCGGGCCGGTCCTCGTCCCGTGTGCTTCTACTGCTGGCCAGACATGCGTTCCGCGTCGTGGAGCGCACGTGCACGAGTGTGCCCGAGGCCTGGTCTGCTGCACCACACACGCAAGGAGGCATCCTCTATGGAGGGTCCCGAGATCAAGTTCGCGGAAGCGACCATCGACAACGGTCGCTTCGGCACCAGGACGGTCCGGTTCGAGACCGGTCGTCTCGCGCAGCAGGCACAGGGTGCCGTCGCCGCGTACCTCGACGAAGAGACCATGCTGCTCTCGGCCACCAGCGCCGGCAAGCACCCGCGTGAGGGCTTCGACTTCTTCCCGCTGACGGTCGACGTCGAAGAGCGCTCGTACGCCGCCGGCAAGATCCCCGGCTCGTTCTTCCGCCGCGAAGGCCGTCCCAGCACCGAGGCGATCCTCGTCTGCCGCCTCATCGACCGGCCGCTGCGCCCGTCGTTCGTCGACGGCCTCCGCAACGAGGTCCAGATCGTCATCACCGTCCTGAGCATCGCGCCGGACGAGTTCTACGACGCGCTGGCCATCAACGCCGCATCCGCGTCGACGCAGATCTCCGGTCTGCCGTTCTCCGGCCCGATCGCCGGTGTGCGGCTCGCGCTGATCCCGGGCGCGAACGGCACCGACCAGTGGGTCGCGTTCCCGAAGGCCTCGCAGCTGGCCGAGGCCGTCTTCGACCTCACCGTCGCGGGCCGCGTCGTCACCGACGAAGCCGGCAACGAAGACGTCGCGATCATGATGGTCGAGGCCGAGGCCACCGAGCACAGCTGGGACCTCATCCAGGGCGGCGCCACCAAGCCCGACGAGTCCGTCGTCGCGCAGGGCCTCGAAGCGGCCAAGCCGTTCCTCAAGGCCCTCGTCGAGGCGCAGGCGAAGCTCGCCGCGCAGTCGGCCAAGGAGATCCAGGACTACCCGGTCTTCCCGCCGTACGCCGACGAGGTCTACGCGGCCGTCGAGTCCCTCGCGCTCTCCGAGCTCGGTGACGTCTACAAGATCGCCGGCAAGACCGAGCGCCAGGACGCCGACGACGCGCTCAAGTCGCGTGTCAAGGCCGCCATCGCCGAGCAGGTCTCCGCGGGCACGCTGCCCGAGGTCGCGAACAGCCAGGTCAGCGCCGCGTACAAGTCGGTCACGAAGAAGGTCGTCCGCGGCCGCATCCTGACCGAGCAGGTCCGCATGGACGGTCGTGGGCTCGCCGACATCCGTCCGCTCGACGCCGAGGTCGCGGTGATCCCGCGGGTCCACGGTTCCGCGGTGTTCCAGCGCGGCGAGACGCAGATCCTCGGCGTCACCACGCTGAACATGCTCAAGATGGAGCAGCAGATCGACTCGCTGTCGCCCATCACGAAGAAGCGCTACCTGCACCACTACAACTTCCCGCCGTACTCGACCGGTGAGACCGGCCGTGTCGGTTCGCCGAAGCGTCGCGAGATCGGGCACGGCTTCCTCGCCGAGCGCGCCCTCGTGCCGGTGCTGCCGTCGCGCGAGGAGTTCCCCTACGCGATCCGTCAGGTCTCCGAGGCGCTCAGCTCCAACGGTTCCACCTCGATGGGATCCGTCTGCGCCTCGACCCTGTCGCTGCTCAACGCCGGTGTGCCCCTCAAGGCCCCCGTCGCGGGCATCGCGATGGGCCTGGTCTCCGACACCGTCGACGGTCAGACCCGCTACGCGGCGCTGACCGACATCCTCGGTGCCGAGGACGCACTCGGTGACATGGACTTCAAGGTCGCCGGTACCTCCGAGTTCGTGACCGCCATCCAGCTCGACACCAAGCTCGACGGCATCCCGTCGTCGGTGCTCGACGCCGCGCTGAAGCAGGCCAAGGAGGCCCGCTCGGCCATCCTCGGTGTGCTCAACGAGGCCATCGACGGCCCGGACGAGATGGCCGACACCGCCCCGCGCGTGATCTCGGTCAACATCCCGGTCGACAAGATCGGCGAGCTGATCGGCCCGAAGGGCAAGACGATCAACGGCATCCAGGACACCACGGGCGCCGACATCTCGATCGAGGACGACGGCACGGTCTACATCGGTGCCGTCGACGGTCCGTCCGCCGAGGCCGCGCGTGCGCAGGTCAACGCGATCGCGAACCCGACGAACCCGGAGATCGGGGACCAGTTCCTCGGCACGGTCGTCAAGATCGCGACGTTCGGTGCCTTCGTGTCGCTGATGCCGGGCCGCGACGGTCTGCTGCACGTCTCCGAGGTCCGCAAGCTCGCCGGTGGCAAGCGCGTCGAGAACGTCGAGGACGTCCTGGGCGTCGGCCAGAAGATCCTGGTCGAGGTCACCAAGGTGGACGACCGCGGCAAGCTCTCGCTCGCCCCGGTCGTGGCCGACGAGGTCGACACCGAGGGTCGCGACGACCACGGTACCCACACCGAGGTCCCCGCCGAAGGCTGATCCCTGATCAGCTCGAGCGCCACAACGGCCGCCGTCCTGCTGGACGGCGGCCGTCGTCGTGTGGTGGGGCGGGCCTCCCGGCAGTGCCGGCCGGACCGGACTCGCTCGGGTCAGGACGCGGGGGTCTCCTGGACGCCCACGAGTTGCGCGCGGCCGAGCAGGTGCTCGCGGAACATGAAGCCGACGACGGCGGGGGTCGCCTCGGCGGGCACCTCGAGCGTCGGGACGTCGAGCGCGCTGAGCGTGAAGAAGTAGCGGTGTGGGCCGTGGCCAGCGGGCGGAGCCGCACCGAGGAAGGTGTCCGTGCCGAACTCGTTCCGGCGACGCGTGGCACCCTCGGGCAGCAGTGCGTCATCGGTGCCGGCGCCCTGCGGCAGCGAGGTGACCGAGGCGGGGATGTCCGACAGGGCCCAGTGCCAGAAGCCGGAGCCGGTCGGTGCGTCCGGGTCGTACACGGTGAGGACGAAGCTCCGGGTGCCCTCCGGTGCGCCGGACCAGGCCAGCTCGGGGGAGCGGTCGGCACCGCCGGCGTCGCCGCCGCGGGCCTCCTGCGGCAGGGCGCCGCCGTCGGTGAACTCGGGGCTGGTCAGCTCGAAGGTGGGGACGTCCGGCAGGTTCCAGTTGGGGTCGTTGGTCATGCTCCGAGCCAACACCCGCTGACCCGACGGAACCGGGGAACGTCCGGTCGGACTGCTCAGGCGGCGAGCACGCGTTCGGCCACGCGACCGAGGGCGGCCGTCGCGGCGATCGCGTCGCCGGCGTAGGCACCGCTCATCGCGCCGTCGCGCGCGAGCATGAGTTCGTCGGCGCCGTCGCCGGGAAGCGGGTGACCGGCGTCCTGCAACAGGTCACCCAGTCGCTCGGTGTACCAGTCGCGGTGCATGGCGACGACCTGACGGACCGGGTCGCGGGGGTCGTGGTACTCCGCCGCGGCGTTGAGGAACGCGCAGCCACGGAACTCGGCCTGGTTGACCTCGGTCGCGAGGGCGTCGACCCAGGCGCGGACGGCGGACTCGGGCGCGTCCGCACCGGCGACGATGCGGTCCATCACGGCCTGCTCACGGGCGTGCTGCTCGTGCATGTAGGCGAGGATCAGGTTGTCCTTCGAGCCGTAGTGCTTGTAGAACGTCGCCTTCGTGACGCTCGCCTCGGAGATGAGCCGGTCGACGCCGACGCCGCGGATGCCCTCTTCGTAGAACAGTCGGAGGGCCGTCTCGAGGATGCGGACCTTCGCGCCGCCGGAACGGGGAGCCGGGGGGACGCTCGACCCGTCCGGCGACGGAAGGTTCTGTGTGCTCAGGGCCGGTCCTTGCAGACGCTGACCCAGGAGACGCTGGACGGTCGGTTGGGGGGAATCGACCGTCACAGCGTGGCTCTCCTTGGGTCATCGGCTCCGCGGCGGAGTGGGGGGACTCGTTGCCGCGCAGGACTGATGTCCCGAGCCACCGGATCGGGATCTAGGGGGGCTCTCGATCCGGTGACACCACAGTAGCACAAGGAGGACAGACAGACGAGTCGGTCTGTCCACATTTCTTGTCCCCCATAATGAGTGACGTGCCCCGCCGGGTTGTCAAACTGGGCGACGGGTGTCCGCACTTCAGTAGAGTCATGACGATGAACCGCCCAGTGCCGCTGCCGCTCGAGGCTCCGGAAACGTCCTTCGTGACGTCCGGTGGAGCCCTCGTTCGGCGCACCGTTCTCGCCTCGGGCGTCCGTGTGCTCACCGAATCCGTTCCGTCCGTCCACTCCACGAGCATCGGGTACTGGGTCGGTGTCGGCTCCCGAGACGAACGGGCCGGACAGTTCGGTTCGACGCACTTCCTCGAACACCTGCTCTTCAAGGGCACGACCGAGCGCAGCGCGCTGGACATCGCCGTCGCGTTCGACTCCGTCGGTGGCGAGCACAACGCCGCGACGGCCAAGGAGTACACCTGCTACTACGCCCGGGTGCGGGACACCGACGTCCCGATGGCCGTGGGCGTCATCGGCGACATGGTCTCGAACTCCACACTCGAGTCCTCGGCTTTCGACATCGAGCGCGGGGTCATCCTCGAAGAACTCGCGATGGCCGCGGACGACCCGGCCGACGTCGCGGGCGAGGCCTTCTTCGCCGCCACCTTCGACGGGCATGCCCTGGGACGCCCGATCGGTGGCACCCCGGAGAGCATCCGTGAGGTCCAGCGTGACGAGGTGATGGCGCACTACGCCGAGCACTACGAGCCGAACGGCATCGTCGTCACCGCGGCCGGTGCCGTCGACCACGACCACTTCTGCGCCCTGGTCGAGGCCGTCTTCTCCGACGCGACCGCGGCCGGCCCGCTCGCCCGACGCGAAGCGCAGCCCGCCGCCGACCCGGTGGAGTCGTCGCTCCGGGTCGTGCACCGCCCCACCGAGCAGGTCAGCATGCTCCGTGGCTCGCAGGGGCTCGACCTGCGGGACGACCGTCGGCCGGTGCTCAGCGTGCTCAACGCCGTGCTCGGCGGCGGCATGAGCTCCCGACTCTTCCAAGAGGTGCGCGAGCGCCGCGGTCTGGCGTACGCGGTGTCGTCCTTCGCTCCGGCGTACCTCGACAACGGCGCCTTCGGGGTCTACGCGGGCTGCGCGCCCGACAACGTCGCCGGTGTGATCGACATCATCGACGGGGAGTTCCGCCGGATGGCCGACGACGGCATCACGGACGAGGAGCTGCGCCGTGCGAAGGGCCAGATCGAGGGCGCGCTGACGCTCTCGCTCGAGGACTCCGACGCCCGGATGACCCGCCTCGGCCGGGCCGAGCTCGGCACGGGGGAGTTCACCGACCTCGCCACCGCCCTCGAGCGTGTGGACCGCGTGACCGCCGCCGACGTGCTCGACCTGTCCCGCGACCTCCTCACCCGACCGACCGTGACGGCCGTGGTCGGGGACGTCCAGCGCGAGCGCCTGGCAGTGGCGCTCGGGATCGACGGTTGACCTCCACGATGTCGCACTACCTCTACCTCGTCCGGCACGGCGAACACCAGGACGCCGAGCACGGTCTGCGCGACGGCAAGCTCTCGGAACGCGGCAAGCGACAGGCCATGCTCATCGCCGACCGACTGGGGGGCGTGCCCTTCGACGGCGTCTGGCACTCCCCGCTCGACGCCCCGAGCGAGACCGCGTCCTTCCTGCAGCAGCGCCTCCCGGCCATCCAGCCCGAGCCGTCCACGTTGCTGTTCGACTGCATCCCCTCCGGCCCGACGCCCGACATGCCGCACGCCTACAAGGGCTGGTACGGCGGCGTCACGGAAGAGGAGATCGCCGCCGGGCAGGCACAGATGGAGGACGCCGTCGCGGAGTGGTTCACGCCCGCGATGAAGGACCGGCACGACCTCCTCATCACCCACAACGCCGTCATCGGCTGGTTCGTGCGCGAGGTCTTCCAGGCCCCCGAGTGGCGCTGGATGGGCACGAACGTCGCCCACAGCTCGCTGACGATCATCCGGATCCGGTCGGCGAAGCCCGCCGAGCTCGTCACGCTCAACGACCTGGCGCACCTGCCGGTCGAACTCCGCACCGGCCTGCCGGTGCCGCAGCCGCTCTAGACGGAGCCCGTCCGTCGGCGCGACCGGCGCGGTGGACGGGCACCGTGCCTACCGGGAGGCCCGTGGTGCGTCAGCGGACCGGCTTGCGGTACCAGGCGGTCGCGTTCGGGTTGTCGTTGAAGGCCGGCACGCGGTCGTAGCCACGGCTGCGGTACATCGCACCGGCGGCGACCAGCGCGTCGTTCGTGTCGAGGACGATGCTCGTCGCGCCGAACGCCGCCGCGGCCTGCTCGAGGACGTCCATCACGGCGGTCGCGACACCGTGCCCACGGCCCTCGGGCAGGACGAAGACGTGCTTGACCTCGAACCGGACCTCGTCGCCGTCGTCCGCGATGCGGCGGAGCCCGCCACAGCCGACTGCCGTGTCACCGTCGTACGCGACCACGAAGGTGCCGTTCGGGGGCGTGAGCTCGACGGTCGGCGTGCGCTTCCGGGTGTACGAGCCCTGCGCGCTCGGGAAGGTCGCCGCACGCTCGTCGAGGTACCGGTCGAGCAGGGCGTCGACCTCCGGGGCGTCGGCGGGGACGGTGCGGACGGTGACCTGGCTGCGATCCTCGGGCATGCCCCGATCCTAGGATGGGGGCATGGTCACTCCCGTCGCCGTCGTCGGCGCCCCCGGTCGGCTCGGTGCCCTCGTGGCCGCCGTCGTCGAGGAACTGCCCGACTTCGAACTCGTCGCCCGACTGTCGTCGCGGGACCGCGCGCACGAGGCCGACGGTTCGGTGTTCGCCGGGGCGCGGATCGTCGTCGACGTCACCGTCCCCGCGCTCAGCCCGGCGATCGTCGAGAACGCCCTGGGCACCGGCGCGAACGTCCTGGTCGGTACCTCCGGCTGGTCGGGGGAGCGGCTCGGGAAGCTCCGCGCGTCGCTGGAGGGGCGGCCCGATCAGGGCGCCTTCGTCGTCCCGAACTTCTCGGTCGGCTCCGTGGTCGGCACGCACCTGGCCACGATCGCGGCGCCCTGGTTCCCCTCGGTCGAGATCGTCGAGAGCCACCACGCCGGCAAGATCGACTCCCCGTCCGGCACCGCGGTGCGCACCGCGGAGCTCATCGCCGACGCCCGTCGTGACGTCGGCCCGGTGGAGGCCCCGCACGTGGACCAGCGCGCCCGCGGGCAGCAGGTGGCCAGCGTCCCGATCCACTCGCTGCGGCTCCCCGGCGTGAAGGCCGTGCAGGACGTCGTGCTGAGCGGCCCCGGCGAGACCCTGACCATCCGCCACGACACCGGCGACGACACCGCTTACCTGCCTGGCATCCGTGCGGCGCTGCAGGCGGTCGGGTCGATGCGCGGGCTGACGGTCGGGCTCGGCTCCGTCCTCGGCATCGGGTAGGGGCCGGCCGTGCGAGGCCTCCGGTCACCGCTCTGGGGCGTGCTGCTGATGACCGTCCTGCTCGTCGTGTACATCGTGCTCGTCGGGCAGCGTGCGGTCGCGTTCCTGTCGACGGGGATCCCGGTCGGCATCGGCATCGGGATCGCCCTCGTCGTGATCGCCCTGGTCGGTGCGCTGCTCCTCGTGCTGGAACTCCGCTTCGGGCTGGGCATCACCCGACTCGAAGCCCGGCTCGAGCGCGAGGGTGGTGCCCCGGAGGACGTCGTCGACGTGCGGCCATCGGGACGGCCAGCCCGAGCGGCTGCGGATGAGCTGTTCCCGCGCTACCGTGCCGCGGTCGAGGCGGCACCGGACGACTGGCGCGCCTGGTACCGGCTCGGTGTGGTCTACGACGCGGCCGGCGACCGGAAGCGGGCCCGGGCCGCGATGCGGACGGCGCTCACGCACGCACGCTGACCGTCGTCGCTCAGAACGCGGCGTCGACCGCGTCCTCGGCCCGGGTGTACCGGAACGCGTAGCCGGACTCGAGCAGCTTCGTCGGTGCCATCCGCTGGTTCGACAGGAGCATCTCGTCCGCCGCGTCCTTGAGCACCGCACGGAGCGCGAACGCCGGCACGCGGAACAGGTACGGCCGGTGCAGGTCCTCGGCGACGCGCTTGGTGATGCGTTCGGCGACGGCCGGCTCGGGACCGGCGAGGTTCACCGGGCCGGAGACGTCGTCGGCCGTGGCGAGGTGCACGATCGCGCCGACCTCGTCCTCGAGCGCGATCCACGGCCAGTACTGCCCGCCGGTGCCGAGCCGGCTGCCGACGCCGGCCTTCGTCAGGGGGACCAGCGGCGCGAGCGCACCGCCGCCCTGACCGACGACGATGCCGGTGCGCAGCAGGACGACGCGGACCCCCTCGGGTGCCCGCTCGGCCGCGGCTTCCCAGGCACGGCACACGTCGGCGAGGAACCCGGTGCCGACGGCCGCGTCGTCGCCGAGCACGTCCACCGGCCGGTCGCCGTACACGCCGGAGGCGGAGCCGGAGAGGAACACCTTCGGCGGGGTGTCCGCGGCACGCATCGCCTCGACGAGTGTCGTCGTCGAGTCGATCCGGGAGGACCGGATCGCACGACGGTACGACGCCGTCCACGGGATCTTGCCGAGGCTCGCGCCCGCGAGGTTGACGACGACGTCCGCACCGTCCAGGACCGCCGGGTCGAGCGGCCGTTCGCCGGGCGACCAGCGGAACTCGGTCGGGGTGCGCGGTTCCCTCCGGACCAGCGTCGAGACGTGGTGGTCGGCGTCACGGAAGGCACGGACCAGGGGCGTCCCGATGAAGCCAGATGCGCCGGCGACCAGGATCGAGAGCGGCTGTTGCGTCATGCCGCCACGGTACCCAGTCAGCTGACCGCGGGCCCGGCGCGGTGTCGCTTAGGCTCGACGTCGTGACCGAGAACCCCACGCCGTACGAAGACCTGCTGCGCCGAGTGCTCGAGGAAGGCTCCCCGAAGGGCGACCGGACCGGCACCGGGACCCGCAGTCTGTTCGGCGCCCAGCTGCGCTACGACCTGTCACAGGGCTTCCCGCTCATCACGACGAAGCGCGTGCACATGAAGTCGATCGCGTACGAGCTGCTCTGGTTCCTCCGCGGCGACTCGAACGTGGGGTGGCTGCAGGAGCACGGCGTGCGGATCTGGAACGAGTGGGCGGGCGAGGACGGCGACCTCGGACCGGTCTACGGCGTGCAGTGGCGTTCCTGGCCGACCCCGTCGGGGGAGCACGTCGACCAGATCGCCCAGGTGATCGAGCAGATCCGGACGAACCCGGACTCCCGCCGGCTCATCGTGTCCGCCTGGAACGTGGCGGACATCCCGAGCATGGCGCTCGCCCCCTGCCACGCCTTCTTCCAGTTCTACGTCATCGACGGCAAGCTCTCGTGCCAGCTGTACCAGCGGAGCGCGGACATGTTCCTCGGCGTCCCGTTCAACATCGCCTCGTACGCGCTGCTCACCCACATGGTCGCGGCGCAGACCGGGCTCGAGGTCGGCGACTTCATCTGGACCGGCGGCGACTGCCACGTCTACGACAACCACGTCGAGCAGGTGCAGGAGCAGCTGTCCCGCACGGCGTTCCCGCTGCCGACGCTCGAGCTCGCCCCGCGCGACTCGATCGACGACTACGAGTACGAGGACATCACCGTCGTCGGCTACGAGCACCACCCGGCGATCTCGGGCAAGGTCGCGGTCTGATGGCGTCCCACGGCACCGGTGTCGGCATGGTGTGGGCCCGCACGGCATCGGGAGTGATCGGTGCGGACGGGAGCATCCCCTGGCACGTGCCCGAGGACCTCGCGCACTTCCGGCAGGTCACGGGTGACGGCGTCGTGGTGATGGGCCGTCGCACGTGGGACTCGCTGCCCGAACGGTTCCGGCCGCTGCCGGGCCGGCGGAACGTGGTGCTGACCCGTGACGACACCTGGTCCGCGGCCGGTGCCGAGGTCGTCCACGACCTCGAGACCGCACTCGACACCGACGAGCCCGTCTGGGTGATCGGTGGCGGTGCGGTCTACGCCGACGCCGTGGCCTTCGCCGACCGCGTCTCCGAGACCGTCGTCGACGTCGAGGTCGACGGGGACACGGTCGCGCCGACCCTCGGCGACGACTGGACCCTCGTCGACGAGGGACCGTGGCAGGAGTCCCGCGTCGACGGCACCCGCTACCGCTTCCTCGAGTGGCGGCGCGGCGCCTGAACCCACGCTCCCGCGCCGCCCGCCGGAGGTGATCCGAGCCTCCCGGCCGCCCACCGTCCGGGCGGACGGCGGTGCCCGCGCGCATCCCCGGTACGCTGGACCCCGTGTCCACGCGTGAGAATCCCTTCGGCCAGGTCCTCGTCGCGCTCGTGACCCCGTTCACCGCCGACGGCGAAGTGGACTGGCCGGGCGTCGAGCAGCACATCGACGACTGCATCACCGCGGGCGCCGACGGCATCGTCGTCACCGGCACCACCGGCGAGACGTCCACCCTCACCGACCCGGAGAAGCTCCGCCTGGTCGAGGTCGGCAAGTCCGTCGCCGCGGGCCGCGCGAAGATCATCACCGGCGGCGGCTCGAACGAGACCGCCCACGCGATCCACCTGTACAAGCAGAGCGAGCGTGCCGGCGCCGACGGCGTCATGATCGTCACGCCGTACTACAACAAGCCGACCCAGGCCGGTGTCCTGACGCACTTCCGGATGATCGCCGACGCGACCGACCTGCCGGTCATCCTGTACGACATCCCGGGCCGCACCGGCATCCCGATCACGTACGACACGATCCTCCGGGCGTCGAAGCACCCGAACATCCTCGCGGTGAAGGACGCCAAGGGCGACTTCGCCGAGGTGTCCCGGGTCCTCAACAACACCGACCTCATGTACTTCTCCGGCGACGACACGAACGTGCTCCCGCACCTGTCGATCGGCGCGACTGGACTCATCGGCGTCACCGCGAACATCACGAGCGCGCCGTACCGCGCCATCGTCGACGCCGTGAACCGCGGCGACCTGGCGACCGCGACCGCCGAGCACAAGCGCCTCGAGCCGCTCGTCCGCGCGATCATGACCCACGTGCCGGGCACCGTGGCGGCGAAGTACGTGCTGCACGGACTCGGCCGCATCGGCAGCCCGCGCGTCCGGCTGCCCCTCGTCGGCCCCGAGGACTCCGAGGCGTACGCCATCGAGACCTCGCTCGAAGCGGTCCACGACGTTCCGGGCGCCGACTTCTCCAACTTCCGCCCCGACCGCAACGCAGCGGCCGGCGGTGCGCTACCGAAGGTGCCAGGCACCACCCGCTAGACGAACACCGCGGCGCACGACGTGCGTCGCCCGAATCCGTAGGACCGAATGCCCACACAGATCTCCGCACCGCAGCCGCTCGAACCCGGAACCCTCCGAGTCATCCCCGTCGGGGGACTCGGCGAGATCGGTCGCAACATGACCGTCTACGAGTTCGAGGGCAAGATCCTCATCGTCGACGCCGGCGTCCTCTTCCCCGAGGAGCACCAGCCGGGTGTCGACCTCATCCTGCCGGACTTCACGCCAATCCGAGACCGGCTCGACGACGTCCTCGGTGTCGTGCTCACGCACGGCCACGAGGACCACATCGGCGCCGTCCCGTACCTGTTGAAGCTCCGCGGCGACATCCCGCTGATCGGTTCCACGCTGACCCTCGCGCTCGTCGAGGCGAAGCTCAAGGAACACCGGATCAAGCCGTACACACTGAACGTGGCCGAGGACCAGACCGAGCAGATCGGTCCGTTCCACCTCGAGTTCGTCGCGGTGAACCACTCGATCCCGGACGCCCTCGCCGTCGCCATCACCACGCCGGCCGGCCGCGTCCTGCACACGGGTGACTTCAAGATGGACCAGCTGCCGCTGGACGACCGGATCACCGACCTCCGAGCCTTCGCCCGTCTGGGCGAGCTCGGCGTCGACCTGTTCCTGCCGGACTCGACGAACGCGGACGTGCCGGGCTTCACCGCCCCCGAGCGCGACATCGGCCCGGTGCTCGAGAACATCATCACGCGCGCCCGCAAGAAGGTCGTCGTGGCGAGCTTCTCGTCGCACGTGCACCGCGTCCAGCAGGTCCTCGACGCCGCCGCTGCCGCGAACCGCAAGGTCGCGTTCATGGGCCGGTCGATGATCCGCAACATGACGATCGCCGCCGAGCTCGGGTACCTCCGCGTGCCGGAGAACGTGCTCATCGACACCAAGAAGGCGAAGAACGTCCCCGACGACCAGATCGTCTACATGTCGACCGGGTCCCAGGGCGAGCCGATGGCGGTCCTGGCGCGGATGGCGAACCTCGAGCACCAGATCGAGATCGGCGAGGGCGACACCGTCATCCTCGCCTCGTCGCTCATCCCGGGCAACGAGAACGCCGTCTACCGGGTCATCGACGGGCTGACGAAGCTCGGCGCCAAGGTCGTGCACAAGGGCAATGCCAAGGTGCACGTCTCCGGGCACGCTTCCGCCGGCGAGCTGCTCTACTGCTACAACATCCTGCGTCCGCGCAACGTGATGCCCGTGCACGGCGAGCACCGCCACCTGTTCGCGAACGCCGACCTGGCGATCCAGACGGGTGTCCCGCCGCGCAACGTGATCCTGGGCGAGGACGGTACGGTCGTCGACCTCAAGGACGGCCAGGTCACCGTCGCCGGCCAGCTCGACATCGCGTACGTCTACGTCGACGGCTCCACGGTCGGCGAGATCACGGACGCCGACCTCAAGGACCGCCGCGTCCTGGCCGAAGAGGGCTTCATCACCGTCTTCTGCGCGGTCGACTTCACGACGGGCCAGTGCGTGATCGGCCCGGAGATCCAGTCGCGCGGGTTCGCCGAGGACGACTCCGTCTTCGACGAGGTCCGCCCACAGATCGCGAAGGCCCTGGCCGAGGCCGCCGCCAACGGCACCCGGGACACCCACGCGTTCAGCCAGGTCGTCCGCCGTACCGTCGGCCGCTGGGTGAACACGAAGCACCGACGTCGTCCGATGATCGTGCCGGTGGTCATCGAGGCGTAGGCGCCGTCGTCTCGTCCTGGAGGCCCGCCGTCACGTCCGCCACGGACGCTGCGGCGGGCCTTGCGTCCATCGTCGTCGGCTGGCGTTAGGGTCGACCCCATGGCCGGAGGCACCAAGTCGACCACGCGCACGCGCGCGTCGTCATCGTCGACCCGTGGAGGCGGGCCGCGCGGGACGTCGCGTACCCAGGCCACGACGAAGAAACTGCCGCAGGCGGCACCGTCGCCGGTGTTCCGCGAGCAGAACCCGCTCGTGACCGCGTGGCTGGGCATGGCGCACGGCGTCGGTGCCGGCTTCCGGCTGCTCGGCAAGGAGTCGCTCGAGAAGGACCAGCGCCGCGACGGCTTCCCGTTCCTGCTGTTCGTCCTGGCGATCGCCGGTGCCGTGGTGGAGTGGCTCAACCCGACCAACGCGGTCTCCATCGCACTCGACGCGTACACGTTCGGCGGCCTGTTCGGTCGACTGGCGTTCGCACTCCCGGTGATCATGGTCGTCTTCGCCGGTTGGCTCTTCCGGCACCCGGCGTCCGTGCACGACAACACCCGGATCGGCATCGGTCTCGGGTTGCTGCTCGTCTCGATCGCATCGCTCTGCCACGTCTTCGGCGGCCAGCCGAGCGCAGTGGACGGCATGCCCGCCCTCGCTGCCGCCGGTGGCGTGCTCGGCTGGGTCGTCATCGGGTGGCTCGTCGCGGTCGCCACCGCCTGGGTGGCCGTGCCGGTCGCGATCGTGCTGCTCGCACTGTCCCTCTTCATCATCACCAAGACGCCGCCGAACAAGCTCGGTCGCCGTCTGCACGAGCTGTACGCCTACCTGTTCGGCGCGCCCGGCCCCGCAGCCGAGATGACCGAGGACGACGTCGACGCGGCCGCTGTCGCCACGAAGCCGACCCGGAAGCGCGGTGGGAAGGGTCAGTCGCAGGACTTCCCGCTGTTCGAGGACCTCGGGTTCGACGAGGACGGTGCCCCCGTCGAGCCGGGGGCCGACGAGCACCTGCCCTGGTGGCGGCGAAACAAGTCCGGGCGTGAAGAGGACCCGGCGTACGACAGCCCGGTCATCCCGCCGGCCGGTGCTGCCGCGGTCGGTGCCGGCTCCCGTGCTGCCGGTACCGCCGGGCTGCGCGATCTGACGCCGGCCGAGCCCGAGTCGGTCAACCTCAACGACTCGATCGAGCAGGACGTCGCCGACGACCTCGACCGGGCCGAGCAGGCGCTCCGCGACTTCGGCTCACCAGCGCCGGCAGCGCCGACCGAGGCGTTCCGACCGGACCGTGACGTCGCGGCGGCCGTGGCCACGGGCCTCCCGTCCGCCGCAGCCGTGGCCGCACCCGCCATCGCGCCGGTGCCCGTCGTCTCCGTGCCCGTGGTGTCCGTGCCCGTGGTCTCCGGTGAGTCCGACCTCGGCGAGGTCGGTGTCGAGGACGAGCCCGAGGGACCGTCGCCCGTCGCCGGTGCCGAGGACCCGGCGCAGCCGTACCGCCTGCCCGCCGCGACCACGCTGAGCGCCGGCACGCCGTCGGTCGCCCGCAGCCAGGCGAACGACGAGATCGTCGCGGCGATCACCGGTGTCCTCACCGAGTTCAAGGTCGATGCGAAGGTCACCGGGTTCTCGCGCGGACCGACGGTCACGCGCTACGAGATCGAGCTCGGCCCGGGCGTGAAGGTCGAACGCGTCACCGCGCTGTCGAAGAACCTGTCGTACGCGGTGGCCTCGAACGAGGTCCGCATCCTCTCGCCGATCCCCGGCAAGAGCGCGATCGGCGTCGAGATCCCGAACAGCGACCGCGAGATCGTGTCCCTCGGCGACGTGCTGCGCTCGAGTGCCGCCACCAAGTCGAAGCACCCGATGACGATCGGCGTCGGCAAGGACGTCGAGGGCGGCTTCGTCGTCGCGAACCTCGCGAAGATGCCGCACCTGTTGGTCGCGGGCTCCACCGGCTCGGGCAAGTCGGTGTTCATCAACTCGATGATCACCTCGCTGCTCATGCGGGCGAAGCCGTCGGAGGTGCGGATGGTCCTCGTCGACCCGAAGCGCGTCGAGCTGTCCATCTACGCGGGGGTCCCGCACCTGATCACCCCGATCATCACGAACCCGAAGAAGGCGGCCGAAGCGCTGCAGTGGGTCGTGAAGGAGATGGACATGCGGTACGACGACCTGGCGTCCTTCGGGTTCCGCCACGTCGACGACTTCAACAAGGCCGTCCAGAACGAGGAGATCGTGCTGCCGGCCGGCAGTGAGCGGAAGCTCAAGCCGTACCCGTACCTGCTCGTCGTCGTCGACGAGCTCGCGGACCTCATGCTCGTCGCCCCGCGCGACGTCGAGGAGTCCATCGTCCGCATCACCCAGCTCGCCCGTGCCGCCGGCATCCACCTGGTGCTCGCCACGCAGCGCCCGTCGGTGGACGTCATCACCGGGCTCATCAAGGCGAACGTGCCCTCCCGGATCGCGTTCGCCGTGACCAGCGTCACCGACTCCCGCGTCATCCTCGACCAGCCCGGGGCGGACAAGCTCATCGGCCAGGGCGACGGGCTCTTCCTGCCGATGGGGTCCTCGAAGGCCGTCCGCGTGCAGGGCGCCTGGGTGCAGGAGGGCGAGGTCGCCGAGGTCGTCCAGCACGTCACCCGGCAGGCCCAGCCCGAGTACCGCCAGGACGTCGCTGCCGTGGTCGAGCGCAAGGAGATCGACGCTGACATCGGCGACGACCTCGAACTGCTGCTCGCGGCGGTGGAGCAGGTCGTCTCGACGCAGTTCGGCTCGACGTCGATGCTGCAGCGCAAGCTCCGCGTCGGCTTCGCGAAGGCCGGGCGCCTCATGGACCTCATGGAGTCCCGCGACATCGTCGGACCGTCCGAGGGGTCGAAGGCGCGCGACGTCCTCGTCACCGGGGACCAGCTGCCCTCGGTGCTCGCGAAGCTCCGGGGCGAAGAACCCCCCGCTGCGCCGGCCCCCGTCGCTTCGACAACCGTCGCTTCGACACCCGCTGCGCCGGCCGGTGCTCCGTCCGCCCCCGCTGGCGCGGCAGTCGGGTCGGACGACCGGTACGGCAACGACCCGGTCGCCGGCATGACGCGCGGGTACGATGAAGAGGAAGGCGACACCGACGAGGACGCCTGGGGCCTGACGGGCAGGGAGTGAGACCATGACCGCCTCCGACGGCACGACGAACCGGTTCCCGTGGCGCGGCCGGATCCTGCGCAAGGGTCCCGGCCCCGCGTCGACCGCGAACGTCGCCAACATCATCACCGTGGTGCGCATCCTCATGGCGCCCCTGTTCTTCGTCCTGCTCCTCGCCGACGCCGGCTCCGACGGACCGGTCCGCATCTGGGCCGCCGTGCTCTTCGTCGTGGCGATCGTCACGGACAGCGCCGACGGCATCATCGCCCGCCGGCAGAACCTGGTCACCGACTTCGGCAAGCTCGTCGACCCGATCGCCGACAAGGTCCTGATCGGCGGCGCGCTCGTCGCCCTGTCGATCCTCGGCGAGTTGCCCTGGTACGTGACCGTGCTGATCATGATCCGCGAGATCGGGATCACGGTCTTCCGCTTCGCGGTGCTGTCCGACCGGGTGATCCCGGCCAGCCGCGGCGGGAAGATCAAGACCGTGCTGCAGGCCGTCGCGATCACGCTCGCGCTGTTCCCGTGGTGGAACCTCGTCGGCGACCTCGCGCACTGGGTGAACGGCATCCTCATGACCGCGGCGTTCGTCGCGACGGTCGCCAGCGGGGTGGACTACCTCGTGCAGGCCTGGAAGCACAACCGGACCGTAGCGTGAGCCTCCCGGTCGACGGAGGTCCCGCAGACGGCACCGACGTGGCTGACGTCGCTCGGGCGCTCGTCGCGGAGCTCACCGCGCGAGGCGAGACGGTCGCGGTGGCGGAGTCGCTGACCGGCGGGCTCGTCGTCGCGGAACTCGTCGGCGTCCCGGGGGCCAGCGCCGTCGTGCGCGGGGGAGTCGTGGCCTACGCGACCCCGGTGAAGGCGACGGTGCTCGGCGTCGACGCCGACCTGCTCGCCGAGCGCGGTGCGGTCGACCCGGAGGTCGCGCGCCAGATGGCCGCTGGTGTCCGGATCGCGCTGGCAGTCGACGACGTCCCGGCGACCTGGGGGATCAGCACGACGGGTGTCGCCGGTCCGGACCCACAGGACGGCAAGCCGGTCGGTACCGTGTTCATCGGCATCGCGGGCGGTTCCGGCGCGGAAGCGGTCGAACTGCACCTGGACGGGGAGCGCGGGACGATCCGACGGGCCGTCGTCTCCGAACTCCTGACACGACTGCGATCCAGAGTCCGGGGCGTGGAATAGGTGGCGTGACCGTCAGGTTACATCTCACGCAATCTCCAGCAGGACGGCAGCCGTACTGGCTACCATGCTGCAACCGGCAACGTCACGGTTGCTGAACCCGAGCTCGGTCATCCCGACCGAGCGGGCGCGGAGATGACAGGAAGGAGGAGTTCTCATGGTTCTCGTTCGTCAGGAAATCGGCGATGTGCTGCGGGACTTCCGCTTGCAGAAGGGCCGGACCCTCCGTCAGGTCGCGTCCAAGGCCAGCGTTGCCCTCGGGTACCTCAGCGAGGTCGAGCGTGGTCAGAAAGAGGCCAGCTCGGAGATCCTCGCTTCGGTTGCGGATGCTCTCGACACTCCCATCTCGACGATCATGCGCGAAGTGGGTGACCGTCTCGCGGTGGTCGAAGGACTCACCCGGGTCCCGGACACGCTTCCCGATGAACTCGTCGCCGAGTTCGACAACGACCTCGCGGTGCGCTGACACGTATCGCACGAACGAACGCCCTCGCCGGTCCGCCGGCGGGGGCGTTCGCCGTTGTTAGGGTGGTCCGATGCGCGTGAGTGAGTTCTGGCGAGCCGTCGACCAGGTGTTCGGGGATGCGTACGGGGCGGTCGTCGCGCGGGACGTCGTGCTCGAGCAACTCGGAGGGCGCTCGGCGGCGGACGCTCTCGATGCCGGGATCGACGCACGGACGGTCTGGGAGGCGCTGTGCGACTCGCAGGACGTCCCCGAGGAGCGTCGGCACGGGCGTGGCCTGCAGGAGCCGCGGAGCTGACGGACTCCCGCGCGCGAGGCGAACGTGTGTTCGGCGTGTCGCTCGAACACGTGTTCGGTCGGTGCTACGTTCCTGCACAGCGACGTTGACCGGATGCTCCATCCACAACCCACGCTCGCCCGGGCAGTGATGTCGGTGGGCGGCCGTAGGTTCATGGACATCGGAACACGTCCGAAGCCTTGTCGCAGAACGAGTGGCCTTGCACCATCGGCCGGTCCGGACGCGACAGCCTACAGGCGGCCGTCACCAGCACGAAGGAGCATCCCATGCCATCAGCAGTAGACCGCGAGAAGGCCCTCGAGACCGCACTCGCCCAGATCGACCGTCAGTTCGGCAAGGGTGCCGTGATGCGCCTCGGGACCGACGAACGTGCTCCGGTCGCCGTCATCCCCACCGGCTCCGTCGCGCTGGACGTCGCGCTCGGCATCGGTGGACTTCCCCGTGGCCGCATCATCGAGATCTACGGTCCGGAGTCCTCCGGCAAGACGACCTTGACGATCCACGCCATCGCCAACGCCCAGCGGAACGGCGGCATCGCCGCGTTCATCGACGCCGAGCACGCGCTCGACCCCGAGTACGCCAAGAAGCTCGGTGTCGACATCGACGCGCTCCTGGTGTCGCAGCCCGACACGGCTGAGCAGGCCCTCGAGATCGCGGACATGCTCGTCCGTTCGGGCTCCATCGACCTCATCGTCATCGACTCCGTCGCAGCCCTCGTGCCGCGCGCCGAGATCGAAGGTGAGATGGGTGACTCGCACGTCGGTCTGCAGGCACGCCTCATGTCGCAGGCCCTCCGCAAGCTGGCCGGTGGCCTGAACCAGACGCAGACCACGATGATCTTCATCAACCAGCTGCGCGAGAAGATCGGCGTGTTCTTCGGTTCGCCGGAGACCACGTCCGGCGGTAAGGCGCTGAAGTTCTACGCCTCCGTCCGCCTCGACATCCGCCGCATCGAGACACTGAAGACCGGTACCGAAGCAGTCGGCAACCGCACCCGCGTCAAGGTCGTGAAGAACAAGATGGCGCCGCCCTTCAAGCAGGCCGAATTCGACATCCTGTACGGCGTCGGCATCTCCCGCGAAGGCTCGCTGCTCGATTTCGGTGTCGACCACAACATCGTCAAGAAGTCCGGTGCTTGGTACACGTACGACGGTGACCAGCTCGGCCAGGGCAAGGAGAACTCCCGTGCCTTCCTGATCCAGAACCCCGAGATCGCGGCCGAGATCGAGGGCAAGATCCTCGCCAAGCTCGGTGTCGGTGGGGCCAAGGAAGCGGCACCGGTCGAGTCGATCGCGCCGAAGGTCGCGAAGGGCGCGTGACGGCCGGAGAGGACGACGCGGACCTCGCACCCGTCACCGACCTGTTCGGTGCGCGGTCCCGTCGGGGCTCGTCCGCTGCGGCGCCGCGGACGGCTCCTCCACAGTCGGCTGGCCCCGAGGACGCCCCCGAGGCTGACAGCAGCGCCGGCGCCGACCGTCCCGACGCAGACACCCCGGTGCCGCTGCCGATCCGCGGCGTGCAGTCCGAGTGGCTGTCGCCCGTGGTGGGGGACGGCTCCGGACGCACGACTCGTGCCGAGCAGAGCGGGTACGACGGGGAGGAAGCCGATGCCCCGACCGCGTCGGTCTTCTCGATCACCGGCGGGGAGATCGATCCCGCCGACGCACCGCGGCCGCTCGACGAGCAGCGTGCTGACGCCGAGCGCATCAGCATGCGAGCGCTGAGCCGTCGTGGCGTCAGCACCTCCGAACTCCGGACGATGCTCGTCAAGCAGGACGAGTTCGACCCGGACGTCATCGAGCACGAGATCGAGCGGCTGACGCGGGTCGGGCTGCTCGACGACGTCGCGTTGGCCACCGACCTGGTCGACCGGATGCACTCGCGGAAGGGGCTCGGGCGGCAGGCGATCGTCGCCGACCTCCGTCGTCGGGGTATCGACCAGGCCGCCATCGACGCCGCCCTCGAAGCGGCCGCCGACGACGAGGACGACGAGTTCGTCCGGGCCCTCGAGCTGGCTGCGAAGCGTGCCGGACAGATGCGCGGCCTCGACCGGGCGACCGCAGAACGCCGGCTGTCCGGGTTCCTGATGCGCAAGGGCTACAACGGTGGTGTCGTGCGCGTCGCCGTCGAGCGTGCCCTGGACGGACCGCGACGTCCGACGACCGGGGGCGGGACCGTCCGCTTCGAGTGACGGACGAGTGATGCCTGCCGCGTGACGTGTCAGGAACGGGCCGGAGCGGACGCGCTCCGGCCCGTTCTCGCGCTCCCGGTGCCTCGGCGCGGACGTCCCGGCGCCGCCGCCGGGGTCCCCGAGTCCGGACCTACACTGGACGATCATGGACACCGTCGCCTCGCGCCCGCGTACCTACGAAGTCCGCACGTACGGGTGCCAGATGAACGTGCACGACTCCGAGCGGCTCAGCGGTTCGCTCCGCGCCGCCGGGTACGTCGCCGCCGGATCCCTCGGGTCCGAGGACGAGCAGGCTGACGTCGTCGTCATCAACACCTGCGCGGTCCGCGAGAACGCCGACAAGCGTCTCTACGGCAACCTCGGGCGCCTCGCGTCGATCAAGCGCGACCACCCGGGCATGCAGATCGCGGTCGGCGGCTGCCTGGCGCAGAAGGACAAGGACGTCATCCTCGAGAAGGCACCCTGGGTGGACGTCGTCTTCGGTACGCACAACATGGGATCGTTGCCGACCCTGCTCGAACGAGCGCGGCACAACGGCGAGGCGCAGCTCGAGATCCTCGAGTCGCTCGAGGTCTTCCCGTCGACGCTCCCCACCAAGCGGGAGTCGACCTCCAGCGGTTGGGTGTCGATCTCCGTCGGCTGCAACAACACCTGCACGTTCTGCATCGTGCCCTCCCTGCGCGGCAAGGAGAAGGACCGCCGTCCCGGCGACGTCCTCGCCGAGGTCCAGGCGCTCGTCGACGACGGGGCGATCGAGGTCACCCTGCTCGGCCAGAACGTGAACTCCTACGGCGTCGAGTTCGGCGACCGCCAGGCGTTCGGCAAGCTCCTCCGCGCCACCGGGCAGATCGCCGGTCTGGAACGCGTCCGCTTCACGAGCCCGCACCCCGCCGCGTTCACGGACGACGTCATCGCCGCGATGGCCGAGACGCCGAACGTGATGCCGCAGCTGCACATGCCGCTGCAGTCCGGGTCCGACCGGGTGCTCAAGGCCATGCGTCGCAGCTACCGCAGCGAGCGGTTCCTCGGGATCCTCGACCGGGTGCGTGCCGCCATCCCGCACGCGGCGATCTCCACGGACGTCATCGTCGGCTTCCCCGGCGAGACCGAAGCCGACTTCCAGGACACACTCCGGGTCGTCGAACAGGCCCGCTTCGCGACGGCGTTCACGTTCCAGTACTCGATCCGTCCTGGCACCCCGGCCGCGACGATGGACGAGCAACTGCCGAAGCAGGTCGTGCAGGAACGGTACGAGCGACTCATCGCGCTGCAGGAGCGCATCACCGCCGAGGAGAACGCCGCGCAGGTGGGTCGCACGGTCGAGGTCCTGGTCGCCACGGGTGAAGGCAAGAAGGACGACGCCACGCGCCGGCTCTCCGGCCGCGCGGAGGACTCCCGCCTGGTGCACTTCGCCGTCCCGACCGGCTCCGAGGTCCCGCGGCCCGGCGACGTGGTCTCGGTGGACATCACCAGGTCGGCACCCCACTTCCTCCTCGCGGATTCCGACGCTCCGTTGCGCATCCGTCGCACCCGGGCCGGCGACGCCTGGGACACCGCGCAGGCCGAGTCCTGCGGCGTCCCGACCCCGACCGTGCCCGGCGAGGGCGCCCGCCCGGTGTCGCTCGGCCTCCCCACGCTCCGTGTCGGCCGCTGACCTGATCGCCGTCGTCGCCGTCGTCGGGGCGACCGGCACCGGCAAGTCCGAACTCGCCCTCGACATCGCCGAGCGGCACCGGGCGCAGGGCCGACGGGCGGAGATCGTCAACGCGGACGCCATGCAGCTCTACCGCGGCATGGACATCGGGACGGCGAAGGTCCCGGAGTCCGAACGGCGTGGCATCCCGCACCACCTGTTCGACGTCCTCCGAGTGACCGACGAGGCGAGCGTCGCCGCGTACCAGCGCGACGCCCGAGCCGTCATCGCGGACATCACGGCGGACGGCGGGGTCGCGGTCCTCGTCGGCGGCAGCGGGCTGTACGTCTCGGCGGTGCTGTTCGACCTCGCGTTCCCGGGCACCGACCCGGTCCTCCGCGAGCAACTGGAGCGCGAGCACCGCGAACTCGGCCCGAACGTCCTGCTCGAGCGGCTCCGCGCGCTCGACCCCGAGGCCGCCGCCGTCATCGACGCGCGGAACCCGCGTCGTCTGATCCGCGCCGTCGAGATCGCGAGCCGGTCAGACCGTGTCACGCCGAGCCTCCCGTCCGCCCCGCGGTCCTGGCGACCCGCGCAGGTCCTGCACCTGCGTCGCGACCGTGAGCAGCTCGTCGACGCCCTGCGCGTGCGGGCCGAGCGGATGTTCGCCGACGGGCTCGTCGACGAGGTCGCGCGCCTCCGCGACGAGGGGCTCGAGCAGGGCCCGACGGCCCGTGCCGCGATCGGCTACGCGCAGGCGCTGCAGGTCCTCCGCGGCGAGGCGAGCACCGAGGAGGCCGTCGAGGCCACGAGCATCGCCACGCGCAAGTACGCCCGTCGGCAGGTCTCCTGGTTCAAGCGCTACACCGACGGTGACACGACGCACGTCAGCACGCTCGACGTCACCGGGGCCGGCACGGCGGAGCTGTCCGACCTGGCCCGTAGGATCGTCCCGTGACCGAGCTGCACTTCACCAAGGGCCACGGGACCGGCAACGACTTCGTCCTGTTCGCCGACCCCGACGCCACGGTCGACCTGACCCCCGACCGGATCCGCGCGATCGCCGACCGTCGGTTCGGGGTCGGCGCCGACGGCGTCATCCGTGCCGTGCGCTCCGACGCGATCCCGGAAGGACGGGCCATCCTCGACGAGGACCCCGATGCGACCTGGTTCATGGACTACCACAACGCCGACGGCTCGGTCGCGGAGATGTGCGGCAACGGCATCCGCGTCTTCGCCCGGTACCTGACCGAGGCGGGGCTCGTCGACCTCGAGCCCGGGCGGACGCTGACGGTCGGCAGCCGGAAGGGCGTCGTCGACATCCAGCGCTCCACGAACGGGTTCGCCGCGGACCTCGGGCGCTGGGGACTCGGCATCGACGGCGGGGGAGCGGACGACGTCCTCGTCCGGGCGAAGGACCTGGACAACGCGCGTCCCGGTCTGGGCATCGACGTCGGCAACCCGCACGTCGTCGTCGCGGTGGCCAGCGAAGCGGAGCTCGCGGGCATCGACCTCACCTACATCCCGGTCCTCGACCCGGCACCGGCCACCGGTGCCAACGTCGAGTTCGTCCTGCCCGGTGACCCGCTCGTCACCGACGGCGTCGGCGAGATCACGATGCGCGTGCACGAGCGGGGCAGTGGCGAGACACTGTCCTGCGGCACCGGCGCGGTGGCCGCCGCCCTCGCCACCCGGCACTGGGCTGGAGCCTCGGCACCGAACACCTGGCGCGTCCGCGTGCCGGGTGGCGTGCTCACCGTGCGCATGACGGCGACCGAGGACGGCGAACACGTCTCGCTCGCCGGTCCGGCCGAGCTCGTGTTCTCCGGAGACCTGACGGTCTGAGCGGGTGCGCCGCTCCCGGTGAGGGTGAGGGTGAGGGTGACGGTGCCGTCGGACGGGAGGCCCGGATCACCGGGCGGACGTCGGTGCGGCGATCCGTGCCTCCAGGCTGAGCAGCCCGCGTCTCCATGCCATGACCGCGCACTCCAGCCTGACCGCGCACTCCGGCCTGACAGCGCATCCCGGCAATGACCGCGCGAGCGCGCTCGTCAGGCTGTGCGGTGCACCCGGATGACGCGGAAGCCCTTGTCGGTCGTCGCCCGCACGACGGTGAAGCCGTCCCCCAGCATCTGCTGCAACCAGCGTTGCAGGGAGTCGCCCCCGAGGTCCTTCGAGACGACCAGCCAGGCGTCGCCGCCGACCGCGAGCCGCGGGATCCAGGTGCGGAGGATGTCGTGCAGTTCGTCCTTGCCGACCCGGATCGGTGGGTTGGACCAGATCGTGGCGAACGTCGTGTCAGCGGGGATCTCCGCGGGCAGTCCGACCGTGACGTTCTCCGCACCGGCGGCGGCCGCGTTGGTCCGGGCCAGGTCGAGCACGCGCTCGTTGACGTCGACGCCCCACACGTGGGCGTCCGGGGACTGCAGCGCCATCGTGATCGCCAGCGGCCCCCAGCCGCAGCCGACGTCGAGCAGGTTCCCGTCCGGCGCGGGAGCGGGGACGTTCTGCAGCAGCACGCTCGTGCCGCGATCGACGCCGTCGGGGCTGAAGACACCCGCCGCGGTGGTGAGCTCGAGCGTCCGACCGGCGAGGGTCACCCGGATCTGCCGCGGTCGCGCCGCGCTCTCCGGGGTGGCCGAGAAGTAGTGGTCGTTCGCCATGGAAGAACCGTACCGGGAACCCCGTGTGTCCTGAGGCGTCCGGAGGTAGCCTGTGGACAGCATGACGGATACCCATCAGCAGGACGAACAGACCATCCACGACGACAGCGCAGACGGTGTCGTCGAGCGAGTGCTGCGCAACGCCGACAAGCGCGCCGCCTCCTCCATCTTCGCGCCGGCACAGGCGATCCAGACCCGCTCGGTCGACGAGCAGGGCTGGGACGGCGACGGCGAACAGTACGACCGTGACGACCGCGCGGCGCTCCGCCGGGTCGGCGGTCTCTCCACAGAGCTCGAGGACGTCACCGAGGTCGAGTACCGGCAGCTCCGACTCGAGCGGGTCGTCCTGATCGGCGTGTACGCGCAGGGCGACGCCTCGGACGCCGAGAACTCCCTCCGCGAGCTGTCGGCCCTCGCCGAGACCGCCGGCGCCGTGGTGCTCGACGGGCTCCTGCAGCGCCGTCCGAACCCGGACCCCGCGACCTACCTCGGCAAGGGCAAGGCCCAGGAGCTGGCGATGGTCGTCAAGGCCACCGGGGCGGACACGGTGATCGCCGACACCGAGCTCGCGCCCTCACAGCGCCGTGCACTCGAGGACGTCGTCAAGGTCAAGGTCATCGACCGCACGGCCGTGATCCTCGACATCTTCAGCCAGCACGCCTCCACGCGGGAGGGCAAGGCGCAGGTCGAGCTCGCGCAGCTCCAGTACCTGCTGCCGCGTCTGCGTGGTTGGGGTGAGTCGATGTCCCGACAGGCTGGTGGTCAGGTCTCCGGCGGTGCGGGCATGGGTTCCCGTGGCCCGGGTGAGACGAAGATGGAGCTCGACCGCCGCAAGATCCACACCCGGATGGCGAAGCTCCGTCGGCAGATCGCCGGCTTCACCCCCGCCCGCGAGGCCAAGCGTGCCGAGCGGAACCGCAACGAGGTCCCCAGCGTCGCGATCGCCGGCTACACGAACGCCGGCAAGTCGTCGCTGCTCAACCGCCTGACGAGCGCTGGAGTGCTGGTGCAGAACCAGTTGTTCGCGACGCTGGACTCGACGGTCCGCAGAACGAGTACCGCGAAGGGTCGCGAGTTCACGTTCACCGACACCGTCGGGTTCGTCCGCAACCTGCCGCACCAGCTGGTCGAGGCGTTCCGCTCCACCCTCGAAGAGGTCGGCGACGCCGACGTCATCGTGCACGTGGTCGACGGCTCGCACCCGGACCCGGCGGCACAGCTGGCCACGGTCCGCGAGGTCATCGGCGACGTCGGCGCCCGCGACGTCCCCGAGGTCGTCGTCTTCAACAAGTCCGACCTGGTCGACGACACGCAGCGGATGCTGCTCCTCGGGCTCGCGCCGGACGCCGTGTTCGTCTCCGCCCGCACGGGCGAGGGCATCCCGGAGCTCCTCGACGCCATCGAGGAACGGCTGCCGGAACCCGACGTCGAACTGACCGTGGTCCTGCCGTTCTCGCGCGGAGACCTGGTGTCGCAGCTGCACGACTCCGGCGCGGTCGAGTCGCTCGACTACGTCGAGGAAGGCACACGCCTGCGGGTGCGGGTCTTCCAGCGCGAGGTCGCCGAGCTCGACCCGTACGTGGTCGCGCCCACGCCGTCCGCCTGACGGCTGGTCCGACGGGAGGCGCGGTGCCGGCTGGCACCGCGCCTCCCGTCGTTCGCGCTGCCGGCCGGACGCGATCCGCAGAACGCAACGAGGGCGGCTCCCCGCAACGTGATCCCGTTGCGAGGAGCCGCCCTCGTTGCGTGTTGCGGGGTCAGAGGGAGCGGAGGACCGCCACCACCTTGCCGAGGACCGTCGCCGCGTCGCCGAGGATCGGTTCGAACGCGGTGTTGCGGGGGAGCAGCCAGGTGTGGCCGTCGCGCTGCCGGAAGACCTTGACCGTGGCTTCCTCGTCGAGCATCGCGGCGACGACGTCGCCGTTCTCGGCCGTCTGCTGCGACCGGACCACGACCCAGTCGCCGTCGCAGATCGCGGCGTCGATCATCGACTCGCCGACGACCTTGAGCATGAAGAGGTCACCCGTACCGACCAGCTGACGGGGAAGCGGGATGATCTCGTCGACGTGCTGCTCAGCGGTGATCGGGACACCCGCGGCGATGCGTCCGACCAGGGGGACGAGGGTCGTTGCGTCGACGTCGGGGCCGTCGGAGTCGGGGGTCGGCTCGTCGACCAGGACCTCGAGCGCGCGGGGGCGGTTGGGGTCTCGGCGGATCCAGCCGCCGAGCTCGAGTTGCCCGAGCTGGTGGGACACGCTGGACAGTGAGGACAGGCCGGCTGCGTCGCCGATCTCGCGCATGCTCGGCGGGTAGCCCCGGCTCGCGATCGACGCTCGGATCGCGTCGAGGATCGACTGCTGCTTCGCCGTCAACGGTTTCTGTCCGCGCAGTTCGTCCGCCACGTCTCGCCCTTCGTCCGGAGTGGAACCGTGCCCCGCGGAAATGTCAGTGGTCCCGGCGAGACTTGCTCCAGTCGATCGAAACAGTATCCGACCGTGACATGTCGGACAAACACCTGTTCGAGCGTGTCGCAAGAAAAACCCCCACGAAACCCTCCCGAGGGGTTGTGCATCCTCCGAGTCGAACGTATGTTCGGTACACGGCTTCGGACGGCCACGACGGTCGACCGACACCAAGGCAAGCAGGAAGGCAACGACATGAGCACCAACGCCATCGCGGACATGCAGCACACCGCAGCACCCGTCGCGCACACGCGCCTCCGTCTCACCCGTCGCGGGCGAGTGGTCTTCACCACCCTCGCGGCTGTCCCCGTCCTGCTCTGCGTGGGCATCGCGATGTTGAACGGCGGCCAGGCCTCGGCCGGTGACCGTGCGGCGAACGTGCACTTCGACACCGTGACGATCCAGCCCGGCGAGACGCTGTGGCAGGTCGCCGAGGACACCGCGCCGAACTCCGACCCCCGTGACTTCATCCAGGACGTCGTGAGCCTCAACGCCCTGAACGGCTCCGCCGTGCAGGCCGGGCAAGAGATCTCGATCCCCACGCAGTACGAGCACTGACCCGGTACTGAGGGGTCGGGCATTCCGCGGGCGTTCGCCCGTGGCGTGACCGTCCGGACGGCCGGTCAGCATGCGGGCAGTGCGGCCTACGATGGATCGGTGGCAACCACGCTCGAAGACCTCCCCATCCGAGACGACCTCCGCGGGCAGAGCCCCTACGGCGCCCCGCAGAAGCACGTCCGCGTGCAACTCAACGTCAACGAGAACACGCATCCGGTGCCGCAGGACGTGGCCGACGACATCGTCGCATCGATCCGTCAGGCGCTGGCGACCGTCAACCGCTACCCGGACCGCGAGTTCACCGAGTTGCGGGAGTCCCTCGCCGGGTACCTCGGACACGGTCTGGGTGCCGAGTCCATCTGGGCAGCGAACGGGTCGAACGAGGTCATCCAACAGCTGCTCCAGGCGTTCGGCGGTCCGGGGCGCAGCGTGCTCGGGTTCCCGCCCACCTACTCGATGCACTCGATCATCGCGTCGAGCACGGGCAGCCGCTGGATCGCGGCCGCGCGGGACGCCGAGTTCCGCATCTCTCCCGAGACCGCGGCCGCCGCGGTGCGTGCGCACCAGCCCGACCTCGTGTTCCTCTGCGGGCCGAACAACCCGACGGGCACGCCCCTCGACCTCGCGACCATCGAGGCCGTCTACGAGGCCACCGACGGCATCGTGATGGTCGACGAGGCCTACGCCGAGTTCATGCCCGCCGGCCAGCCGACGGCCCTCACACTGCTGCCCGGACGCCCGCGCCTGGTCGTCTCGCGGACGATGAGCAAGGCCTTCGCGTTCGCGGGCGCCCGGGTCGGCTACCTCGCCGCCGACCCGGCCGTGATCGACGCCCTGCGCCTGGTCCGCCTGCCGTACCACCTGTCCGCGCTGACGCAGGCCGCCGCGGTCGCCGCCCTCCGTCACGCCCCGGAGATGCTCCGCATGGTCGACGACATCCGCGGGCAGCGCGATCGGATGGTGACGGAGCTGCGGGCCATGGGGTACCAGCCGCACGAGACGTGGTCGAACTTCGTCCTGTTCGGGGGCGTCGCCGACCCGCGTGCTGCGTTCGAGTCCCTGCTGGAGCGGGACGTGATCGTGCGTGACCTCGGCATCCCGAACCACCTGCGTGTCAGCGCCGGCACGGCGGAAGAGACGACTGCGTTCCTCGACGCGATGCGCGAGGTCGCCGCCGAGCAGCCGCCCGTTAGGGTTGGAGCATGACCGCGCGCACCGCCGAGATCACCCGCTCGACGAGTGAGTCGACCGTCTCCCTGTCGCTCGACCTCGACGGCACCGGCACCTCCGAGATCTCGACGAGCGTGCCGTTCTTCGACCACATGCTCACCGCCTTCAGCAAGCACTCGCTGATCGACCTGCGCGTGCAGAGTTCGGGCGACACCGACATCGACGTGCACCACACGGTGGAGGACACCGGCATCGTCCTGGGCCAGGCGCTCCGTCAGGCCCTCGGTGACCGCGCGGGCATCGGTCGCTACGGCGACGCCCTCGTGCCGCTCGACGAGGCACTGGCCCAGGCGGTCGTCGACGTCTCCGGTCGTCCGTACCTCGTGCACACCGGAGAGCCCGCCGGCTTCGAGTTCCACCGGATCGGCGGACACTTCACCGGGTCCATGGTCCGGCACGTGTTCGAGGCGATCACGATGAACGCCGGTATCACGGTCCACGTCCGCGTCCTCGACGGCCGCGACCCCCACCACATCGCGGAGGCCGAGTTCAAGGCCTTCGCCCGCGCGATGCGCCGCGCCGTCGAACTCGACCCGCGCGTCGACGGCATCCCGTCCACGAAGGGCACGCTGTGAGCACCACCCGCCCGAACGTCGTCGTCCTCGACTACGGCTCCGGCAACGTCCACTCGGCGGCGAAGGCACTCGAACGTGCCGGGGCCGACGTCACCCTGTCGAACGACAAGCAGACGGCCCTGGCGGCCGACGGTCTGCTCGTTCCCGGGGTCGGCGCGTTCGCCGCGGTCGTCGACCAGCTCGAAGGGGTCCGCGGCGGCGAGATCGTCGACCACCGTCTGGCCGGTGGCCGTCCTGTGCTCGGCATCTGCGTGGGCATGCAGGTGCTCTTCGCCCGCGGCGTGGAGCGTGGTGCCGACGTCGAGGGCCTCGGACAGTGGCCAGGTGTCGTCGAGCCGATCAAGGCCGATGTCCTGCCGCACATGGGATGGAACACGGTCCAGGCGCCCGAGGACTCGGTGCTCTTCGACGGCCTCCGCGACGAGCGGTTCTACTTCGTGCACTCCTACGGGGTCACCGACTTCCCGCTCGACGCCTACGGTCCGTTGCGGGCGCCGAAGCTGACGTGGGCCGAGCACGGGGAGCGCTTCATCGCCGCCGTCGAGAACGGCCCGTTGAGCGCCACGCAGTTCCACCCGGAGAAGTCCGGCGAGCCGGGCATCCGCCTCCTCCGCAACTGGGTCTCGTCGCTGTGACCCCCGATCCCGACGGGACCATGACCGAGCTCTCCACCACCCAGCCCCTCGTCCTCCTGCCCGCGGTCGACGTCGTCGACGGCCAGGCGGTGCGCCTCACCCAGGGCGAAGCCGGCAGCGAGACGGGGTACGGCGACCCGGTCGCTGCCGCTCGTACCTGGCGGGACCAGGGTGCCGAGTGGATCCACCTCGTGGACCTCGACGCCGCGTTCGGCCGGGGCGACAACCGCCGGGTCATCGCTCACGCCATCCGGGAGGTCGAAGGCGTGTCCGTCGAACTCTCCGGCGGCATCCGTGACGACGCCTCGCTCGAGGCCGCTCTGGCGACCGGTGCTGCCCGGGTCAACCTCGGCACCGCGGCGCTGGAGAACCCGGAGTGGGCGGCCCGTGTGATCGGGCAGTACGGCGAGCAGATCGCCGTCGGGCTCGATGTCCGCGGGACCACCCTCGCGGCCCGCGGGTGGACCGAGGACGGCGGGGACCTCTGGGAGGTGCTCGACCGGCTCGAGGACGCCGGGTGTGCCCGGTACGTGGTCACCGACGTGACGAAGGACGGCACCCTGCAGGGTCCGAACGTCGACCTGCTCCGGCAGGTCTGCGACCGCACCGACCAGCCCGTGGTGGCCTCGGGTGGCATCTCGACACTCGACGACCTCCGCGCGCTTCGTGCGCTCGTGCCGCACGGGCTCGAGGGTGCGATCATCGGCAAAGCGCTGTACACGGGTGCGTTCACGCTGCCGGCCGCACTCGACATCGCGTCCGAGTAGTCCCGTGGCGGGCATCTCGAACGGTCGGGGTGCCGGCCCTGACCCAGACCAGCAGACAGCGGACCAGCAGGCGGCGCACGGGCACGCAGCACCTGGCCACGACCACGCTGGCGACTCCGCCGGCAACCCGTGGGCTGGCCGCACGTTCGACGCGCACGACACGACCTTCACCGAGGACGACGGCCTGGCCGATCCCGCCGTCGTCGCCGCCATCACCGCGGTCGCGTCCGGAGGCCCGCACGGCGCGGTCGTCGATGCCCTCCGCACCGCACGGCTGCTCATCCCGCTCGTCGCCGAGGCCGGTGACGTCGGCGAGACCGCGGACGGCCGCATCGTCGACAAGACCCAGGAGCTCTCGATCGTCACGGTCGCCGGACCCGACGGGCGTGCGGTGATGCCGGCGTTCACCTCGGTCGAGGCGATGCGCGCCTGGGACGCGGACGCCCGACCCATCCCGGTCGAGTCGCGCCGGGTCGCGATGGCCGCCGCGAGCGAGGACACCCAGCTCGTCGTGCTGGACCCGACGGCAGCGACGGAGTTCGTGCTCCGCCGACCCGCGGTGTGGGCGCTCGGACAGGACCTCCCGTGGACGCCGTGCTCCGAGGACCCGGAGGTCGCGCAGGCCTTCGCCCGCACGATCGAGACCGAGCCGGCCGTGGTCCGCGTCGAGCTGTCGCCGGGGGACCCGCTGTCGCGGTTCGCCGGGCCCGAGTTGACGGTCGGCCTCCGACTCATCGCCGGCCTCGGCCGCGAGCAGATCGCCGACCTCGTCGGGCGCCTGCAGCAGCGGTGGGCCACCGATCCGGTCATCGCGGAACGCGTCGACAGCATGCGCGTCGCCCTCCGCGCCGCCTGATCCCGGCTCTCGGACGGCCGGGAGGCCCGTGGCCCGTCCGCCTCGTCGGCCACCGCGCGGCGGTGCGGCCCGGTCAGGCGCGACTGCGCCGGTACGATGGCCCGGTGAGCAGCATCCCGACGACAGCCTCCGGTACCGGCGACATCGTCACGGGTCCGACCGGTCGGCCCGTGCGGTCGTTCCCCGTGCCGGAAGAGCTGGACGGCCACGGTCCCGCCCGCATCATCTCCCTGTGCAACCAGAAGGGCGGGGTCGGCAAGACCACCACCGCCATCAACCTCGGTGCCGCGCTCGCCGAGTACGGCCGCCGTGTCCTGGCGGTCGACTTCGACCCGCAGGGCGCCCTGTCCGCCGGTCTCGGTGTCCGGACGCACGACATCCCGACGGTCTACGACCTGCTGATGGGTGCCGTGAAGGACCCGAACCAGGTCATCCAACCGACGAACGTGCCGCTGCTCGACGTCATCCCGGCGAACATCGACCTGTCCGCGGCCGAGGTGCACCTGGTCAACGAGGTCGCCCGCGAGCAGATCCTGGCCAGCGTCCTGCGGAAGGTGTCGAACGACTACGACGTCATCCTCATCGACTGCCAGCCGTCCCTCGGGCTGCTCACCGTGAACGCCCTCACCGCGGCGCACGGCGTGCTCATCCCGCTCGAGTGCGAGTTCTTCGCGCTGCGCGGCGTCGCGCTGCTCATCGAGACGATCGACAAGGTGCGCGACCGGCTGAACCCGGCGCTGGTGCTCGACGGCATCCTCCCGACGATGTACGACTCGCGGACACTGCACTCGCGAGAGGTCATGGAGCGTGTCGTCGAGACGTTCGGCGACAGCGTCCTCGACACCGTCATCGGGCGCACCGTGAAGTTCCCGGACGCGACCGTCTCGGCGCGACCGATCACGCAGACGGCTCCGGACCACGCTGCGGCCCATGCCTACCGGCAGCTGGCCCGAGAGCTCGTCCAGCGTGGCGCCGTCGCCTGAGGACCCGGCCACGAGCCTCCAGTCCGACGCGGCCGGACACGCCGAGAGCGCGACCGACTCGCCGGTCGGCACCACGACCGCACCCGGGTTCCGGGTGCGCCTCAGCAACTTCGACGGGCCGTTCGACCTGCTGCTGTCGCTCATCACGAAGCACGAGCTCGACATCACCGAGGTCGCCCTGAGTGCCGTCACGGGCGAGTTCATCGCGTACGTCCGGCAGGCTGAGTCGAGCGACGAACTCGACGAGGCGAGCGAGTTCCTGGTCGTCGCCGCGACGCTGCTCGACCTGAAGATCGTCGGGCTGCTGCCGCAGGGCGAACTCGTCGACGCCGAGGACGTGGCCCTGCTCGAAGCCCGCGACCTGCTGTTCGCCCGACTGCTGCAGTACCGGGCGTTCAAGCAGGCCGCGGACTGGTTCGGCGACCGCTGGGGCGCCGAGTCGCGACGACACGTGCGGAGCGTCCGGCTCGAGGAACGGTTCCGTGCTCGAACGCCCGAGCTGGTCTGGACCCTGTCCGTGCAGGACTTCGCGGCGATGGCGGCGCTGGCCTTCGCGCCGCGCGAGATCCCGACCGTCGGCCTCGACCACCTGCACGCCCCCGCGGTGAGCATCCGGGAGCAGGCCGCCATCGTGGTGTCGGTCCTCCGCACCCGCGCCGACGAGGGGTCGCCGGACGTCACGTTCCGCGAACTCATCGCCGGGGTCGACCAGGCGGGTATCGTGGTGGCTCGTTTCCTCGCGATCCTGGAGCTGTACCGGAACGCCTCCATCTCGTTCGAACAACTCGAACCGCTCGGGGAACTGGTCCTCCGGTGGACCGCACTCGACTGGACGGACGAGAGCCTCGCGAACCTGGGAGCCGACTATGACGGATGACGTGCACGCGCACGCACACGGCGCTCCGTCGCGCGCCGGGGGATCCGCCGAGCCGGGTGGGGCGGACGAGATCGAGGACGCCCGCGCCCTCGAGTTGGAACTCCGTGCCGCGGCGGAGGAGCGCTCACCTGACACGTCGCCCGTCGACGTGCCGCCCGTCGACGCTCCGCCCGTCGCGGCACCGGTCGACCGGCAGCTCGAAGCCATCCTGATGATCGCTGACCAGCCGCAGTCCCTCGTCGCGCTCGCCGCCGCCGTCGGCGCGCCGGTGCCCGTCGTCCGACAGGCTGTCGACCGCCTCGTCGCGGACTTCGACGGCGTCGAGGGGACGGTCCGCCGCGGCTTCGAGCTCCGCGAGGTCGGCGGTGGTTGGCGGTTCTACGTCCGCGCCGAACTCGACGCCGTCGTCGAGCAGTTCGTCGAGGCGGAGCGCCCCGCCCGGTTGTCCCAGGCGGCGCTCGAGACCCTCGCCGTGGTCGCCTACAAGCAGCCGATCACCCGCTCCCAGATCGCCGCGATCCGGGCCGTCAACGTCGACGGCGTGGTCCGGACGCTCGTCGCGCGCGGCCTCATCGAGGAGTCGTTCACCGACTCCGAGACCGGCGCCATCAACTACGTCACCTCCGAGCTGCTGCTCCAGCAGCTCGGCATCAACTCGCTCGACGAGCTTCCGCTCATCTCGCCCCTCCTGGAGGACGGCGCGGACGGTTTCGGGCAGACCGAAGGGATCCCCGATGGCCGGGTTTGACCAGAACGACCGTGCACGACGAGACGACGACCGCCGCGGCGGGGGTCGCCCGGGCGGTGACCGGCCGGGAGGCTCAGGTCGCCGCGACGACGCACCCCGCGGACGCGACGGGGCCGGCTCCGGCGGCTCCCGCGGGCGCGACGACCGGGCCGGCGGCGGCGACCGTGGCGGGTACCGCGGCGGGGACGACCGTTCCTCCGGCGGGTACCGCGGGCGCGACGACCGTGCTGGTGGTGGCGACCGTGGGGGGTACCGCGGACGTGACGAGCGTGGTGGGGACCGTCCGACCGGTGGGTACCGCGGGCGCGATGACCGTGGTGGGGACCGACCGACCGGTGGGTTCCGCGGGCGTGATGACCGTGGTGGGGACCGGCCGACGGGCGGGTACCGCGGACGTGACGAACGTGGTGGGGACCGGCCGACGGGCTGGTACCGCGGACGTGACGAACGTGGTGGGGACCGTCCGACCGGTGGCTTCCGTGGCGGCGACGACCGGAGCGGTGGCGGGTACCGCGGTCGGGACGACCGATCCTCTGGCGGGTTCCGTGGACGTGACGAGCGTGGTGGGGACCGCCCGTCGGGCGGGTTCCGCGGCCGCGACGAACGTGGCGCAGACCGTCCGACCGGTGGCTTCCGTGGGCGCGACGAGCGTGGCGGGGACCGGCCGACCGGTGGCTTCCGTGGCGGCGACGACCGGAGCAGTGGCGGGTACCGCGGGCGTGACGACCGTTCCTCCGGCGGGTTCCGCGGGCGTGACGACCGTGGCGCAGACCGTCCGACCGGTGGCTACCGTGGCCGCGACGAGCGCGGCACGGGTGACCGTGGGTACCGCGGTGGCGACGACCGCGCCAGCGGTGGGTACCGCGGGCGGGACGACCGTCCCTCCGCCGGGTACCGCGGCAACGACGACCGCACCAGTGGTGGGTACCGCGGACGTCCGGACCGTGACACGCGCGGCGCCGACCGACGCAGCGACGACCGCGGTGGCTTCGTGAGCCGTGACGACGACCGCGGCCGATTCGTGCGCCGCGACGACTCCGGCGACCGCCGCACCGGCGGACGCGACGACCGTGGCGGGTACCAGGGACGCGATCCCCGTGGTGCTCGCGACGACCGAGGTGGCCGTGACGAGCAGCGTGGCGGGTACCAGGGACGCGACTCCCGTGGTGCTCGTGACGACCGAGGTGGCCGTGACGAGCAGCGCGGCGGGTACCGCGGGCGTGACGACCGCGGGGCCTCCCGCCGCCCGGACGACCGTGGAGCCGAGCGTCGCAGCGACCCCCGCCGCGAGGACCGCCGGAGCCCGGACGGCGCCCCGAGCAGCGTGTGGCACAACGGCCGCCGCTACGTCGGTGGCACGACGAGCCCCCGCAACGACCCGGCGCGCAAGAGGACCACGCCGCTCCCGGCCGGGGAGCGCGACGACGCCGGTCGCCCCGCCGAAGGCACGCCCGAACGCCCGATCATCCCCGACTGGGACCCGGCGGACGGGACGGCGACCGACGGGGGCGAGCCGGACCTCCAGGAAGGCGGTGAGCGCCTGCAGAAGGTGATCGCCGCTGCGGGTGTGGCGAGCCGACGGGTCGCCGAGAACCTCATCTCTGAGGGCCGCGTCACGGTGAACGGCGAGGTCGCCGACATGCTCGGACGCCGCGTCGACCCGGACACCGACGAGGTCGCGGTCGACGGTGTGCCGGTGCAGACCGACACCTCTCGGCGGTACGTCGTGCTCAACAAGCCGACCGGTGTGGTGTCGAGCATGCAGGACGAGCACGACCGTCCCGACCTGTCGCAGTTCGTCGACCAGTTCGAGGAGCGGCTGTTCAACGTCGGCCGTCTCGACTTCGACACCGCCGGGCTGCTCATCCTGACGAACGACGGCGGGCTCGCCCACGTCCTGGCACACCCGTCCTTCGGCGTGACGAAGACCTACGTCGCGAAGGTCGACGGCAACATGGTCCCCTCCACGCTGCAGCTGCTGCTCGACGGCATCGAGCTGGAGGACGGCCAGATCGCCGCCGACAAGGCACGGCTGCTCGAGTCCTCGCGCGGGGAGTCGCTCGTCGAGATCACGCTGCACTCCGGCCGTAACCGCATCGTCCGCCGCATGCTCGAAGCGGTCGGACACCCGGTGCTCGAGCTCGTCCGCCGGTCGTTCGGACCGCTGCAGCTCGGCAGCCTGGCACCGGGTGAGGTGCGCGAGCTGACCACGATCGAACTCGGCAAGCTGCTCGGCATCGCCCGGACCGCGGACACCCGCACCGGCGACGACGACGCGGAGAGCACGGACTGACCGTCGCGGACCGACAGTGACACGGACGGCGCCGGGACCGGTGGGGACTTCTCCACAGGCCCGGCGCCGTCCTGCTGCCCGGCACCCGCGCTCGATAGGCTTGCCCGGTGACCGACGCCAGCACGACCGTGACCGACAGCCGTCTGTCGCGCGCCGAGACCGACCGGCGCGTCCGCGGGCCGGTGCGGATCGTCGGCACCGGACTGCTCGGTGCCTCGATCGGGTTGGCGCTGCGGGACAAGGGCGTGGACGTCGTCCTCGACGACGTCTCCCCGGCCGCGCTGGCGCTCGCCGTCGACTACGGCGCCGGACGACTCCCGGCAGCGGGTGACGACCCCGAACTCATCGTGGTCGCCGTGCCGCCGGACGTCACCGCGACCGTCGTGGAACGCGAACTCCTCGCGCACCCGGACGCCGTCGTCACCGACGTCGCGAGCGTCAAGTCCGGGCCGCTCGACCGACTCCGCACCGCCGGAGCGGACGTCTCCCGGTACATCGGCTCGCACCCGATGGCGGGCCGCGAACGCAGCGGTCCGACCGCCGCCCGTGCCGACCTCTTCATCGGTCGCCCCTGGGTCATCGCCGGACACGACGAAATCAGCCACCAGCGCGCGGCCGTGGTCGAGCACCTGGCCCTCGACCTCGGCGCGACCGTCGTCCCGATGGACCCCGAGTCGCACGACCGAGCGGTCGCCGTGGTGTCGCACGCGCCGCAGCTGGTCGCGACGCTGATGGCCTCGCGCCTGCGGGACGCCCCCGGCGAAGCGCTCGGCCTGGCGGGCGGCGGCGTCCGCGACGTCACGCGCATCGCCGCGAGCGACCCTGGACTGTGGGTGCAGATCATCGGCGCCAACGCCGCGCACATCCGGCCGGTGCTGGCCGACCTCCGCGACGAACTCGACCGGGTGCTCATCGCGCTCGCCGACCCCGCCGCAGCCGGGTCGCCACGGGCGATCGCCGAGACCCTGGCCTCGGGCAACCGCGGGGTCGAACGGCTGCCCGGCAAGCACGGGTCCACCGCACGGTTCGCCCAGGTCGTCGTCCTCATCGACGACCGACCCGGGCAGTTCGCCGAACTCCTCACCACCATCGGGGAACTCGGTATCAACCTCGAGGACCTGCGCCTCGAGCACTCGCCCCGGGCGCAGATCGGCATCGTCGAGGTGTCGGTCGTCCCGGAGCACGAACAGCGACTCGTCGAGGAACTCGAGGGTCGCGGATGGAGGATCGCAGCAGCATGGGCCTGAACGACAACGACACCACGCTCGAGTCCGGCGTCACCGGCGGCCCGGACGCCCCCGACTCCGGTCTGCCGAGCCCGACCGACCAGCCCGGGCCCCTCGGCGGCGGCGACGTCACCGGCGGTCCTGACGGGCAGGGTGCGGGCGAGTTGGGTTCGACCCGCGATCCGATGCCCGCCGGTCTGCCCGCCGGAGCGTTCGTGGCGAAGTTCGTCATCGCCGTGGACGGCCCTGCCGGCAGCGGCAAGTCCAGCGTCTCGCGCGCGGCGGCCCGTGCGCTCGGCTTCGGCTACCAGGACACCGGCGCCGCCTACCGCGCGCTCGCCTGGCACGCACTGCAGCAGGGCGTCGACCTGGACGACCCCGTCGCGGTGGTCGCGGCCTTCGACTCCTTCGACTACGCGATCGGCACCGACCCCGACGACTACTTCGTCCGCGTCGGCGGTGTCGACGTCACCGACGCCATCCGGACGCCGGAGGTCACCGCGGCCGTGGCGCACATCGCGAAGCTGCCGGAAGTGCGCGCGAAGCTCGTGTCGCTCTTCCGCCAGGTGATGCGGATGGCCGACGGACAGGGCATCATCACCGAAGGACGCGACATCACGACGGTGGTCGCTCCGGACGCCGAAGTCCGGATCCTGTTGACCGCCGACGAATCCGTTAGGATGGCACGTCGGTCGGCGGAGGTCACGACGCAGTCGGCCGAAGAGACCTCGGCCGCCCTGGCCCGTCGGGACGCTGCGGACGCGAAGGTCGTCGACTTCATGAACGCCGCCGACGGCGTCACCACCCTCGACTCCACCGACCTCGACTTCGACCAGACCGTGCAGGCGGTGGTCGACCTGGCCCGCTCGGCCACGAACTGACGACAACCCGGCCACACGGCCGCACCTGAACCACGAACACGCGGCCCACCGGCCGCCGGCAAGGAAACCACCATGGCGCAGCTGGACGACCGAAGTGACGACGACTTCCCCGAGTACGACGACTCGCTCGGAGAGCGGCTCGCCGGCATCGACGACGCCGAAGCGGACCAGCGTGCAAGCGCGCTCCGCGCCGGCCTCGAGGACTACGACCTGGACGACGAGGACCTGGCGCTCCTCGAAGCCGGCAAGCTCGGCGTCGACGGCGTCGCGTACCTGCCGGCGCTGCCGGTGCTCGCGATCGTCGGCCGTCCGAACGTCGGCAAGTCGCAGCTCGTGAACCGCATCCTCGGCCGCCGCGAAGCCGTCGTGCAGGACACCCCCGGTGTCACCCGCGACCGCGTCAGCTACAAGGCCGAGTGGAACGACAAGCGCTTCACCATCGTCGACACCGGCGGGTGGGAGCCCGACGCGAAGGGCATCAACGCCTCGGTCGCCGCCCAGGCCGAGGTCGCGATCGACCTCGCCGACGCGGTCCTGTTCGTCGTCGACGTCACGGTCGGCATCACCGCCACCGACGAGCACGTCGTCAAGATGCTCCGCGGCACCGACCGTCCGGTCATCGTCGCCGC
Organism: Curtobacterium sp. MCBD17_030; assembly: GCF_003224255.1. Classification (NCBI taxonomy): domain Bacteria; kingdom Bacillati; phylum Actinomycetota; class Actinomycetes; order Micrococcales; family Microbacteriaceae; genus Curtobacterium; species Curtobacterium sp. MCBD17_030. The sequence continues at coordinate 10,628 of NZ_QKLI01000020.1, read as the reverse complement.
GAACAAGTCCGACGACGAGCGCCGTGACCTCGAGGCCTACGCACTCTGGAACCTGGGTCTCGGCGAGCCGCACCCCGTCTCGGCGCTGCACGGCCGTGGTGTCGCGGACCTCCTCGACCTGATCATCTCGACGCTCCCGGACGTGTCCGCGGTCGCCAAGCAGGAGATCGGCGGCCCGCGTCGCGTCGCCATCCTCGGCCGTCCGAACGTCGGCAAGAGCTCGCTGCTCAACAAGGCCGCCGGTGAAGAGCGCGTCGTCGTCAATGAGCTCGCGGGCACGACCCGTGACCCGGTGGACGAGCAGATCGAGCTCGGCGGCAAGACCTGGCGCTTCGTCGACACCGCCGGCATCCGGAAGCGCGTGCACCTGCAGCAGGGCGCCGACTTCTACGCTTCGCTCCGCACCACCGCCGCGCTCGAGAAGGCCGAGGTCGCGGTCGTCGTCCTCGACGTGACCGAGCCGGTGTCCGTGCAGGACCTCCGCATCATCGACCTGGTCCTCGAGTCCGGTCGTGCCCTGGTCCTGGCGTACAACAAGTGGGACCTGCTGGACGACGAGCGTCGCCGCTACCTGGAGCGCGAGATCGAGCAGGACCTGGCGCACGTCGCCTGGGCCCCGCGCGTGAACATCTCCGCCCGCACCGGCCGTCACCTCGAGAAGCTCGTGCCGGCCCTCGAAACCGCGCTCGAGTCGTGGGACACCCGTATCCCGACGGGCAAGGTCAACGCCTTCGTCGCCGAACTGGTCCAGGAGCACCCGCACCCGGTCCGCGGCGGCAAGCAGCCCCGCATCCTGTTCGCCACGCAGGCGTCGAGCCAGCCGCCGACGTTCGTGCTGTTCACCTCGGCCTTCCTCGACCCGCAGTACCGACGGTTCATCACCCGCCGTCTGCGCGAGGTCTGGGGCTTCGACGGCACGCCGATCGTCGTCAACATGCGAGTGCGCGAGCGCCGGAAGCGCTGAGCCGCCATGTCCGTGCCACGAGGGGAGCGATCGACGTCTCGACGTCGATGGCCTCTCGTGGCCGGGCTGGTGCTGCTCGTCGTGGTCGCCGCCGGCGCGGTCGTGCAGTGGTCGGCTGCGGACGGTGGGACGACGTCGGCGTCGGTTCCTGACCCGTCCCCGAGTGCGGACGACGCCGGGATCTCGATCGGCCACGGGTTCATCCCGGACGAGCCGACCACGGACGCCACCGGCGACGCTCCGATGATCGATGCCGCGACCGGGCTCCCCGTCGACGACGCGCAGGCGTCGGGTCCGTGGTGGCGACGGGCACTGCCGATCGCCGGCGACCTCGTCCCCATCCGTGGCGAGGTCCGCGGGAACGTCCGCCTCGAGGTCGTCGGCGAACAGGTCGTCCAGATCACCCTGACCGGCGTGCAGGTGATGGCAGGGTCCGGTACGACCGGGTCGCACGTCGGTGCGGTGCGGGTCCAGCTGTCCTCGGGCGACGTCCTGGGGAGCGAACGGGCGCAGTGGACCGGTGAGGACGTCCCCGCCGACTTCGGCTCGTTCACACCGGACGGCGAACACCCGGTACTGGTCATCGTCGACCCGCAGGACCTGCCGCCGGTGGTGCACTCCGTCCTGTTGGTCGATGCCGACACCGGGGACCTGCTCGGCGGCGCCGAGTTGCTCCCCGTCTTCTGACCGGGGGAGCACGGCGGGGGAGGGCGTGCCTCCCGGCAGACCGCACTCCGGCAGACCGCACTCCGGCAGACCGCACTCCGGCAGACCGGACTCTCAGCCGCGTCGGCGGCCCGAGGCAGCAGCGAGCCGTCGGGTACGGCACGATGGGAGGGTGACGCAGCGACCATCCGGCCTGGCAGCGACCGCTGACCGGGCGTGGAGCCGGCTCCGCCTGGACCGCCTGGCCGGCGGTCGGCAGGGCGGCTACGTCATCCGCGAGGACATGCTCGCCCATCCCGACACGGTCCGCTCGTTCCGGTGGATCCGGTGGCTGCTCGTCGCCGAGACGGTCGTCGGGCTGACCGCGATCGTCGTCGCCGTGCTGCTGACCCGTGCCGGGGAGGTCGTCCCGTGGGCGGTGTGGTTCCGAGCGACGGTCGTGCTGCTCATCACCCTGACGCTCTACGTGTTCGCGTGGCGCGCGCAACTCGGGTACTACTGGGCGTACCAGCGGCTGCGGCTCTTCAGCCGGGTCTTCCCGATCGTGACGCTGGTGATCGCGGCCATCCCGGGCCTCTACCCGTTCTGGATGGTCATCGAGCAGATCCTGTTCTCGGTGCTCATGGTCGGGATCGGCGACGTCCTGACGAGCGACCACATGCGACTCACGTTCCCGAAGCCGGTACGTCGGACTGTCCGGTAGCGGAGTGCGCTGCCGCCGTCCGTGTCGCGGCGAGCGAACCGAGCAGCGCGAGCCCGCGTGCCGACGGTGAGCCCGGCTCCGCGTGGTGCACGACGAGCAGCTGCCCGTCGGTGCCGCCGACGGCCAACTTCTCGCGGCGGAGTTCCAGGTCGCCGACCTCCGGATGCCACATCCGCACCGCGCCGCCACCGAGGGGCCGCACGTCGTGGCGGGCCCAGAGTTGCCGGAACTCCTCGCTGCCGAGGGACAGCTCGCCGACCAGCTGGACGACGTCCGGGTCGTCGACGTCCGGTCCGATCGACGTCCGGAACGCGGCGACCATCCCCGCCCGCTGCTGTGGCCACTCCGGGTAGCGCTCGACCTCGTCGTGGTCGAGGAACATGGTCCGCAGTCGGTTCTGGCCTGCTCGGAGGCCCGGGGCGAGTTCGGTCGCCAGGCTGTTCGCTGCGAGGACGTCGAACGCCCGGTTCTCGACGAAGGCCGGCAGCCCGATCACGTCGAGGAGCTGGCGGGTGCCGGCCGGCACCACCTGGCGGTGTGGGCGGGAGCGTCTGGCGGGAGTGGTCGGGCGGATGCCGGCCAGGCCGAGCAGGTACTCGGTGGCGGTCGTGTCGAGCCCCAGGACCCGGGCGAGTGCCTCCAGGACCTGCGGTGAGGGGTTGCGGTCCCGACCCTGCTCCAGGCGCAGGTAGTAGTCGGCGCTGATCCCGGCGAGCGTCGCGACCTCCTCCCGGCGGAGGCCAGGGGTGCGTCGGACGCCCGTCACGCGGATGCCGACGTCCGCCGGCTGCACCAGCTCGCGGCGGGCGCGCAGGTGGTCGCCGAGGGGGTTGTCGCTCACGGTGCCGATCGTAGGCGCAGTGCCGGGGTCCGGTCCTGGTCCCCGTGGTCCCAGGATCGTCGGGGATCTGGGCAGGACGGGTGACGGGGAGCATCGTGGAGGCCATGACCACGACATCGCTCCCCGGCGGCACGTTCCGCCTCGCCGACGACCTCGAACTCACCCGCGTCGGGTACGGCGCCATGCAGCTCGCCGGACCGCACGTGTTCGGTCCTCCGGCCGACCGCGACGAGGCCGTCCGGGTGCTCCGGACCGTCGTCGAGCTCGGCATCACGCACATCGACACCGCTGAGTTCTACGGCCCGCACGTCACGAACGAACTCATCCGCGAAGCGCTCTCGCCCTACGGGGACGACGTGCACATCGTGACGAAGGTCGGATCGGTGCGGGACGCCGAGGGCAACTGGGTGCCGACCCGGCAGCCCGACGACCTGGTGGCGCAGGTGCACGAGAACCTCCGCACCCTCGGTCTCGAGCAGCTCGAGGTCGTGAACATCCGGATGGGCGGCTTCGACGCTCCGGAACCGGGCTCGATCGCCCCGCAGGTCGAGGCACTCGCGCGCCTGCAGGAGGACGGGCTCGTCCGCCACATCGGTCTGTCGACCGTCAGCGCCGAGCAGCTCGCGGAGGCGCAGAGCTACGCACCGATCGTCTGCGTGCAGAACATGTACAACGTGGCGCGCCGCGAAGACGACGCCCTCGTCGACCTCACCGCGTCGCAGGGCATCGCCTACGTGCCGTACTTCCCGCTCGGTGGGTTCTCGCCGCTGCAGTCCGGGGCACTCGACCGGGTCGCGGAGCGCCTGGAGGTCTCGCGCCTGACCGTCGCGCTGTCGTGGTTGCTCCAGCGGTCGCCGAACATGCTGCTGATCCCGGGGACGTCGTCGGTCGACCACCTGCGGGACAACGTGGCGTCCGCGGGCTTCGTGCTGCCGGACGACGCCGTCGCCGAACTCGACGCGATCGGTTCCGCCGGGTAGTCCGACCGGGATCGGCCCGGCCTCGGTCCCGCCGGCCCGGTCACGCCGGCGCGGTGCCGCGCGGCCGAGCGGGCCGGGCCGGGCGAACCGTCAGGCCACGGTGGCGAGCGCGAACGGCAGCACGGCCGATGCCCCGGCCCGTCGGAGTTCCCGCCCGGCGACGGTCATCGTCCACCGGCTGTCGACCAGGTCGTCGACGAGCAGGACCGGCCCCTCGTGCGCCTGCAGCGCTGCCGCGAGCTCCGGTCCGACGACGAACGTGTCCCACACGCCGGACAGCCGGTAGGCGCTGTTCGTCGCACCGTCACCACGCGGCACCCCGCCCTCCCGGTCGAGGGTGCCGAGGTGCTGCAGCCGACCGATCGAGGACAGCGCCTGGGCGAGCGAGGCGACGAGTTGCGGGCGGGAGCGCGAGGACATCGCGACGACACCGGTCGGTCGGGTCTCCCACGGCCAGTCCTTGAGCGCACGGACGCAGCCGTCGACGAGTTCGCGGGACACCGGTGCGTCCGGGGTCCCGTTCGCGAACAGGGCACGCAGCGGACCACCCCATCCGAGGTCGGTGAGCCGGGCGACGGCCCGACCCGGAGCGACGAGTTCGCCGACCGGGATCTTGCCCTTCACCGCGACGCCCAGCGAGGACATGCCCGAGGGCCACTGCGCACGGGGGGCGATCTCGACGCCGACCTGGTCGAGGGCGTTCGCGGCACCCGTGCGGTCCGCGTCCGAGACGTCCGTCGGGTACCAGGCGCCGGCGCAGTTGTCGCACCGGCCACAGGGTTCCGCGGTGGGGTCGTCGAGGTCCTGCTGGAGCAGCTGCATCCGGCACGCGCTCGTGGACTCGTAGGTGAGCATCGACGCGGCCTCGGCGGCACGGGCGGCGGCGACCCGCTCGTAGCGGGCGGCGTCGTACTCCCACGGCCGACCGGTGGCGACCCAGCCGCCGCCGACCCGACGGACGGCGCCGTCGACGTCGAGCACCTTGAGGAGCAGTTCCAGCGTCGATCGCTTGATGTCGACGAGCCCTTCGAGGGCCACGGTCGACATCGCGGTGTCGACGGAGAGCGCGCCGAGCACCGCCGAGGCCCGGGACTCGGTCGGCATCGAGGCGCTGGCGAAGTACTGCCAGATCTCCTGGTCCTCACGCCCAGGCAGCAGCAGGACGTCGGCGTTGTCGGTGGCGCGGCCGGCACGACCGATCTGCTGGTAGTACGCCACGGGGGAGGACGGCGCCCCGATGTGCACGACGAAGCCCAGGTCGGGCTTGTCGAACCCCATGCCGAGGGCGCTCGTGGCGACCAGGGCCTTGAGTTGGTTGTCCTTCAGCTGCCCTTCGAGCTGCTCGCGTTCGTCGTTGTCGGTCCGGCCGGTGTAGGCGCGGACGGCGTACCCGGACTCCCGGAGGAGCCGGGCGATGTCCTCGGCCGCCGAGACGGTGAGCGTGTAGATGATGCCGCTGCCGGGCAGGTCGCCGAGGTGGGCGAGCAGCCAGCCGAGGCGGGCGCGGGCGTCCGGCAGGGTGAGCACACCGAGCCGCAGCGAAGCGCGGGCGAGCGACCCGCGGATGGTGAACACCGGGTCCTCGGGCCCGGCGGTCAGCTGTTCGGCGACGTCCTCCACCACCCGCTCGTTCGCGGTCGCCGTCGTCGCGAGGACCGGCACGCCGTGCGGCAGGGACCGGATGAGTTCGGCGAGGCGGCGGTAGTCCGGCCGGAAGTCGTGACCCCAGTCGGAGATGCAGTGCGCTTCGTCGACGACGAGCATGCCCATCCGCCCGATGAGCGCGGGCAGCTGTTCGTCACGGAACTTCGGGTTGTTCAGCCGTTCCGGGGAGACCAGCAGCACGTCCACCTCGTCCCGGGCGAGGGCTGCCTGGGTCTCCGTCCACTCGTGGGCGTTCGCGGAGTTGATCGAGACCGCTCGGACCCCGGCTCGGGCCGCTGCGGCGACCTGGTCACGCATCAGGGCGAGCAGCGGCGACACGAGGACGGTCGGCCCACCGCCCCGACGCCGGAGCAGCAGCGTGGCGAGGAAGTAGACGGCGGACTTGCCCCACCCGGTGCGCTGCACGACGAGCGCTCGCTGCCGGTGCTCGACCAGCGCGGAGATCGCCTCGAGCTGCCCCGGGTGGAAGACCGCATCGACCCGACCCGTCAGCGCCTGCAGGGCCTCCTGCGCCTCGGCCACGATGTCAGCAGAGGGCACCGCGTCAGCAGTCGGCACCGCGTCGGCAGACGGCACCGCAGCAGGCGGGACGGGGGAGGCAGCAGCTGAACTCATGCCCCCATGCTGTCAGGACCGACCGACGAACCCGGCCACGGGCCTCCAGTCCTTGGAGAACCCGCGACCGTTCACTGGTAGGTGACCAGCGACGGCGTCGGCTGCACCTCGGACATGGTCTGCTCCGGCGTCAGCGTCGGGGTGTCCTCGTCGAAGAAGTTCTTCCACCCCGGCGAGCCATCCCGACACGCCGTTCACCTCCCGCGCGCTGACCGTACCGATCTCGAAGGCGGGCGTCACGGGCACGTCGGACAGCCCGCGGTACTGCTCCGCCAGCTTCCGGGCCCGCGCGACAATCGCGGCCGGGTCCTGCTCGCCGAGGACGCCGAGCACCGGCGCCCCGGGCGCGCCGTAGAGAGCTGTGTACCGGTGGCCGTCGAACGGACGCTGCCCACCCCCGCCGATCCGGTACCCGGTCTGCGCGGCGCGGACCACCCACTCCGGATCGCCGAGGTCCGCGAACGACGCCCCGAGCAACAGCGTCGGCCGCCCCTGCGCACCGTGCATCGCGCGGACGACCGCCCCCGACGCAGCCGGGTCCGACACGCCCGAAGGCATCACCACCACCTGAGCGTCGGCAGCGCGGGCCGACGCCACCGCGGCAGCGTCGTCCGACCGGTCCGCGACGAGCACCGTCTGCCGGGAGGCCCGGCCCGCCTCCGCCCGCTGGCCCACCTCCGGCACGTCCCGCTCCTCGACCTGCGTGTCGAGGGTCACGTCGTCGAACGCCCGGTACCAGGACGCCCCGAGACGCTCGAGTTCGTCGGCCACGGCAGTGGTCGCCTCCTTCGATCCGGAGTCGACGAGCAGGGCCGGCACGTGCGCGCGGACCGCGGCGCTCGCCGCATCGCGGACGGCGTCGGCGTCTCCGGCGGGCGCGACGACAGCACCCGGCGCGGATCGGAACAGGGCACGACTCGTCCGGACCGAACGGTCCGCGGCGGACCGTTCCGCTACAACGGTCACGGTGTCCGACGACGCCGGGGCGAGCGTCGGACGGGGGGTCGGAGCCGCAGCCGAACAGGCGGTCACCCCGAGCACCAGACCGGTCACAGCGAGCGCGAGCAGGGCACGGACGGGTCGAGAACGCATCGGGCCACCCTAGGAGCCGAGCCGACGTCACCCTGAGAACCGCATCCGTGCCGTCTCGTAGAAGGGGAACATGCACCGACAGGCCGACGACCGACCGATCATCGGGCCGGTGGCCGCTCCCGACCTGCACTGCATGACCCTCAACCTGCGCCGCAGCGTGCCCCGACCCACCGGCCACCCCGACTCGTGGGAACACCGCCGCGACGCCGTGGTGGCACTCGTCGCCTCCGAGGAGCCCACCGTCCTCGCCGTCCAGGAGGCCCTGCGCCCCCAGGCCGTCGACCTCGCCACCGGCATCGGCTCGCGCTGGGAAGCGGTCCTGCTCGGACGCGACCGTTTCGGCGACGGGGAGGCCGTCGGACTCCTGGTCGACACCGAGCGCTGCACCGTCGTCGAGCGCCGGTCGTGGGCGATGTCCCGCACACCGTTGCGCCCCGGCTCCCGCTCATGGGCGACCGCCTTCCCCCGGCACGCGGTCGGGGCCGTCCTCGACGACCATGCAACCGGACGACGGTTCCTGGCACTGGCCACGCACCTCGACGTCGCATCGCCCTGGGCCCGACTCCGCTCGGCGCAACTGCTCGGCCGGATCGTCGCCCAGTCCGGCCTGCCCGCCGTCGTGATGGCCGACTGCAACGCGTCGGCCGGGTCGGCACCGTGGCGAGCACTGGCGGAGGCGGGCATCACGGACACCTGGAGGCGGGCCTCCCGCCTGGAGACGGCGGAACTCGGCACGTACGCCGCCTACCGGGAGCCGCGCGCCGACAAGCCGCGCATCGACGGCGTGTTCGCCACCGCGGACGCCGTGGTGTCCCGCGCCGCGATCTCGACCCGGCGGCCCGGGGGAGTGTGGCCGTCCGACCACCTCGCCGTGCACGCCGTGCTGTCCTTCGGGGCGACCGCGTGATCGACACCTTCGGGCCGACGTTCCTCCGACGGCCGCACGGCGCCGTCTGGGCCGCAGACGTGCTGCGGATCGTCACCCTGGTGAGCGTGCCCGTCGCCGCCGTGGGCTGGGGAGCGGTCGCGTTCGCCGTGACGACCCTCGCGCTCCTCGGCACCGTCGTTCCGCGCATGCTCGGGCTGCGACCGACGTTCGACGCGGCCGTCGTGCTGCTCTGCCTGGTCGCCGCCTGGAGCAGCGTGCTCGACTGGTACACGACCGTGTTCCTCTGGGACAAGCTCGTCCACGTCATCCTGGTCGGGCTGCTCGCGGCGTTGCTCGTCGTGATCGCCTCGGACGCCGGCGTCGTCGTCTCGGCCCCGCGCGCCGGCGTGCTGCTCTCCGCCCTCGTGGCGCTCGCCGCCGGGATGGCGATCGGCTCGGTGTGGGAGATCGGCGAGTGGCTCGGGCACAACCTCGTCGACGACACGATCTTCGTCGGGTACGACGACACCATCGGCGACCTGGCGGCGGACGGACTCGGGGCGTTGCTCGCCGGGTTCGCGCTGCCCTGGTTGTCGCGGGAGCGCCGGGTCGTCCAGCCGATGCACCTGCGGGGGTGACGCGCGCAGGTCCGTCGTCGTGGCGCGGTGGGGCTCCCGCTTCCGCTATGCTTGACGGGCTGCTCCACGCTCGGTCGGGTGTGGGGCGGGGCTCGCAGCCTCCCTCGTGGGGGCGGGGTCTGGGTCCTTCTGGGACTCGCGGGCTGTGGCGCAGCTTGGTAGCGCACTTGACTGGGGGTCAAGGGGTCGCAGGTTCAAATCCTGTCAGCCCGACCAACAAACCCCGATAGAACCGCAGTTCTGTCGGGGTTTCTGTCGTTTGGAAATCTGAAACGCCTCCGCTACCCCTCCGCGTTCCTCGCCTCCACGTGGGGGCCGTCGTGACCGGAGGCGTACTCCCGCCCGGCGCTGACCAGAACTCGGCGGCGCGGTCGCCGTCCTCTCCCTTGAGTCGCCGGGTACCGGTGGAGTCCTGAGGCTGTGCCGGGACGGCACAGCCTGTCAACGGGACCGACAGCACCGCGATCAGAGTCGCGATGCCCAACCGGCGTCTGCTCACCACTTCACCTTCTCCGTCCGTGTGGATCGCTCTGTGATCCGCGAGAGCGGGCCGTGGTCTCCAGCGGCCCGGTTCAACACGTCGTAGTCGAGCCCGGGGATCCGCAACGCGGACCCGAGGGTGGTCTCGTTCGTCGCGGTGTACTCGATCACAGCGGTTCCGTCGTCGCCCTTCGACACGACGTTCGCATCGATGTCGTACGTCCGAGAGCCACCAAGGTGCTATCGGGCCCGAACGAGAACACCACCGGACTGCTCCGGGAGTACGAACTCGACACAACCACCCGTTACAACGGCCCCTTGGAACCGCCATCGGCTACCGAACCGCGTGTGCTCTCTTCCTGCTCGTCGGGTCTAGCCCTGTCCCTGATCCCACAGGCGCCAGCCGTCGGCGGTGTGCACCCAGCACCAACTCCAGCTCAGCTCGCCAGGGTCCGCGCCGCTTATCCACCGCTGCATGATCGTGGACTGGACGCACTCCTGAGCGTGCCCGGCAACGCCCTTCGTGACCAGTTCCGGCTTCCCGACATCGCGGTACGACTGCAATTCCGGATCACCGTCGAACCATCCGTGCGGAGCTGCGCCGCACCAGGCGAACGTGTTCGGAGTCGTGAGCAGTCGGGTGAGGGCGCAGTCGTGGTCCTTCGCCGCGCGCAGGTAGGTCTTGGTCATCACCTCGACCGAGGTATCCGGGGCCGGTACCTCGGAGGCTGCAGCGGCTTCGGCCAGGCTGTGGGCGTGGGCGTGGGTGACAAGCGCTTGGACGCTGACGCCGGCGGCAGCGATGATGCCGATCCCGGCGATGACGACGAACGTCCTGGTGCGCATGGGATCAGCGTCGCACTTCCGTCAGCTTCTTCACGAGCCCCCGACAAGGTCTCGTTGCACTTGCGACGCACTGCGCCGTCGTCCCGACAGACGGTGGTCCAACGCGACGAGTAGATGGCTGCCCCTCAATCCCACTGACCGGATGAGGATCGCTGTGGGGAATCGGTTCAACCGCGCGCCGGACACGTGTCCAGGGGGGTGTCCCTATGGTTTTTGTCAAGCTGCGAGTGGGACGGGTGGCTGGTAGAGGGTGCCGTCTCGGAGCATGGC
>NZ_QKLI01000002.1:0-288023 GCF_003224255.1 Curtobacterium sp. MCBD17_030 | reverse complement strand
GCGGTGCACGACGACCGCGTCGGGGGCGTGCCGGACCTCGTACCCGGCGAGCCGGAGGCGCCACGCGACGTCGAGGTCCTCGTAGTACATGAAGAGGGTCGGGTCGAACCCGCCGACCTCCTCGAGCGGGCCGCGACGGAGGAACGCCGCGCCGCCGGAGAAGCCGAAGAGCGGCGCGGACTCCGGCCCGTCGTCCAGCGGCCGGAGCCAGTCGCGGTCACGTCCGTTGCCGGACCGGTCGAGCACCACACCGGTGCCGTTGACGAGGGTCTGCCCCACTTCTGCACGCCGCCAGCGTCGGCCGTCCGGCGCGACCAAGTCGTCGGCAGACCGCCGGTCACCGGACGCGACGGGGGCGAACCGGCCCTCGAGCACGACCGTCGCGGCGACGGCCGCGACCCGCGGTCCACCCGCGGCGAGGACCGCCAGGCCACGGTCGAGGAACCCGTGGTCGGCGACCGCGTCGTTGTTCAGCAACACGACGACGTCACCCGAGGACGCCGCGATCCCCCGGACCACACCCCCGGCGAACCCGGCGTTGGTCGGGTCGGGGACGACGACGACCGCTGGGTGGTCGGCGCGGTAGGCGGCCACCGTGGCATCGTCCGCCTCGTTGACGACGAGCACCACCTCGACCGAGGCGTCGACCCGCTGGGACAGCACGGAGGCGATCGCGCGGCGGGTGAGCTCGGGCTGGTGCCAGTCGATGATGACCACGGAGACGTCCACCGCGTCAGTCTCCCAGGTCACAGGTGTCCCGAGACCGCGTCGGTATAGTCGTACCCGCCTTCCGCAGGCACCCTCGCCAGCCGACGTATGGAGTCGTTCCGTGTCCACCTCCGCGCCCCGCGTGTCCGTCGTCGTCATCAACTTCCGGGGGACGGACGACACTCTCGAGTGCATCGCCCGCCTGAGCGAGGTCGACTGGCCGGCCGACCGCCTCGAGATCGTCGTCGTCGAGAACGGGTCCGGCGACGACAGCGAACAGCGGCTCCGGGCCGCGCTCGGTGCGCAGCAGAACGTGAAGATCATCGTGTCCGCCGAGAACCTCGGCTTCACGGGCGGCAGCAACCTCGGTGCCCGCGAGGCGAGCGGTGACGTCGTCGCCTTCCTCAACAACGACGCGAAGCCCGACGTCAACTGGGTCAAGGAGGGCATCGCCGGGTTCGCCCCGAGCCCCCGTGTCGCCGCCGTCGCCAGCAAGGTCCTCGACTGGGAGGGCAAGACCATCGACTTCGTCGAGTCCGGCCTCAGCTGGTTCGGCATGGGCTACAAGAACCACATCGCCGAGCTCGACGACGGCCGGTTCGACGAGCCGCAGGACCTGCTGTTCGGCACCGGGTCGGCGCTCTTCGTCCGCCGCGACGTCTTCCTCGAGGTCGGCGGGTTCGACGAGGGCCTGTTCATGTTCTACGACGACGTCGACCTGGGATGGCGCCTCAACCTGCTCGGCTACCGGGTCCGGTTCGCGCCGCGCTCGGTGGTCTACCACAAGCACCACGGCTCGATGAAGTCGTTCGGCGACCACCGCGAGATGTACCTGCTCGAGCGGAACGCCCTGCACCTGCTGTACAAGAACCTCTCCGACGAGAACCTCGGCGTCTTCCTACCCGCAGCCCTCGCGCTGCTCGCCCGCCGCGCGGTGGCGAAGAGCGGTCGCGACTCGGAGGAGTTCGACATCCGCCGCTTCACCGGTGCCCCGGACGAGTTCGACCCGACGACGCCGATGTCGAAGGAGGCGGTGGCCGGGCTGTACGCGCTCGACCAGTTCGTGTCGGACCTCCCCCGCCTGTCGGAGGAGCGCCGCCGCATCCAGGGCCAGCGTGTCAAGACCGACAAAGAGGTCTTCCGCCTGTTCGGTGACGCCTTCAAGCCGCTGTTCGAGGACGGCTACTTCCTCGAGGGCTACCAGGCCATCATCGAGGCCTTCGACGTCGAGCAGCCGATGCACCGCACCCGCGTGCTGGTGATCACGGGCGACGCCCTCGGCGAGAAGATGGCCGGCCCGGGCATGCGGGCGTGGAAGATCGCCGAGGCCCTCAGCGAACACAACGACGTCCGACTCGTGACCTGGAACGTCGCGAACCGCAAGACCGACCGCTTCGAGGTGTCCCGCGTCCCGCTCCAGCACGAGCGCGCCATGCGGGAGCACGAGGAGTGGGCCGACGTCATCTTCTTCCAGGGCTACGCGCTGCACCACTTCCAGACCCTGCAGAACTCGAACAAGATCATGGTCGTCGACCTCTACGACCCGATGCACCTCGAGCAGCTCGAGCAGGCCCGCGACAACGGTGACGTCGGCTGGCGGAACCAGGTGACCTCGACCACCGAGGTGATCAACCGGCAGCTCGAACGCGGCGACTTCTTCCTGTGCGCCTCCGAGCGGCAGCGGCTGTTCTGGCTCGGACAGCTCGCCGCGGTCGGTCGCATCAACCCGGACAACTACCTGGCCGACGACAACCTGAAGAAGCTCATCGCCATCGCACCGTTCGGCATGGACTCCACCCCGCCGGTGCACGAGCGCAAGGCGATCCGCGGGGTGACCCCCGGCATCGGTGAGGACGACAAGGTCGTCATCTGGGGCGGTGGCATCTACAACTGGTTCGACACCCCGTCGCTGGTCCGCGCGATCGCCAAGGTCGCCGAGACGCACGACGACATCCGACTGTTCTTCCTCGGCGTCGCACACCCGAACCCGGACGTGCCGGAGATGGCGATCGTGTCCGAGACCCGTCGCCTCAGCGACCAGCTCGGGCTCACCGGCAAGCACGTGTTCTTCAACGAGCAGTGGGTCGCCCTCGACGACCGCCAGAACTACCTGCTCGAAGCCGACGCCGGCGTCAGCACGCACTTCGCGCACATCGAGACGACGTTCTCGTTCCGTACCCGCATCCTCGACTACATGTGGGCGAACCTGCCGATCGTCACCACCGACGGCGACAGCTTCGGTGACCTGGTGGCCGCCGAGGGCATGGGCGTCGCGGTCGAGGAGCGCGACGTCGACGGACTCGCCGCCGCCCTCGAGTCGATGCTGTACGACCCCGAGGCCGCGCAGGCCGCCCGCGACGCGGTGACCCGCGTCCGCTCCGACTTCACGTGGGAGCAGGCCCTCTCCCCCCTCATCGAGTTCTGCAAGGACCCGCACGTCGCCGCCGACCGCGCGCACGAAGCGGCGGTCCCGGCTGGGTCGCTCGCCGCGGCCGGACGCCCCCGTGTGCAGCTGAGCCCGGCCCGGCAGCGCGAGCTCCAGTTCCACCAGATCGCGAACAGCCGTCACGGCATCTCCCGGGACGTGCGCCTGGCCACCTGGTACCTCCGCGAGAACGGCGTCTCGGGGCTCCGGGACAAGGTCCAGAACCGTGTGCGCATCATGCGGGAGAGCAAGAACGGACGCTGACGCCCGGCGGCCGCTCCCGGTCGCCGATGTACAGTGGTCCGTCGCCCGCGTCGAATGTGAGGAAACACCTTGAGCAACATCGTCACCGAGCGGTTCGATCGGCTCCGCCAGGAGCGGATGATCCCGGCCGGTCGGCCGGCCACCGCCGTCATCGGGTCGATCCGCGAGGTCTTCGCCCACCGGCAGCTGCTCGACCTGTTGATCCGCCGTGACCTGAAGTCCCGCTACAAGGACAGTGCGCTCGGGTTCGCGTGGACGCTGATCCGTCCGCTCGTGCAGCTCGCGATCTACTACTTCGTGCTCGGCAAGATCCTCGGCGCGTCCCGCAACATCCCCGAGTTCGCCGTCTACGTCTTCGCCGGACTGACCCTCTACGGGCTGTTCAGCGAGATCGTGGCCGCGGGCACGGCGTCGATCGTCTCGAACGGCGGGCTGATCAAGAAGATCTACCTGCCGCGCGAGATCTACCCGCTGGCGAGCGTCGGGGCGGCGCTGTTCAACTTCGGCGTGCAGCTGGTCGTGCTCCTCGTCGCGACGCTCCTGCAGAGCGGGTTCGCCTGGATCCGGCCCGACCTGCTCTACTTCTTCCCGTCGACGCTGGTGATCCTGATCTGGGCGACGGCCCTGGCGCTGCTCCTCGCCGCCGCCAACGTCTACCTCCGCGACATGCAGTACCTCGTCGAGGTCCTGGTGCTGCTGCTGATGTGGGCCTCGCCCATCGTCTACAGCTGGCAGCAGGTCGCGAACGCGGCGCCGCAGTGGCTGCTCACGCTGTACACCGCCAACCCGATCACCCTCGCCGTCCTCGGGTTCCACCGGGCCTTCTGGACCGCCGGCCCGGACTCGGAGTACCCCTCGCACCTGCTCCTCCGCCTGGTCATCGCCGGCGTCGTCGGCCTCATCGCGCTGGTGCTGTGCCAGCGGGTGTTCGCCAAGCTGCAGGGCAACTTCGCCCAGGAGATCTGACCCGATGACCCTCGACAACGCCACGCAGGAGACCCGCTCCCCGTTCTCGGACGCCCCCGCGGTCGTCACCGTGAAGAACGTCTCGAAGCGCTTCACGATCCGCAAGGACAACTCGCTCAAGGAGCGCGTCGTCACCCTGGGCCGCGCCGGACGTCGGCACAGCGAGGACTTCTGGGCGCTCAAGGACATCAGCCTCGACATCCCCGCCGGTACGACGATCGGTCTGCTCGGCCCGAACGGCTCCGGCAAGTCGACGCTGCTGAAGACCATCGGCGGCATCCTCGAACCGACCACCGGGTCCGTCGAGCGTCGCGGTCGCCTGGCTGCGCTCATCGAGCTCGGCGCCGGTTTCCACCCCGACCTGACCGGTCGCGAGAACGTGTACCTCAACGCCGCGATCCTGGGCCAGACGCAGGAGGAGACCGAAGCCCGCTTCGCCGACATCCTGCAGTTCTCCGGCATCGGCGACTTCATCGACACGCAGGTGAAGTTCTACTCATCCGGCATGTACGTGCGTCTCGCCTTCGCGGTCGCCATCAACACCGACCCGGACGTCCTGCTCGTCGACGAGGTCCTGGCAGTCGGTGACGAGCAGTTCCAGAAGAAGTGCCTCGACAAGATCCGCGAGTTCCAGGAGCAGGGCCGCACGATCATCCTCGTGTCGCACTCCCTGGGCCAGGTCCAGGAGCTGTGCGACTCGGCGGTCGTACTGCACCACGGCGAGGTCAAGTTCCAGGGCTCGGCCCGACTCGCGGTCAAGAACTTCCGCGAGATCCTCGAGGGCCGTCGTGTGGCCGAGGCCGAGGCCGCGAACCCGGAGGAGGACGCGAACCCCGGCAAGGTCGAGCACGTCGAGCTCGAGATCCCCGGCCGTGCCCCCGGCGCCGAGCACCACCACGGCGACGACCTCGTCATCCGCGCGACGTTCTCGCACGCCGACGTCCTGCCGGAGTGGCGCGCCGGCATCAAGATCGAGAACCACCTCGGTCACCCCGCCTTCGGTGTCGACAGCCGACAGCTCCAGACGCGGCACGACCCGCTCCGGGGTTCGGCCACCGTCGAGTGGCACCTCAACGACCTGCGCCTCGGCGGCGGGCAGTACTTCGTGCACGTGTTCCTCGCCAAGCCGAACGGCGAGCACATCGTCATCGAGCGCGAGGCCGCCCGCTTCGTCGTCGTCGACGAGGACACCCAGTCGGGGATCGCCTGGACGAAGACCACCGAGCGCCAGGTCAAGGGCTGACGTTGGGCGTACTCCCGGTGCTGGTCGACGCCACGTCGGTCCCGCCGAACCGAGGCGGCGTGGCACGGTACATCTCCGGGCTCCTCGCCGGGCTCGACGAACTCGACGAGCACGTCGACGTCGTGGCGAAGCCGGACGACGTCGCGTGGCTCCGTGGGCTCGCTCCAGGTCACCGGTACCACGCGGCTCCGGGCTGGACTTCCTCGCGTCCGCTGCGCCTCGTGTGGGAGCAGACCGGCCTGGTCGCCCTGGCCCGACGGGTGGGGTCCGCCGTCCTGCACAGCCCGCACTACACGTTCCCGGTGATCCGGGCCTCCCGGACCGTCGTCACCCTGCACGACGCGACTTTCTTCAGCGACCCGGCGGCGCACTCGACGCTCAAGGTGCGGTTCTTCCGTGCGTGGACGCGACTGGCACGGCGCTTCGCCCGCGCCACAGTCGCGCCGAGCGCCGCGACCGTCAGCGAACTCGACCGGTTCGCCGGCCGACCGCGTCGCGCGACCGTCGTGGCGCACCTCGGCGTCGACCGTGCGCTGTTCCACCCGCCGACGGACGCCGACCTCGCCGCGTTCCGGGCGGCGCACGAGCTCGCGGCGGACGCCGAGTGGATCGCCTTCCTCGGCACCGTCGAACCGCGCAAGCGCCTCCCGGAACTCATCGCGGCGCACCGGGCGCTCGGCGCCGAGCGGCCGGACGTCCCCGCGTTGCTCGTCGCCGGTGGGCTCGGCTGGGACGAGGCCGCCGAACGCGAGCTGACGGCGGCGGGTGACCGTCCGGGAGCCCCGCTGCGCTACCTCGGGTACCTGCCCGTCGACGAGTTGCGGGCACTGCTCGGCGGGTCGCGCATCGTGGCCTACCCGAGCATCGCCGAGGGCTTCGGCCTGCCGGTGCTCGAGGCCATGGCCTCCGGCGCCGACGTCCTGACCACCGACCGCCTGGCGATCCCGGAGGTCGGCGGCGACACCGTCACGTACACCGAGCCCGACGCCGAGCCCATCCGCGCTGCGCTGGCCGCTCTGCTCGACGGTGACCAGGCCGACCGCGCCGACCGGGTCGCCCGCGCACGTCAGCGTGCCGACGGCTTCTCGTGGGCTGCCTGCGCGCGGGCACACCTCGGGGTGTACCGGTGACCGCCGCCGCTGACGGCACCGTCGGCGACGCCACACCCGACGCCACTCCCGCTGGGTCCGGTCCGCGTGCCGCCATCGTCACCGTCTCGTACAACTCCGGCGACGTCCTTCCGGCGTTCCTCGCCTCCGTGCCGGCAGCGAGCGCCGGAGCCGTCCCGGTGGTCGTGGCCGACAACGACTCGACCGACGCGGACGCGCTCCGCGCCGTGACCGAGGCCGCGGGTGCCCGGTTCCTGGCACTCGGTGAGAACCGTGGGTACGGCGGTGCGGTGAACCGCGCGGTCGCCACGCTCGGGCCGGAGGTCCGCTGGGTCCTCGTGTCCAACCCGGACGTCGTCCTCGAGCCGGGGGCACTCGACCGGCTCCTCGCGACCGCGGAGGCCGACCCGGGCATCGGCGCGGCCGGTCCGCGGCTGCTCGAACCCACCGGCGAGGTGTACCCGTCCGCCCGGCTCGTCCCGTCCCTCCGGACCGGCCTCGGGCACGCGGTCTTCGCGAACGTCTGGCCCGGCAACCCCTGGACCCGGCGGTACCGCCAGGACGGTGAACACGACGGTCGTCGTGACGCCGGCTGGCTGTCCGGGGCGTGTGTCCTGGTGCGGCGCGACGTCCTCGACCGACTCGGCGGCTTCGACGAGGGGTACTTCATGTACTTCGAGGACGTCGACCTCGGCTGGCGCATCGGACGTCTGGGCCTCCGCAACGTCTACGAACCCGCAGCGACCGCCACCCACATCGGCGGGACCGCGACGCAGGGGTCCTCGGAGCGGATGCGCCGTGCCCACCACGAGAGCGCGTACCGGTTCCTGGCACGGAAGTACCCCGCGTGGTGGCTGTGGCCGCTCCGAGTCGTGCTCCGCGCTGCCCTGGCCGTGCGGGCCCACGCCACGAACACCCGCTGACACGGTATCGTCGGCCGATCCGACCGTCTCCCCCGGTGCCCTGAACCCGAACTCGAACCCGAACCCGGAAAGCCTGCCCATGACCCTCGCCGTCACCCTGATGGTCCGCGACGAAGCGGACGTCATCCCCGCCTGGCTCGACCACCACGTGGCCCAGGGGTTCGACGTCTTCGTCATCACCGACAACGGGTCGGTCGACGGGACCACCGACCTCCTCACCGCCTTCGCCGCGCGGACGGACGTCACGGTCGACCTGCGCCACGACCCGGTGCACCGGAAGCAGCAGGGCACCGTCGTCACCGGGATGGCCCGCGACGCCGCGCGCAGCCACCACGCCGACTGGGTCGTCAACGCCGACGCCGACGAGTTCATCCTGCCGGTCGACCGCTCCCTGACGGTGGGTGAGGTGTTCGAGCGCCTGGACCCGGTGGTCGGCGCGTTCACCGTCCCGGTCGTCAACATGACCGGGATGCTCGCCGAGTCCGGTGGTGGCATCGAGCGCCTGCACTGGCGTGACGACCGATCGGTCACGGAACTCCAGGCGATCGGTCTGATCGGCCCGCCGAGCACCAACGCCGTGCACGTCGGTGACCCCGACGTGACGGTCGTGCAGGGCAACCACCAGGTCAGCGTCGCGAACGGCGCCCCGGTGCCCGCCGGACTCGAGCTCGAGGTCCTGCACCTGCCCTGGCGGTCCTGGACCCAGTACGAGCACCGCGTCGACGTCAGCGGGCGCGCCTACGAGGCGAACCCCGACCTCACCCCGAGCCCGCGTCACCACGGCATGCGGGACCTCCGCCGTCTGCGGGAGGGTGTGCTCGAGTCGACGTTCGCGCTCCGCTTCGTCACCGACGACGAGGCGGCCGCGGGTCCTTTCACGCGGGACGACGGCATCGCGGAGGTGCTCCGTCGCGCCGGATCGACCAGCCTGGACGGGACCCCCGACCCGGTCGTCCCCGAGGACCGACTCCGTCGGCTGCAGCAGGTCGGTCACGCGATCGTCACCCGTGACCGGAGGATCGAGTCCCTCGAGGACAGCGTCCGGGCCGGCGAGGCGACCGCGGACACGCTCCGTGCCACCGTGCAGTTCGAGCGCGACCGTGCGCAGGCGGCGCTCCGCGAGGTCAGGGCACGAGATGCGGAACTCGCGGCGATGCGCGCACGCCGTGTCGTGCGGATCGCGGACCGCGCGGGTGACGTGGCCCGACGGCTCCGCCGGGGCTAGCCAGCAGGCCGGCAGGCGCCGGGGCGCTCGGCATCGGAGCTAGCCGCCCGCCCGCTGCCGTCGCACCGCGTCGAGCAGCACCTCGGCCCGCCGGACGAAGGAGTGCTCGGCACCGACGCGGGTGCCCCGCTCGGCACGTTCCGCAGCCGACGAGGTCTCCCCTTGGTGGACCAACTCGCGGAGCTCGTCTGCGTCACGGTACGTCCGCACGGCACCGTGGAACAGCTCGTCCACGCCCGGCACCGGATCGGTGAGGACGAGGGCCCCCGTGGCCGCTGCGTCGAACAGCCGGTTGGACACGAACCCGTCGCGGGCCATGTCGTCCCAGTGGTCGTTGAGCACCACGCGAGCGCTGCGGTAGAGCGACGGCAGTGCCTCGTTCGCGACGAACACCCCGCGGTGCACGCCGTCCGGCAGCAGGCCCTCCCACCCCTCGCCCCAGACGGCGAGGTCGAGGCCGGCGGCGACGGCGTCCCGCACGACCGGCCGGAAGACCTGCCGGGTCTTGCCGACGAACGCGGTGTCGAGCCCGGCGTACTCGGGCGCCCCTGGCCCCGGGTGGAAGCGGGCGGGGTCCGTGGCCTGCAGGAGCGGGGCGACGTCGAGACCCGTGTCCGCCGCCACGCGGGCCGCCCACACCGGCCCGGCGGCGAACCGCAGGTCGTAGCGGGCCAGTTCGTCCGCCGTGACGAGGTCGGGGTGCGAGATGACCCAGAGCACGTTCGTCGCCGACGGGTGTACGGGGGTGTCGTCGAGTCCGCGGAGCGTCAGGGCGACGTCGTCCAGGTGCTCGGACAGCGGGCGGACGTGCGACTCGCGGTGGTCGACGACGACCTCCTGCCCGAGCGACCGGAGCGCCGTCGCCAGGTCACGGGCGAAGAACGTGTCGCCCCAGTCATCCCCGCCGGGGCCGGGGTGGGCGGCGATCCGGATCGACCAGCGCAACCGTTCTCCTCGGTCCCGCAGCGTGACCCGCTCCGCACCCCGCTCGGCACGGACGACCGGTTCGCGGAGGGCGACCGGGGCTCCCGCGGGGTCGGCGGCCGGGAGGCCCGGGACGAGTCCGGCGCGTTCCAGCGCGGTGATCGCGGTGCCGTCCACCCGCGCCCGCCAGTGGGCGAGGGCCGTGGCGGCGTCGGTGTCGTACCGACGCTCGCGGAGGACGTGTGTGCGGTACACACGGCCGAGTGCGACGACCACGCACGGGCCGCCGCCGGCGTCCGCGCTGTCGCGGGTGAGTCGTGCGACGGCGGTCCGGGTGTCGACCGTGCGGACCGGCAGCGCCAGGTCCGCGGTACGCACCGCGAAGCACGGTTCGTCGGCCGCGAAGACCTCGGCGCCGTCGAGCAGGTCGGCGTCCTCGGCCGGGTGCCCGCGCAGCAGTGCCGCCACCGGTGCCGTGCCCCGGACCAGGACCGCTCCGGCGCTGGCGACGACGTCGTCACCGGTCCGGACCACACCCACGGCCACCGGTGCACGATCGAGTGCTGCCGTCAGTGTCGCGTAGGCCTCGAGGGGCATCGTGACCGACGCGTCCTGCACGACCACCCGGGCGCTCGTGAGGAGTGGCCGAGCCGCGGCCACGGCGCCGCCCCAGGTGGCGGCGACGGTCGCACGGGCGACGACGTGGTCAGCTCCGGCGACGACGGCTGGGTACACGCTCGTCGGGCCCGCGTGGACGTCGTACACGCTGACGACGACGGTCGCGGCACCGGCGTCCCGCGCGGCCCGGACGACCGCCCGGTGTGCACCGTCGCGGAACGTCGTCTCTGCGACGGTGACGACGACGTCGACCCCGTGGTCACCGGGCCGTGACGGCTCGGTGACCAGCGAGGTGTCGACCGGGAGGCGCGGCTCGGCCGGACGGTCCGCCGCCGGTGCCGACGGGGTCGGTGTATCGGCGGGCAGCGGCGCGTCGACTCCGACCGGACGGCCGAGGAGCCGACGCAACCCGGACCGGGCCACCGTCAGCCGCGCAGCAGGTTCTGCAGGTAGACGCCGTAGCCGCCCTTGACGAGCGGCGCGGCGAGGTCGGCGAGCTGGGCGTCGTCGATCCAGCCGTTCCGCCAGGCGATCTCCTCGATGCAGCCGATCTTGAAGCCCTGACGGTCCTCGATGACCTTGACGTACTCGGACGCCTGCATCATCGACTCGAACGTGCCGGTGTCGAGCCACGCGGTGCCGCGGTCCAGGACCTGCACGCCGAGTTCCCCGGCCTCCAGGTAGCGCTCGTTGACGGTCGAGATCTCGAGCTCACCACGGGCACTCGGCTCGATCGTCTTCGCGATCTCGATGACCTTGTTGTCGTAGAAGTACAGACCGGGGACGGCGTAGTTCGACTTCGGCTCGGCGGGCTTCTCCTCGATGGAGACCGCGGTGAAGTCGTCGTCGAACTCCACGACGCCGTACGCCTTCGGGTCCGCCACGTGGTACGCGAAGATCGTCGCGCCCTGCACCTCGGTGTTCTTGCGGAGGTTCGTGCCGAGCCCGGTGCCGTGGAAGATGTTGTCGCCGAGCACCAGGGCGACGCTGTCGTCGCCGATGAAGTCCTCACCGATGACGAACGCCTGGGCGAGCCCGTCCGGGGACGGCTGCACCGCGTACTGGATGTCCATGCCGAGCGTGGAGCCGTCGCCGAGCAGGGCCTTGAACTGGTCGTTGTACTCGGGCGTCGTGATGATCAGCACCTCGCGGATGCCGGACATCATCAGCGTCGACAGGGGGTAGTACACCATCGGCTTGTCGTAGATCGGCATGAGCTGCTTGCTGATGCCCTTGGTGATCGGCCAGAGGCGCGTGCCGGAACCGCCGGCCAGGATGATGCCCTTCATGGGGATGCGTCCTTACTTCTTCGTGGTGCGGAGGGACTCGGTGTAGGCGAGGCACTCCTCGTACGTCGGCAGCAGACCCTGCTCGGCGGCCTGCTCGAGGGTCGGCGCGCTGGTGTCCTTCTCGGACAGGACCGGCTGGCCGATGCCGTCGGGGAGCTCGAGCGCGACGGTCGGGTCGAGGATGCTGATCCCCTTCTCGCGCTCGGGGTCGTAGTGCGCGCTGACCAGGTAGTTGACCGTCGAGGCGTCCTCGAGCGCGACGATGGCGTGCCCGAGGCCCTCGGACAGGTACACGGCGCGGCGGTCGACGTCGTCGATGCGGACGGAGTCCCACTGGCCGAACGTCGGCGACCCGACGCGGATGTCGATGATGTAGTCGATGAAGGCGCCGCGGACGGCCGTGACGTACTTCGCCTGGCTCGGTGCGACGAGGGCGTAGTGGATCCCCCGCGCGACGCCGCGCGACGAGATCGACATGTTCACCTGACGGAGGTCGAGCGGGTGGCCGACGGTCTCCTCGAGCACGTCCGCACGGTAGGCCTCGAGGAACGCGCCCCGGGCGTCACCGTGCTGGACGGGGGTGAACTCCCACGCGCCTTGGATCTTCAGTTCTCGGATCTGCACCGGGGCAGCCTAGCAAGAGGCCCGCACTCAGAGGCCGAGGGCTGCTCGCCAGTCGCCGTCGCCGGTCACCAGTCGCTCTGCGCGCACGTACGCCTGAGCACGCTGCACCCGCTCGTCGGCCTCCCGGAACGCGGTGCGCAGCGCGTGCTGCCACGCGGCCGGGTCGTTCTCGGCGAGCAGTCCGCCGTGCTCGTCGATGTCGGCGTACGACGGTCGGTCCGAGGCGACGAACGGCAGGCCGAGCATGCTGACCTCGAGGAACTTGAGGTCGCTCTTGGCGTCGTTGAACGGGTCGTCGGTGAGGGGCGCGACACCGGCGGACCAGCGGTGCGCGTTCGCCCGCAGGAACGCCACGAACTCCGGGTAGTGCGTCGCACCGTCGGGCAGGTCCAGCCGGTCGAACCAGTCCGCGTCGGTGTCGGTCACGCCGACGACCTCGAGTCGGACCGCGCGACCGTCGTCGTCGACCAGCCCGTCGAACACAGGCCGCAGCAGCGCGAGGTCGTCGCCGTGCGTGGCGGACCCCATGTACAGGACCCGGCGCGGGCCGACGGGGTCGGGACGCGACGGCCCGGTGCCCCACAGCCCGGGCTGGACGGCGTTCGGCACCACGACCGCCGTGGTGCCCGCTGCGGCGAGCACGGCGCGCAACGGCTCGGTCGACGTGACCACCGCGTCGGCGGCCGCGACCACGCGCTCGACGGACGCGAGCCGCTCGGGGTCGTACTCGGCGCGGACGAGCCGGGCACGGGCCTCCCGGCTGAAGAAGTCGTCGTCCACCTCGGCGACGATCCGGGTGCCCTCGCGTCGAGCGCGCTCGATCGCGGCGTCGAGCGAGGCGAGCGGGAAGGCGTCGCGCTGGACGAGCAGCACGTCGAGGTGCGCGGTGTCCGTGCCGTCCGCCCAGCGGACCGGTTCGACCTGCGCGACGCGCGCTGCGCCGGAGGCGGCGAGTGCCGACATGCGGCCGGTCACGCGGATGTGCGCGGACGCGGGGTGGACACCACCGGCTCCGTGCACGACGAAGCCGACGAGTGGCGGTTCCGGCGTCGGGCCGGAGGCCGGTGCGACGTCCTGGTCGGGGCGTCGGGTGAGGAACCGGGCGACCCGGGAGCGCAAGGACGTCACGCCGTCATCCTGTCACGCGGTGACGGCCGCGACGTCGGCCGTGGGCGGCTCCGGGGCGACCACCGAGCGCCGGAGCGACGCGGTCCAGACCAGCGTGAGCACCGCGGCGAGCGCCACGACCGCGAGCACGACGGCGACCCGGCTGACCGTCAGCGTCACCGGCTCGTGGAACGCCGGGCCCGTGAGGTCGACGATGGTGAACCAGTCGTACCCGGCGGCGGCGACCCACACCGTGACGAGCAACGGCGAGAGCACCCGGCCGAACCCGGAGAGACCGATCGCCATGACGACGGCGAGGACCGGGACGACCGGCAGGCCGTACCGCGCCTGGGCTGCGCCGCCCTGCATGGTGAAGCGGATCTGGAGGAAGACGATGAGCACGACGACCGCGACGAGCATGAGGGCGACGAGCACGTCGGCGACCCGGTCGGTGGCGTCCTGGCGCCGGCGGCGTCCAGTGGCGGTCGTCGGGTCGGTGGTCGTCCGGTCGGTGGTCGTCCGGCGGGGCGCCACCGGTCGGACGTGGCCGTTCCGGCGGAGCGCCGGGACCACCGCGACGACGACCGCGAGCAGGAGCGGTCCGACCAGGAGCACCCACGGCCATGTCACGTCCAGCGTGAAGTGCCCGCGGAAGACCGAGAAGACGCCGGTCCAGAAGCCCGGGTCCGCCACCGTCTCGACGAAGCCGTGCTGTCGGCGGTGGAGGTGTGCCGCAGCCCACTCCGGCTGGCTGCCCGCGATGTTCCCGGTCAGACGCTCGTTCCGGAGGAAGAACCACCCGGCGGCGAGGGCCGGAGCGGCGGTGACGACGACGACCGCGACGAGCTTGCCGACCAGGCCGTTCCACCAGCCGCGACCCCGGGCGCAGACGACGGCCACGAGGACGGCGACGACGAACACCGCGAAGGTGAGTCGGCTGAGCATGCCGGCGGCGGTCACCACGGCCGCGAGGACGACCAGGCGGGTCGAGAGGCCGCGACGGAGGGCCGTGGCCGCGACTCCGATGGCGAGCGCGCCGAAGGCGATGTTCGGCAGGTCGTTGTAGACAGCGCCACCGACCAGCAGGAACATGGACGTCAGGGAGACGACGACGGCGGCGACGCTCGCGGCACCGGGCCGGGTCGGCAGCACCCGGCGTGCGGCCCACCCGGCGGCGAGCACGGTCAGCCCGGCGAGCACGGCGTTCGCGACACGCCCTGCGAGCACAGCGTGGTACTGCTGGCCGCTGTCCCAGAGCGGCCCGACGACCGGGGCGAGGATCGCGTAGAAGAGCGGCGGGTGCTGGGAGACCCACTGCACCGGCGGGATGATCCCGAACGGCGCGTCGATGGTGAGACCGTCCTGGAACACGGGCAGGTGGCCGTGCCACACGGAGACCGCGTAGTCGAAGTGCGCTGCCTCGTCCCCCGAGTTGAACGGCGGGGCACTGAACCCGATCGCGATCGCGGCGAAGACGGCGAAGAGGGCCGCCGCGAGGACGATGCCGGAGTGGAGGGTCATGGTCGGGCGGCGCACGATGAGCGATCCTCCCACAAGGCGCCTCGAACGGACTCGCGAGCGCGGGCACACCGGTGCCCTCCTCCGGTGGGTGGACGACATCACGTATGGTGAACGCGGCCTGAACCGCTCCCGCGCGCCATCACCTCGAGCATGCGCGCCCAACGACCAGATCGAGACGCCCGAACGCAGTGAAGCTCTTCATCCAGATCCCGTGCCTCAACGAGGAGCAGACGCTCCCCGCAGTCCTCGAGACGATCCCCCGGTCGATCCCCGGCATCGACGAGATCGAGATCCTCGTGATCGACGACGGTTCGACCGACCGCACCGTCGAGGTCGCGAAGGCCCACGGCGTGACCCACTTCGTCCGTCACGCCCAGAACATGGGCCTGGCGCGCTCGTTCCGCGACGGCGTCGACTACGCGCTGCTGCACGGTGCGGACATCGTCGTGAACACCGACGGCGACAACCAGTACCCGCAGGCGCAGATCGCGGACCTGGTCCTGCCGATCCTCGAGAAGCGTGCCGAGATCGTCATCGGCGACCGGCAGACGCGAACCATCGAGCACTTCTCCGGCTTCAAGAAGCTCATGCAGCGCTTCGGCTCCTGGGTCGCCAGCCGCGCAGCCGGCCTCGACCTGCCCGATGCCGCGAGCGGGTTCCGCGCCTACTCGAAGTACTCGCTCATCCGGCTCAACATCGTCACGCGGTTCAGCTACTGCATGGAGACGATCGTGCAGGCCGGCTACAAGCGCATCGCGATCGCCAGCGTGCCGATCACGACGAACGCCAAGACACGTGAGTCGCGGCTGTTCAGCAACATCTGGCAGCACATGTTCGAGTCCGGGTCCGCGATCGCCCGCGTCTACCTGATGTACCGACCGATGGCCCTGTTCGCCTCGGTCAGCGCCGTGCTCGCCGTCTGCGGGCTCATCCCGTTCATCCGGTACCTGGTGCTGCTCTACACGGACTCGGGAGGCGACCACCTGCAGTCGCTCCTGCTCGGGCTGGTCCTCGTCATCACGGCGGTGCTCGCGATGACGATCGGCGTCGTCGCGGACCTGACGCGGCTGAACCGGACCCTCGCCGAGGAACAGCTCGACCTGCAGAAGCTCGCCCGGTACGGTGACTGACCCCGCCCCTCCGGTGCGACGTCGCGAGTGGGTCGTCGTCGCCGCGGTGACGGCGACGTTCGGCTTGCTGCTCGTGCTCTGGGCGGCTCTCGTCCCGACCTTCCAGGCGCCCGACGAGCGTGCGCACTTCGACGCGGCCGTGCACGTCGCGATCGGCGACGGCTGGCCCGACCCGGGCGACCTCCGCGTGCTCGACGCGGTCCAACAGGCGAGCGGCCCCCGACCCGACAGCGCCCCGACCATGGGTGAGCTCCTGCGCTCGACCGGGGCTTCGTCGTCGGACACCGTCGACCAGATGACCCAGCACCCGCCGACCTACTACCTCGTCGCAGCGGGTGTGCTCCACCTGGTCGACTTCGAGTCGCTCCGGCCGCACGTCGCGCTGCTCGCGGTCCGGCTCCTCGGTGCCCTGTTCGTCCTGCCGCTGCCGGCACTCGCCTGGGCCACCGTCCGGCGGGTGACCCGGTCGCCCCGTGCCGCGCTGGTCGGGGCGTTCGCCGTCCTCGCCGTCCCCGAACTCGCCTCGATCGGTG
Organism: Curtobacterium sp. MCBD17_030; assembly: GCF_003224255.1. Taxonomy (NCBI): domain Bacteria; kingdom Bacillati; phylum Actinomycetota; class Actinomycetes; order Micrococcales; family Microbacteriaceae; genus Curtobacterium; species Curtobacterium sp. MCBD17_030. The sequence goes on along the minus strand of NZ_QKLI01000002.1, from coordinate 271,414 downwards.
CCTCGGCGTCGAACGACGCGCCCGTCGTGCTCTTCGCGGCGACCACCGTGTGGCTGGCCGTCCGGGTGATGACCGGCGACGACCGGGTCCGCACCGCGCTCGCCCTCGCCCTGTCCCTCGGCGTCGCGATCGTCTGGAAGGGCACCGCGCTCCCGCTGATCCCGTTCGTGGCGGTCGCCGTGCTCGTCGCGCCGATGCGTCGAGCCGGGGTCCTGCCGCGCGCCGTCCGGGCGCTCTGGGTCCTCGCCCTCGCCGCCGCCGTCGGCGCGTGGTGGTGGGTGCGCAACCTCCTCGTCTTCCACACGCTGCAGCCCAGCGGCTTCTCGGCCATCCGCCCGCCGAAGCCCTTCCCGACCGGGACCGGCCCCGACCCGGCCGCCTTCGCCGACGTGTCGTGGTCGACGATCGCCCGGACGTTCTGGGGCAGCTTCGGCGGACGGGCGCAGTGGATCCTCTCCCCCGTGGTCTTCGAGACCGCGACGGTCCTGGGTCTCGGTGCCCTGCTCGTCTGGGGCTTCCGACGCGCGCCGGGGCTCCGCGTCGCGATCACGCTCGCCGTGCTGCCGGCGACGATCTTCGTGCTGCAGACCGCGAACGCCTGGGGAAGCTACCGCGCCACCACGTTCATCGGCGCGACCCAGGGCCGGTACTACTTCCCCGCCCTGCTCGCGTTCATCGCCCTCAGCGCGATCGCCTGGCGCCGTGCCGTCCAGACCGACCGCGGCCGTCGCCGGTTCGCTGTCGTCGTCGCGGCCCTGTCCGCCGCGATGGCGGTCTACGGCCTGCTGTTCACCTACGGGAGCATCGCCGAGCACTCCCGGATCCGGGTGACGCCACTCGGACTCGACGTGCTCGCCACGTCGTCCCCGGTGCCGGTCCCCGTGATGGTGGTCGGGTGGCTCGTCGCGGCCGTGGTGCTCGCCGCCGCGGTGGTGGTCGCCGCCACGCTGCGGCCGTCCGTCGACGACCCGCTCGGTACCGCAGGCGCCGGGACCGAGACCGGAACCGAGACCGAGACCGAGACCGAGACCGTCCACCGTGGAGGGGCGACCGCATGAGCACCACGCGAACGCGGACCCGCGCGGTGGCCGCCCGCCCCGCCGTCGATCGTCGACACGACCGACCGCCCGTGGGCCGTCGCGAGGCCACCACGGTCATCGGCCTGACCGTCGTCTTCGGGCTCGTCCTCGCCCTCTGGGCGTACGTCAACCCGTCGCTCCACGGCCCGGACGAGCTCGCGAACGTCGACGCGGTGATCCACCTCGCGATGGGGCAGGGCTGGCCGCCGGCCGGTGACCTGCACTACCTGCAGGGCCTGCTCGCCCAGAACGTCCCGGTGCACCTGCCCGCCGCCACGGACCGTCCGGACTTCGCGACGATCGTCGGTGACGGCTCGGAGAACCCGCTCGTCAACCCGATGTCGCAGCATCCGCCGACCTGGTTCCTGGTGCAGGCGGTGGTCGCCCACCTGCTCGACTTCGCCGGCCGCCGCTGGGACATCGTCGTGCTCGGCATGCGCCTGGTCGACGTCGCGGTCATGCTCCCCGTCCCGGCGCTCGTCTGGGCGAGCGTCCGTCGGGCGACCGGTTCGCCCCGGACCGCCGTGGCCGCGGCCGCGACCCTCCTGGCCGTCCCACAGGTCGCGCAGCTCGGCTCGTCGGTGTCGGTGTGGGTGCCCGTGATCACCGCCGGCGTGCTCGCCACGTGGCTCGCGGTGCGTGTGCTCACCGGGGACCGCTCCTGGTGGACGGTCCTCGCCCTCGGCGGCGCACTGGCCGTGGGGACCGCGGTGATGGCCGGCGGCGCGATCGCCGTCCCGTTCGCGCTCCTGGCCGTGGTCGTGGCGCGGAACGGGTCCGGGCCACTCGGCCGCCTGCTGCGTGCGCTCGTCGTGCTCGCGGTCCCTGCCGTCACCACCGCGTGGTGGTACGTCGCGCTGGCCGTGCAGACCGGCACGCCGCAGCCCGATCCGTTCCCCGCCGTGTCGAGGTCGTGGCCCGCGCACGAGTCGCCCGCCCCGACGCAGTTCGCGGGCGCGTTCTGGAACGGCATGTCCAACTCGTTCTGGGGCCTCCTCGGCCGGTACGAGTGGCCGCTGTCGGCCGTGCTCGTCGACTCCTTCACCGTGATCGCCCTGGCGGCGCTGGTCTGGGGGCTCAGCCGCCGCACCGTGGACCGCCGCACCGTGCTGGTCGCCGCGGCCTTCCCCGTGACGGCCCTCGTCGTCGTGCTCGCCCGCGACTGGGCCACGTACGCCAGCCACCTCGGCGTCACCGTCAACCAGGGCCGGTTCCTCTTCCCGGCGCTGGCCGCGTTGCTCGTTGCCCAGGCCTGCGCGTGGCGTGCCCTCGTCGAGCGCGACGTGGTCCGGGTCCGCCTGGCACGCGCCGCGATCGTCGTGGCGCCGCTGGTCGCGGTCGCCGCGCTGGGGCTGCTCTACTCGGGGTCCTACGAGGAGCTCGTCTTCCGCATCTCGGTCGCGGGACGTCAGACGCTCTTCGGCTCGCTGCCGTACGGCGTCCGTCCGCTCGCGGCCCTCGTCGTCGCCACCGCGCTGGTCGGCCTCGTGACGCTCGTGCTGGCCTGGGGTGCCGTCGGGCGACGGGGACCGCAGCGCGCGTCGACCGCCTCCGCGGTCGGAGCGGACGACGCCGATGCTGCCCGCCCCGTCGGCACCGGCCCGCAGGACGTGCCCGGCGCCGACCAACCCGACCACGACCCCGACCACGACAACGGCGCCCGGTAGACTCACCGCCGACCGACCGCTCACCGATCACTGAAGGAACAACGCGTGAAGATCCTCGTCACCGGAGGGGCCGGCTTCATCGGCTCGAACTTCGTCCGCCGTACGCTGCAGGACGCCTACCCCGGCCTCGAAGGTGCCGATGTCGTCGTGTACGACGCGCTCACCTACTCGGGCAACCTCGAGAACCTCGCGTCGGTGGCGGACTCGCCGCGGTACACCTTCGTGCAGGGCGACATCACCGACGCCGCCAAGCTCGACGAGGTCGTCCCGGGCATCGACGCCATCGTGCACTTCGCCGCCGAGTCCCACGTCGACCGTTCGGTCCGCGACTCCGGCATCTTCGTCGAGACGAACGTCGTCGGCACCCAGCGTCTGCTCGACGCCGCACTCCGCCACGGCACCGAGCGTTTCGTGCACGTCTCGACCGACGAGGTCTACGGGTCGATCAGCGAGGGCTCGTGGGACGAAGGGCGCCCGCTCGAGCCGAACTCGCCGTACTCGGCGTCGAAGGCCGGCAGCGACCTGCTCGCGCGCAGCTACCACCGCACGCACGGGCTGAACCTCTCGATCACGCGCTGCTCCAACAACTACGGGCCGTACCACTTCCCCGAGAAGGTCATCCCGCTCTTCGTCACGAACCTCATCGACGACCGGCACGTGCCGCTCTACGGCGAGGGCGACAACATCCGCGACTGGCTGCACGTCGACGACCACACCCGCGGCATCGCGATGGTCCTGACGAAGGGCCGCGCGGGCGAGATCTACAACATCGGTGGCGGCACCGAGCTCACGAACAAGGAGCTCACCCAGCTGCTCCTCGACGCGACCGGCAAGGACTGGTCGTACGTCGACCGCGTCCAGGACCGTCTCGGCCACGACCTGCGCTACTCGGTCGACATCTCGAAGATCCGGGCCGAGCTCGGCTACGAGCCGCAGGTGCCGTTCGAGCAGGGTCTGGCCGACGTCGTGCAGTGGTACCGCGACAACCGCGCCTGGTGGGAGCCCCTCAAGGAGCGCGCGGCGCTCAGCTGAGCCCGGCGACGACGATGACGCGCACCCTCATCACCGGCGCCGCCGGCATGCTCGGCCGCGACCTCCAGCTCGCGCTGCAGGGTCGTGACGTGACCGCGCTCGGCCGCGCCGACCTGGACATCACCGACCCGGACGCGGTGGACGCGGCCGTCGCCGGCCACGACGTCGTGATCAACTCGGCGGCGTACACGAAGGTGGACGACGCCGAATCGCACGAGGACGAGGCCGCCGCGGTGAACGCCACCGGCCCGCGGCTCCTCGCCGAGGCAGCGGTACGCCACGGCGCGAAGCTCGTGACGATCTCGACGGACTACGTGTTCGACGGCAACGGCACCGCGCCCTACGCCGAGGACGCACCCACTGATCCGCTGAACGCGTACGGGCGGACCAAGGCGGTGGGCGAGGCGGCCGTCCGACAGGTCGCGCCGGATTCGTCGTACATCGTGCGGACCGCGTGGATCTACGGCGAGCACGGCCCGAACTTCGCCGCGACCATGCTCCGGCTCGCGGCCTCGCACGACACGGTCTCGGTGGTCACCGACCAGGTCGGGCAGCCGACCTGGACCGGCGACCTGGCCGCCCGCATCGTCGAGCTCGTCGACAGGGACGCTCCGGCCGGCATCTACCACGGCACGAATTCGGGCCAGGGCTCCTGGTACGACTTCACCCGCGCGATCTTCGCCGAGAACGGACTGGACCCCGAGCGCGTGCTCCCCACCGACAGCGCGTCCTTCGTCCGTCCGGCACCGCGCCCGGCGTACAGCGTGCTCGGGCACGACGCGTGGTCCCGAGCCGGACTCGCCCCGATGCGTGACTGGCGCGAAGCGCTCCACGCGGCGGTCGAGGCGGGGGCCCTGCGCCACTGACTCGTCCTGACGGGGCGACCGACGGACGGGAGGCGCGGTGCCAGCTGGCACCGCGCCTCCCGTCCGTCGTCGGTCCGGCGCGCTCCGTCAGCCGACGATCGCACCCAGCCGCTCGTCGAGCGGTCCGACGGCTGCCTCCGGCCGGAACCGCTCGGCAGCCGCAGCAGCTGCGGACCGGCGTTCGGCGAGGAGCGCCCGGTCCTCCGCCAGGGCACGGAGCGTGGCGGTCAGGGCGGCGGCGTCGCCCGGCGGAACGCCGATCACCGCGTCCCCGAATGCCCGTCGCTGCGGCGCGGTGTCGCTCGTCACGACCGCGAGGCCGGCGGCCGCGCACTGGTAGACCTTGTTCGGCACGACCTTGCGTGCCTTCGGCGTCGTGCCGAGGATGCCGATGCCGACGTCGTGCCCGGCGACGAGGGCCGGCAGCTCCTCGGACCCGACCCACGGGATCCACTCGGTGGGGGCGCCCCCCGCAGCAGCGGCCTGCGCCGCCTCGAGGTCCTGGCCGGAGCCGATCATCGTGACGCGGACGGGGTCCTCCGGCCGGAGTCCACCGATCGCGGCGCCGATCGTCGCCGCACCCTGGAGCGGGGTGAAGAGCCCGAAGAACACCACACGCAACGGCCCGTCGGTGGCGGCCGAGGGCGACGACTCCTGCGCGGCGTCGTACCACTGCGCCGTGGCCCCGACGGGGACGACGACCGCCTTCGTCCGCAACCGCTCGGGCACCAGGTCGCGGTGCTCGTCGGTGTCGAGGACCACCACGTCGGCGATCCGCAGCGCCGCGCCGTCGATCGCGCGGAGCAGCCGCTGCTTGAGGCCGGTGCCACCGACCCCACGGTCCTGCGCGGTCGTCGCGGCGAACACCAGGTGGTCGAGCACGATCGGCGTGCGCGGGAAGAGCAGGCGTGCGAGCCAGACGTCGAAGTGCCCCATGTAGCCGACGAGCACGGCGTCCGGCCGTCCGGCGGCCCGCGCGCGCACCGCCTTCCCGATGAGCCGTGACCAGCTCCGGACGAGTCGCCCGGCCATCTGCGCGGCTCCCGACCGGGCGCCGAGCATGGCGACGCGCTCGCGCGTGGAGAGGCCGAGCGGGACGTTCGCCTCGGCGACCACGTGTCCGCGCGCGCGCAAGCCGTCGGCGAGCACACGCACTCGAGGGTGGTCCGCCGCCTGGTATGTTCCGAAGGCCAAGATCCGCACGTGGGGCCGTCCTCTCCGATGCTCGCGCGCGCCGGATCCGAGCCGGCGCCCGATCAACCCTAGGTGAGAATGACCGAACCCCAGCAGCCCGCCGGACGCTCCCGGACGAAGACGATCGTCCGCGTCGTCGGCCTGGTCGTCGCCCTCGTGCTGTGCGTCGCCTTCCTCGTCCCGCGCGCCGGGGACATCGTCGACGCCTTCGGCCGACAGGACCCCCTGACCCTGGTCGCCGCGTTCGTCACGGGCGGGGCGGCCACCTACGTCACGTTCCTGTCCTGGCGGTCGCTGATGTCCGGGGCCGGACACCGGATCCCCCTGGGTGCTGCGCAGCGGGTGTTCTTCCTGTCGCAGATCGGCAAGTACATCCCCGGCTCGGTGTGGCCGATCGTGGCGCAAGCCGACCTGGGCCGCGAGCACCGGGTCCCCGCGGCGCGCAGTGTCGCGGTGGGCATGCTCACCCTCCTCATCAGCTGCGGCGCGGGCGTCTCGGTCGCGGCGGTGACCATCCCCTTCGTGCAGCCCGACGCGTTCTCGCGGTACTGGTTCGTCGTGCTCCTCGTGCCGGTGGTCCTCGCGGCCCTGCACCCGGCCGTGCTCCGTTTCGGGCTGCGTCTGGCCTCGAAGGTCACCCGCCGGGACCTCGGCACGCTCGAGATCAGCACCGGCGCCGTCGTCCGCGCGTTCGGGTGGGCGCTGCTGGCGTGGGTGGTGTTCGGCCTGCACATCGTCCTGGTGCTGGTGCCGCTCGGACAGGTCTCCCTCCGCGTGACGACGCTCACCGTCGGCGCCTACGCCCTCGCCTGGCTCGTCGGCTTCCTGGTCTTCTTCCTGCCGGCCGGGCTCGGCGGACGCGAGGCCGTCCTCACCGCGCTGCTCACCGCCGGGGTGCCGCTCGGCGCGTCAGCGGCGGTCAGCGTCGCCGTGACCTCCCGTGTTCTCCTGACGGTCGTCGACCTGGTGTTCGCCGGGGCTGCCGTGCTCGGGGAACGCCGACGTCGGCGCGCGCCTGCTGTGGACGACACCAGCGACCTCCCCGGTTCTCCCGAACGCCACTGGTAGCCTCGTCAGTCGACCCCGGGACGACCCGGGACGCACCACCGAGGAGCCCTGCCAGATGACCACACTCCGCGTGATCGTGGACCAGGTGCTCGCACCGGTACCCGGCGGCATCGGCCGTTACGCGGAGGAACTGACCCGGCAGCTCATCGCGACCGCCCCGGACGGTTGCGACGTCGAAGCGGTCGTCTCCGCGTCCTCGGCCGCCGAACTGCAGCGTCTCCGGACACTCCTGCCCGGGCTCGCCGACCTCGACCGGCTCGCGCTCCCCCGTCGTGAACTGGCCCTCGCGTGGCAGGGCGGTCTCGCCCACGGCGCCTCGCACGGCATGGTGCACGCACCGAGTGTGCTCGCACCGCTGGTCAAGCACGACCGTGTGCAGGAACCGGGTCGGCAGACGGTCGTCACGGTGCACGACACGGTCCCGTGGACGAATCCCGAGACCCTGACGCCGCGCGGCGTGCACTTCCACAAGGCGATGGTGAAGCGCGCCTACAAGTACGCCGACGCCGTCGTGGTCCCGACCCACGCGGTCGCCGGACAGCTCAACGAGATCCACCGGTTCGACGACCGACTGCGGGTCATCGGCGGCGCACCGAGCGGGCGCCTGCGCGTGCCGGTCGACGCCGACCTCCGCGCCGAGCGCCTGGGCCTGCCCGACCGCTACGTGCTGGCCGTCGGCACGCTGGAGCCCCGGAAGGGCCTCACCGCGCTCATCGACGCGATGGCCCACCCCGACGCGCCAGCGGACGTCCCCCTGGTCATCTCCGGGCCGGACGGGTGGGGCGACGTGGACGTGCACGGCACCGCCGAACGCGCCGGGCTCGACCCGTCACGGGTGAAGGTGCTCGGACGGGTCGACGACGCCGACCTCGCCGTGGCGTACGACCGTGCCACCGTCTTCGTGTTCCCGAGCCTGGCCGAGGGCTTCGGGCTCCCCGTGATCGAGGCGATGAGCTTCGGCGTCCCGGTGATCCACTCCGACGACGAAGCCGTCAGCGAGGTCGCGTCCGACGCCGGTGTGTGCGTCGCACGGAACCCCCGGGACACCTACCCCGAGCGTCTCGCGCAGGCGATGTACCAGGTCGTCAACGACCCGCACCTCGCGGGCCAACTCGCCATCGCCGGTCCGGACCGCGCCCGGATGTTCGACTGGCGGGACTCCGCCCTCGAGACCTGGCAGCTGCACGCCGACCTCTGACTCGGGGCGTCGGTACTGGTCGGCGTCGGTACTGGTCGGCGTCGGTACTGGTCGGCGTCGGTACTGGTCGGCATCGGTACTGGTCGGCATCCGTACTGGTCGGCATCGGTACTGGTCGGTCCGGCAGCGTCACGGCTCGGCATCGATCGCCCGCTCCGCCGTGTCCCTGGCCGGGAGGCCCGTCCTCGGCTGCCAGGATCGGCTCATGACCCGTCGTCACCCGTCCACGGCCCTCGCCGCCGCCATCACCGTCGGCGTCGGGGCGGCCCTGTTCCTGACCGCGTGCTCCGGCGGCGACACCCCGGCACCGACCCGGAGTGCGACCGCGACGACGACCTCGAAGCCGACCCGGACACCCTCGCCCACCCCGCCGGCGACGGCGACGACCCCGCCCGACCCGTCTTCGCCCGCGACGTCGGCACCGGCACCGGGGAACGACGACGGCGCCGACGGCTCCGGACAGGGCAACGGCAACGGCGGTGGCGTCACCGACCCGGTCAGCGTCGACTTCGGCACCGTGAGCCAGCAGGGCATCGCGGCGGCCGGTGGTGGGAAGGTCGTCTCCCTCGCCGGGTCGGGCGACCTCTGGACCGTCGTCGTCGCCGGGCCCGACGGCTCACTGACGCAGTCCGTGGTGTCCGCCACGCTCGGCCGGGTCACCTCCGGACCGTTCCCGAAGGACTCCGACGCCGCGACGAAGACCGTGAACGCAGCACGTGCCGCCGGACTGCGGGTGGATGCCGACGCCGCCGCCGCGAAGGCCACCGCAGCGGTCCCGGGCAGCACCCTCGCCAGCCTGCAGCTCGGCGGGAGCGGTTCCGCGCCGACCTGGACCGCGACGGTGTCCGCGGGTGGGGCCAGCCGCACGGTGACCGTGGACGGCGTGACGGGCGCGGCCCGAGCCTCCTGACCGTCGACCGGTGCCACTGACCTCGCGCGGGCGCGGGCGTCGGGCAGGTCAGCGGGCGTCGCGGAGCGCCTGCGCCTTCCGCTCGACGGCCTGCTCGAGCTCGGTGGCGTACTCGGCGAGCCGGGCCGCGACCGTGGGCTCGGACGACCCGATGATGCGCGCTGCGAGGAGCCCGGCGTTCGCCGCACCGTTGATGGCCATCGTCGCGACCGGGATGCCCGCGGGCATCTGGACGATCGACAGCAGTGAGTCGAGGCCGTCGAGGCGGGCGAGCTGCACCGGGACACCGATGACGGGCAGGGTCGTCACCGAGGCGACCATGCCGGGCAGGTGGGCGGCCCCGCCGGCGCCGGCGATGACGACGCGGATGCCGCGACCGGCGGCCTCACGACCGAAGCGCATCATCTTGTCCGGGGTGCGGTGCGCCGACACGACGTCCGCCTCGTAGGGGATCCCGAGCTCGTCGAGCACGTCGGCTGCGGCGCGCATGGTCGGCCAGTCCGAGTCGGAACCCATGATGACGGAGACGAGGGGGTCGGGAGCGGCGCTGTCGGTCACCCTGCCGAGCCTAGCGGCGGGTGGCGGGCGTCTCCCGCCGGGCCCGCCGGGCCAACCGGGCCAGCCAGGCCAGCCGGGCGACGGGACGGCTCCGTCAGCGGACCGTCACGGTGCGGCAACCGAGCGAGGCGTCCCCGCCGCGGCCGAGCCCGGTCGCCGTGACGCACACGGTGTGCCGGCCTGACGCGACGGCCAGCGTCCGCGAGTAACCGTGCGACGATCCGGCGCTGTACACGCGGTCGACGTCGGGACGGGAGCCCGAGGCGGCGACGCCCGTCGGGTGTCGCCCGTCGATCCGCACGGTGACGGTGACCGGGGTGCTGACCGCGTCCCGGTCGAAGGCCCAACCCGACACGGCCACGCGACGTGTCGCAGGGGACGTCGCGGCGTCGAGCCGGCCGACGGGAGCGCTCGCGGCCACCGTCACGGTCCGGCACACCGAGGTCGGGCCGGTGCGGGCCGTGGTGCTCGTGCCACCGGGACCGACGTCGGACACGACCGCGCACACCCGGTGGGTGCCCGCGGGACCCGGCACGACGGTCTGGAACCCGTGTGCTGCTCCGGCACCGGTGGCCCGTGCGACGTCGGGGCGGTCGAGGCCCGCAGTGGTCGTCGCGACGGTCCGACCGTCGACGGTGATTCCCACGGGGAGCGACGCACCGGGCGCGTCGGCGTCGACCGTCCAGCCCCGGACCGCGATGCCCGCCGGGGCCGTGGTCGCCGAGTCGAGTGCGACCCGCGGTGCCACGGGCTGCCGCGTCGCGGGGGTCGGCGTCAGGACCGGGGTACCGAGCGCGGCGTTCGCGACGAGTGCCTGCGCGTACGCCGAGTACCACGACCCGGCCCGAGGTCCGCCGTTGCAGGTGCCGTCACTCGCGCCGGGCGTCTTCACCCAGAGCAGTGCGTCGAGCGCGGTGCCGTCGGTGGCCACCCGGGGCGTCGTACCGAGGCCGGCGCCCGGCGCGTTGCACCAGGTCCCCCGCCACCCGGTGCCGTTCCGCGAGGTGTCGATCACGTAGTGCGACCCTCCCGTCAGGGCGGAGACGCGCTGTGCGTACGCCTGCTCCTGCGCGACGGGGTAGTAGTTCGCGACGTTGGTGGAGAACCCGCGGGCGGTCTGGACCCCGGCCTGGACGAGCCGGTCCGCCATCGTCGCCGCCGGGACCCAGTTCGAGTTCCCCGCGTCCAGGTACGCGGGGACGCCGGCAGCGGTGAAGGCCGCGACCTCGCGCGAGAGGATCCGGTAGCGCTGCTGGTCCAACGACCCGGTGCAGGCACTGTTGCTGAGCATCGCGAGCGAGTCCGGTTCGACGACGACCACCGCACGCTTCCCGGCGACGAGTGACACGACCTGGTCGACCCAGCGGTCGTAGGAGGTCTCGTCGAAACCACCCGCCGAGTAGCCGCCGCAGTCACGCTGCGGGATCGCGTAGGTGACGAAGACCGCGGTCGTGCCGGTGGCGGCGGCACCGTCGGTGGCGGCGGTCACGGTCTCGGTCAGGGTGGTGCCCTGCGTCCACTCGCCGAGCCAGGTCGCCACCGGGTAGCGGGCGATCGTCGAGGCGGCGGCGGCTCCGGCCGGGTCGGTCGTGCGGAGCGCCGCGGCGGCCTTCGCGGCCTCACCGGTCGGCGGGTTGTACTGTCCCCCGCGGTAGACCTGTGCCGCGGTGCGTGCGCGGAGCTCGGTCGGGGTGGCAGCGGCTGCGGGGCTCGAGTCGGACTCGGACAGGACGAGCCCGGAGGCGACGAGTCCGACCGTCACGACGGCGACGGCGAGCGCGACGGCGGACGCCCTGGTCGAGCGCGACGCTCTGGTGGAGCGCGACGCTCTGGTCGTTCGCGGTGCCCTGGTCGAGCGCATGTGGGTCCCCCGGGAGTCAGCGTGGTCAGCCTCCCCATGGCACCACGGCTCGCCCACGACGACCACCCGCCAGTCCGGGTGCCACCCGACGTGGTGGCACCCGGGCGCAAAGGTCTGACAGGGGCACGGAGCAGGAAACCCTCCCCACCCGAGCGGCGTCGGTCCATCAGCCCGCAGCGCGCCAGCCGTCAGTCATCCGGGGTCAGCCGTCAGCCGTCGGTCATCCGGGGTCAGCCGTCAGCCGTCGGTCATCCGGGGTCAGTCGTCGAAGTGCGCTGCCGCGGCCCGGGCGCGGTACACGACGTCGTCCACGTCGTCTCCGGTCACCGTGACGTGGCCGATCTTCCGACCGGGGCGCGGGGCCTTGCCGTAGAAGTGGTACTTCGCCTCCGGGAACGCGGCGAGCGCCGCCGGGTACCGACCGGCCAGGTCACCGTCGCCGGGCCCGCCGAGCACGTTGACCATGACCGCGACGGGAGCGTTCGTCCCCGTCGCGCCGAGCGGCAGGTCGAGCACGGCCCGCAGGTGCTGCTCGAACTGGCTCGTGGTCGCCCCGTCGATCGACCAGTGGCCGGTGTTGTGCGGACGCATCGCGAGTTCGTTGACGAGGATCCGGTCATCGTCGGTCTGGAAGAGCTCCACCGCCAGGACCCCGGTGACGTCGAGCTCCTCGGCGACGCGGACGGCGATCGACTCGGCCAGGTCGGCGATCCGACCGGCACTCGAGGGCGCGGGCGCGATCACCTCGGCGCAGACCCCGTCACGCTGCGTCGTCTCGACGAGCGGCCAGGCGACGATCTGTCCGGACGGTCGTCGGGCGACGGACTGCGCGAGCTCGCGGGTGAAAACGACGAGTTCCTCGACGAGGAGCGCCTGGTCCCCGCCGGACTCGGCCACCGCGATGAACCAGTCCTCGACGTCGGCGGGGTCCGTGACGACACGGACGCCCTTGCCGTCGTACCCGCCCCGCGGGGTCTTCACGACGGCGCGTCCGCCGTGCTCGGCGAGGAACGCGCGGAGCTCGTCGGCGTCGTGCACGGCGGCCCAGTCCGGCACCGGGAGCCCGAGCGCGGTGAGCCGACGACGCATCGTGATCTTGTCCTGCGCGACCGCGAGCGGCGCGGGGCCCGGCCGGACCGCCACACCGGCGTCGACCAGCGCGGCGAGGACGTCCTGGGGCACGTGCTCGTGGTCGAAGGTGACGACGTCGACGTCCTGCGCGAACGCCAGGACGGTCTCGGCGTCGTGGTAGTCACCCTCGGCGGTCGCGGCGATGGCCGCGGACATGCCCGGTCCCTCGGCGAGGACACGGATGTCGAGCCCGAGCTCCACCGCTGCGGGCACCATCATCCGCGCCAGCTGACCACCGCCGATGACCCCGACTCGCAGCGCCATCGATCAGCGTCCCATGCCGTGGTAGGCGAAGCCCGCGGCGCGCCAGGCGTCCCGGTCCAGGCAGTTGCGGCCGTCGATGACGACCGGGGTGGCGACGGCCGCGGCGACAGCGGCGGCGTCGAGTTCACGGAACTCGTTCCACTCGGTGAGCACGAGCACGATGTCGGCGCCGGTGACGGCCTCGGTGACGGTCTCGACGTAGTCCAGCTCGGGGTGCAGACGGCGCGCGGTGACGATGGCCTCCGGGTCGTACGCGGCGACGTCGGCACCGAGTTCACGCAGACGGGCGGCGATGTCGAGCGACGGCGAGTCCCGGACGTCGTCGGAGTTCGGCTTGAACGCGAGTCCGAGGACCGCGACGCGCTTGCCGGTGACGTCGCCGCCGAGGGCCTGCGTGGCGAGTTCGACGACGTGCGCCCGGCGGCGGAGGTTGATCGCGTCGATGTCGGCCAGGAACGCGAGCGACTCGCCCACGCCGAGCTCGTCGGCGCGGGCCTGGAACGCACGGATGTCCTTCGGCAGGCAGCCGCCGCCGAAGCCGAGGCCGGCGTTCAGGAACTTCCGGCCGATGCGGGCGTCGTGTCCGATGGCGTCGGCGAGGGCGGTGACGTCGGCACCGACGACCTCGGCGATCTCGGCCATCGCGTTGATGAACGAGATCTTGGTCGCGAGGAACGCGTTCGCGCTGACCTTGACGAGTTCCGCCGTGGCCAGGTCGACGACGAGACGAGGGGTGTCCTCGGCGAGCGCGACGGCGTACACCTCGTCGAGCGCCGCGACGGCGGCTTCACCCTCGGGACCGGCGGGCACGCCGTAGACCAGGCGGTCCGGCGCGATGGTGTCCTGCACGGCGAAGCCCTCGCGGAGGAACTCCGGGTTCCAGACCAGCGTGGCGCCGGGGACGGCCGCGCTGACGTCCGCGGCCAGGCGGGCCGCGGTGCCGACGGGGACGGTCGACTTGCCGACGACGAAGTCCCCCGCGGACAGGTGCTCGGTGAGCGAGGCGACGGCGGCGTCGACGTACTTGAGGTCGGCGGCGCCGGTCGGTCCCTGCGGGGTGCCGACGGCGACGAAGTGGACCCGCGCGCCGGCGACCTCGGCCATGTCGGTCGTGAACCGGATCCGACCGGAGGCGAGGGCCTCGGTCAGGATCTCGGGCAGACCGGGCTCGAAGAACGGTGCTTCGCCCGCCGCGAGTCGTTCGATCTTCCCCGGGTCGACGTCCACCGCGACGACGTCGTGTCCGAGCTTGGCCATGGAGGCGGCGTGGACGGCACCGAGGTAACCGCAGCCGATGACAGAGATACGCACGGGACGACGGTACCGGGTCGTCGCCCGGTCCACGAGACGGTGAACCGCAAGAGAACGCGCGGTTCCCCGCAGTGTCTCCGCAGATCCGAGTCGGAGCGTGCGACTAGCGGTCGTGTCGGGCGGTCCCGCGGACGATGTCGTCCCAGTCGGGTTCGCGGTGCCGACGTCGTGCCTCGTGCGCCTCGACCAGGTCGTGCAGCACGGCGACGACGAGGTCCGCGTGCGGGACGTCGGCGAGCACGAGCGCCGGGTCGTCTCCCGGGAACACGAGCACGTCGCCCGAACGGAACAGCCCCTGGGCGCCCTGTCGCCGCACGGTGACGTCGTACCCGCGCGAGTGCAGCAGCTCCCGGCGGGTCCGGGTGCCGAGACCGTGCGAGACCACGAGTCGCCGGGTGGTCACGACGTACCGCTGGGACATCCACCGCAGCAGCGGCACGACGCCGCCGAGCAGGACGAGCACGACGACCACGACCGCGACGACGACGTTGAGCCAGGCGAGTTCCGCGCGGAACACCCCGAAGCCGAACCCGCCGGCGGCCGCGACGAGCACGACGAAGACCGCGGGACGGACGAGTCGTCGGGCGTGTGGCCGGAGCCGGGCGACGACGAGCTCGGGGGCAGGCTCGTCCGTCATGGGCTCATGCATAGCGCAGGTGGGTGACGTCCCCCACCGCGACGCCCCTGGAGGCGCCGGTCCGGTCCCGGATCGTGATGCGGCCGTCGTCGTCGACGCCGGTCGCGTCGGCCTCGACCGTCGATCCGTCCGGCAGCTCGAGGCGCACCCGCTGGCCGACCGTCCCGCACACGGCCCGGACGTGCGAACGGACCGCGTCGGCGGCGGCACCTCCCGCGACGAGCCCGGCCACGGCCTCCTGGAGGCCCGTCCAGAGGTCCGTCAGGACCGCGTCGGCGAGTGCCGTGGCCGGTCCGGTCGCACCGGCCACGAGCAGGGAGGTGGCGGTCGGGGTGGGCAGCGCGCCGGCCGGGATCGTGAGGTTCACGCCGACGCCGACGACGACGGACCCGTCGGCGGCGACCTGGCAGAGCACACCGCTGACCTTGCGGCCGTCGACGAGGACGTCGTTCGGCCACTTCACGAGCACGCGGTCATCCGTGTCCGTCTGCGCGTCCGTGTCCGTCTGCGCGTCCGCGTCCGTCTGTCCGTCGGCGTCGGCGTCGGCGAGCACGCCGGCGACGGCGTCGCGCACGGCGGCGCCCGCGACGAGCGGCAGCCAGCCCCGGTCGCGGGGGTCGAGGTCCGCCCGCACCAGCACGCTCGCGGCCAGGGTCTGGCCCGCGGGGGCCACCCACGACCGGTCCAGCCGTCCGCGTCCGGCTGTCTGGTCGAGGGTCACCACGACGCTGCCGGAGGCCAGGTCCGGTGCGTCGCGGAGCAGGTCGGCGTTGGTGGACCCCGTCGTCGGCAGCACCGTCATCGTCGCGCCGGCGCCCTGGACGGCGGCGCTGGTGGAGACGAAGTCGGGTGCGACCGGTGTGGACATGCACGCAAACCTACGGCCCGGAACCGTGGGGGTCCTCCAACGGGGGTGTCCCGCACCGCCGGTAGGGTGAGCGGGTGACCACAGGAGACACCCCCGATCTCTCGACGACCGCAGGCCGTCTGGCTGACCTCCGCGACCGGTACCACGAAGCCGTGACCGCCGCAGGCGAGTCCGCGATCGCGAAGCAGCACGCCAAGGGCAAGATGACGGCCCGCGAGCGGATCGAGCAGCTGCTCGACGAGAACTCCTTCGTGGAGCTCGACGAGTTCGTCCGCCACCGCACCCACGCTTTCGGGATGGAGTCGAAGCGTCCCTACGGTGACGCGGTCGTCACCGGCCACGGCACCATCCACGGCCGACAGGTCGCGGTCTACGCGCAGGACTTCACGGTCTTCGGCGGTTCCCTCGGTGAGGTCGCCGGCGAGAAGATCGTCAAGGTGATGCAGCACGCGCTGAAGACCGGTGTGCCGATCATCGGCATCCTCGACTCCGGTGGCGCCCGCATCCAGGAGGGAGTGGTCGCGCTCGGCAAGTACGGCGAGATCTTCCGCCTCAACACCGCGGCCTCCGGCGTCATCCCGCAGATCTCGATCGTGATGGGCCCGGCCGCCGGTGGCGCCGTGTACTCCCCCGCCCTCACCGACTTCGTGATCATGGTCGACAAGACCAGCCACATGTTCGTCACCGGCCCGGACGTCATCAAGACGGTCACCGGCGAGGACGTCGGCTTCGAGGAGCTCGGCGGCGCGCAGACCCACAACGCGGTCTCCGGGGTCGCGCATTACCTGGCCGAGGACGAGACCGACGCGCTCGACTACGCGCGCTCGCTGATCGGGTTCCTGCCGGACAACAACCTGTCCGATCCGCCGACGTACGACGTCGCGCCGGAGCTCGAGACGACCGACGCCGACCGCGAGCTCGACGTCGTCATCCCGGACTCCACCAACCAGCCGTACGACGTCACCCAGGTCATCGAACACGTCGTCGACGACGGCGAGTTCCTCGAGGTGCAGCCACTCTTCGCGCCGAACATCATGATCGGCTTCGGTCGTGTCGAGGGCCGCACGGTCGGCATCATCGCGAACCAGCCGCAGGCGATGGCCGGGACGCTGAACATCGACGCCGGCGAGAAGGCCGCGCGCTTCGTCCGGTTCTGCGACGCGTTCGGGATCCCGATCCTGACCCTGGTCGACGTCCCGGGGTACTTGCCCGGCACCGATCAGGAGTGGACGGGTGTGATCCGCCGCGGTGCGAAGCTCCTGTACGCCTACGCCGAGGCCACCGTGCCGCTCGTCACCGTGATCACCCGCAAGGCGTACGGCGGCGCGTACATCGTGATGGGTTCGAAGCAGCTCGGGGCGGACATCAACCTCGCCTGGCCGACCGCGGAGATCGCGGTCATGGGCGGTCAAGGCGCGGTGAACATCCTCTACCGCAGCGAAATCAAGCGTGCCGAGGAAGCCGGCGAGGACGTCGCTGCCGTCCGCACGAAGCTCGCGAACGAGTACACCTACAACGTGGCCTCGCCGTACCTGGCGGCCGAGCGCGGCGAACTCGACGGGATCATCCAGCCGCACGCCACGCGCGTGTCGGTCATCAAGGCGCTCCGGGCGCTGCGCGGCAAGCGGGCGAGCCTGCCGCCGAAGAAGCACGGGAACATCCCCCTGTGAGCCCACGCCATGCTGCCGATGCCCCGGCCGACGCCACCGCGTCGGTCGCGGACGTGCGTGTCGTCGGCGGGGACCCGACACCCGAGGAGCTCGCGGCCGTGATCGCGGTGCTGCAGCGTCAGGCAGACGACGCTGCCGCTGCCGGGCGAGCCCAGACGGAGTCGTCACCGCGTGACGGCTGGACCCGCTCTGCTCGAGGGATGCGCGGACCGCTCCAGCAGGGCTCCTGGAGCCGGTCCCTCCGCTGAACCCGTTCGCGTCCGGTACCGGTCCGGTGACGGTTCGGCACCACCGGCTGTCTGTACCCCGTTCGGTACCGACCGGTGTCGACCTCGGCACAGCGGCGGACGCACCGTTCGGTCTCCCCTCACTCGGGGGTCGTCCACGCCAGGAACCGTCGCAGATCGCCCGAATTGTCCCCCGAAATGACGACTGACACCCCCTGGTGCTGTTGGCATCATTGTCTGTGTTGGGTGTTCTTCGTTGAAGTGCATCGCCGGTCGGTGGCCGACTAGGGTACGAAGCCACCGCCGAGACGAGTCAGGGCGATATTCGGGTTGTCGCTCTGCCTCGGGTCGTGAACGGGCCGGTCGGTAGCTCCGACCGGCCCGTTCCCCGTTTTCGGGGTCGTTCCCCGTTTTCCGGGTCGTTCCCCGCCTCCGAGGCATTCCCTGTCTCCGGGGCGTTCGCCGCTCCCCTCGTGTGCGCTGCCGGCTCGGCGTCAGCCCTGGGTCGCGTACCGGTCGATCTCGAGCCACAGCGCGACGGAGTCGTCCCCGTCGTCGTCCTCGTCGTCGTCCGCCGCCCCGAGGGCTGCGGACTCGCTCTCGGCCGCGTCGAGCCGCAGTCCGACCACGGTCACCGCGGCGTCGGCGTTGTCCGGCACGGTCCGGACGATCACGTTGTCGGCGTCGGCCTCGTACGCGCGTCGCAGTGCGTCGGCGAGCTCGGCGTGCACACGCTCCTGTTCGACCGTGTCGAGGTCGTCCAGGCCGCCGTCGTCGTGCAGCTGCACGACGGCGCCGCGACGGCGCAGGCGCATGACCTCCGCCCGGACGTCGTCGGACAGCAGCGAGCGGCCGCGGATCTCGTCGCGGATCGCCTGCTCGAGGTGCAGGCTCTCGGCACGCTCGTCCTCGTCCAGGCCCCCGCACGTGTCGATGATGCGCTGGAGCATCGGCAGCGCCATCCGCGTCGTCTGGCCGAGCCGGACCTGTCGTTCGGACACGTGCGCGTCCTGCGCCGCCTGCCAGTCGACGGTCTCCTGCTCCGCGCGGACGAAGTCCCGGGTGATCCGGGTGGCGTGGCTCATCGCGATCGCGAACCCGGTGGCGACGGACAACCAGATCACGTTGCCGAGCGCACCCAGCTCGCCCAGTGCCTCCAGGCCGGCCCAGCCGACCGAGTGCACCGTGCAGAAGGCGACGCCGACCCAGGCGAAGCGACCGCGCTGCCGGACGGCCAGCACGACCATGAGCGTGCCGACGGCGGCGATCCACCACGTGGCGTACGTCGGGGCCACCGCCAGGTCGACGACGGTCGAGCAGACGAGGGGCATCACGACGGCGGTGGCGAGTGCGAACCACGCCACCCACACCGGCAGGACCGGGCCGCGCACCAGCAGCGCGAGAGCGGTCGCCGCCGCGTAGAGGACCATGCAGGCGACGATCGGTGCGGCCTTCGCCGGCGTCCCGGGCAGCGTGGTGACGGCGAGGACCAGGTGCAGCAGCGAGAAGAGCGCCGCGAGTCCGATGGCGACACCCGCCGGGATGGAGGCCCTCATGCGTCCGCTCCCGCCTGGCGGACCGAGCCGGTCCGGTGAGCGGAACGGTCGTCGGCGCGGAGCGCCGGCCAACGGAGCACGATGCGGGTGCCGGAGCCGGGGGCGGTGCGGAGATCAGCCTCGCCGTCGGCGGCGGCCATCCGCTCGATGATCGAGCGCCGGACACCGAGGCGTTCGGCCGGGACCGCGTGCGCGTCGAACCCGGTGCCGTCGTCGGCGACCTCGACCTGCACGGACGAGCCGTCCGCGGCGATCGTCACCCAGCGCGAGACGTCGTCGCCGGCGTGCTGCACGCTGTTCACCGCCGCCTGGAGCGCGGCCGAGGCGATCGCGTCCGCCGCCGAGAACGGCAGCGCCGGACCCGCCATCGGGAGGCTTCGCACCTCGACCGGGGCGCCGAGGGACGTGACGGACGTGGCGATCCGGTTCCGCAGGACGTCGAACGGCACGACCTGGTCATCCCCCGGGCCGTCGGCGGCGGCCGCGGCGAGGTGGTCGATCGCGTTCCGTGCCATGCGTGCGGCGAGGGTCTTCGCGTCCGGGGTGTCCGCACGCGCTGCGGACAGCAGCGTCGTGAGCACGCTGTCGTGCACGATGGCGTCGACCTGGACACGTTCGACCTCGGTGGCGTGCTCCCGGATCGCCCGTGAGTACCGACGGACCGCGGTGGCCTGGGCGACGTCGACCGCCGCCGCCGCACGACGCAGCACCACGATGAGGATCAGCGCCGCGATGCCGAGGACCGCGGTGTAGGCGCCGTCGAGGAACGCCCGCTGCGGGCCGACCGCACCGCCGGCCGGCGAGAGCCGCAGCACGACGTAGATGATCGGCACGAGGGCGTTGTAGACCGCGGCACGCCACGTGGCGAAGCTCAGCGAGGCGGCGATCGTGCCGACGTTGCAGAGCCACCACGGCCACGGGGACTGGTCGACCGGCAGCGATCGGTCGACCGTCAGCGGAAAGGTCAGCAGCGCGACGAGGAACAGCAGCGCGCAGACGGTCTGCGCCGCCTGGGACCAGCGCTGCACGATCGCCGAGACGCCGACCGCGACGAGCGACAGCGCCATCACGATCGCCGTCGTGGGTGCCCAGACCGGGTCGAGGTACGGCAGTTGCTTGAGGAGGCCGGGGACGTTCACCGCCCCGAACCCGATCGCGGCGATGGCCATCAGGATCGTGAACGCCCGGTCGAGCGACGCCTGGGTGATCGTGGCGCGGACCGACCGCGACGGATCGGCCCAGCCGGCGCCGCGGACGTGACCCGGACCGTTCCCGTCAGGTCCGGCGGGCCCGGCATCGATCGGACCGGCCGCGGCGGGTCCGGTGGCTGCGGGGGACGACGGACGCCGGGCCGCTGCCGGCCCGGCGTCCGCCGATGCGTCGGTGGTCACGAGGACCGACCGGCGCGGGTGTCGTCAGCGACCATCGCCGTCGGGGTCGATGCCGGAGTCGAGCCCCGGCAGGATCCCGTCCTCGACGGCACGGCGGAGCAGGTCGACCTTGGTCGGGGCGGGGCGACCCACCTCGACGTACTTCACGCGGATGCGGTCCAGGTACTCCCGGGCCGTGGAGTACCCGATGCCGAGCTGCTGCGCCGCCAGCTTGAGCGGCAGGCCCGAGGCGTACAGGTGCAGGATCTCACGTTCGCGACGCCCGAGCTGGGCCTTCGCGAAGTCCCGGTCCGCATCGATGGCGCTCGCCCACTCGAGGTTGTTGAGCACGTCACCCCGGGCCACGGTCGCGACGGCGGCCATCACGGTCTTCGTCGCGGACGACTTCGGGATGACACCGGCAGCCCCTGCGGCCAGAGCCTCCCGCACGTTCGCGACGCGGTCGGCGATGCTGTGCACGAGCACGGCCGAACCGGTGCCCTGCACGCCCTTGACGTTCTCGGTCACCGTCGAGCCGTCACCCAGCGACAGGTCGAGGACGACGACGTCGACCTCGCGCCCGCCGAGTTGGGCGATGTACTCCGGGACGCTCGCGGCGGTGAGGACCACCTCGAACCCCTCGTTCTGACAGGCCGCCTGGATCCCCAGTCGGACGGACTCGTGGTCGTCGACGATGGCGACCCGGACCGGCCGGGTCTCGGGACCGGCAGTCCCTGTCGTGCCGGTCGATGTGCTGGTGGTCGTGTCTCCCACGGTTGCCTCTCGTTCCGACAGCGCGCCGGGCCCTGATCCCGGTTGCCGTCGTCACCAAGGATACCCAGGTCAACCTCAGCTTCGTACCCCGCAACGGGACCCGGCGGAGCCGATCACCCGCCGGGGCTCAGGCGACCGGCACCAGCCGCGCCACGGCCTCCAGGTGGTGGGTGTGCGGGAACAGGTCGAAGGCGCGGAGTGCCTCCAGGCGGTACCCGAGATCAGCGAACGTCGCGACGTCGCGCGCCAGGGCGACGGGGTCGCAGGCGACGTAGACGACCTGGGCCGGCTGCAGCGCGGCGATCGACACGACGACCTCGCGACCGGCACCGGACCGGGGCGGGTCCAACACGATCGTCCCGGCGCGGAAGCGCTCGCGCTCCGGACGGGAGGCCGACTCGACGGTCCGGGACAGCCACCGGTCGACACGGCCGGTCTCGGCACGGGCGCCGATCCACTCGGACAGGTTCTCGAGCGCGTGCTCGGTCGCGCGGGTCGCACTCTCGGCACTCGTCACACGCGCGCGCGGCCCGACGACGTCGGCGAGGGCCGCGGCGAGCAGCCCGACGCCGCCGTAGAGGTCGAGGTGCTGACCATCCGGGTCGAGGCGGTCACGATCGACCAGGTCCTGCACCGCGGCGGTGAGGACGGCGGGGGCCTGCCGGTGCACCTGCCAGAAGCCGTCGTCGTCCACGTCGAAGGTCCGTTCGCCGACGACCTCCTGCACGACCGTGGGGCGCTGGGCGTCGATGACCAGGCGTGCGCCGCCGGAGCCGCTCGGGCTGAGGACGTCGACGACCTCGGCGCCGGGCATCGAGCCGCGGCCGAGCGGCGCTGAGCCCTGCACGGTGGCGGTGGCCAGCGGGAGCGAGGTGACCGGGACGACGGTGTGCGACCGGGCGGCGAAGGGTCCGGGCGTGCCGTCGGCGTCGACGTGCAGGCGGACCCGGGTGCGCCAGCCGAGGCCGTTCGCCTCGTCGTCGCCGGGTGCGGCCTCGACGACGACCGGCGCGCCGAGCACGGCGTCGAGGTCGATGCGGCCGAACCGGGAGAACGAGTCGACGAGCACGTCGCGCTTGAGGGTCCGCTGGTGGGCGAGGGCGATGTGCCCGAACTCCGCACCACCGGGACGCACGGCGGGGTCGCGGTCCAGGCCGGCCTCGGGCCAGACGTGGTCCACCCGGTGCTCGCTCGGTTCGAGGACGCTCACGGTGTCGGCGCGCCAGAACGACTTCTTCCGGTCCTCCGTCACCCGGGCCACGACCCGCTCCCCGGGGATCGCGTCCGTGACGAACACCACGCGCCCCTCGTGCCGTGCCACCGAGATGCCGCCGTGAGCGATCCCGGTGACGTCGAGTTCGAGCAGTGTGCCGACGGATTCACCCATGGTTCGATGTTCCCATGCGTCTGTACCTCGCGAGCACCTCCCCCGCCCGTCGCGCGCTCCTGGCGCAGTCCGGGATCGAACCGGTGCTCGTCTCGCCGGGGGTCGACGAGGACGCAGTGGCGGCCACCGAGCGGGACCGACTCGGTCGCGGACTCACCGGACCGGAACTCGTGTCGCTGCTCGCGGTCGCGAAGGCGACGGCGGTCGCGGACGGGCGCGTCGAGCTGGCGGACGGCACCGACACCGGCCTCGACGGCATCGTCTTCGGCGGCGACTCCGCCTTCGAGGTCGACGGGGTGCTGTACGGCAAGCCGCACGACCCGGAGGTGGCCCGCGAGCGGTGGCGGCAGATGCTCGCCGCGGGCGGCGGCACGCTGTGGAGCGGGCACTGCGTCGTGGACCGGCGCGCCGGGGTCGGGGTGGCCACTGCCGGGACGGGAGGCGCGGGACGGGCTGGTGACGCGCCTCCCGTCCGCCCCGTGGGCGACCTGGGGCCGGTCACACCGGGCGGTTCCGCGCTCGTCGTGGACGGTGACCGGGTCGTCGCGGTGGACAGCGCCGTGCTGACGTTCGCCGACGACATGACGCCCGCGGAGATCGACGCGTACGTCGCGACCGGCGAGCCGCTCGAAGTCGCCGGCGCGTTCACGATCGACGGGCGCGCCGCCGCCTTCATCACGCGGATCGACGGAGCACCCTCGGCCGTCGTCGGTCTGTCGCTGCCGATGCTGCGGTCGATGCTCCTGCGGGGGTTCGGGATCGCCTGGCACGACCTCTGGACACGGTAGGAGCCCGCCGGCGCGCTCGCCACCTCCCCGCCTGTAGAGATCCACCTGCTGCGCGCGGTGTTTCTTGTGGATGGCGGTCAAAACACGACCCTGGTGCACGAATACGCTGATGTCCCATGACCCGCATCAGCAAGGTCCTCATCGCGAACCGCGGCGAGATCGCCGTCCGCATCGTCCGAGCGGCCCGCGATGCGGGCAAGGCCTCGGTGGCGGTCTACGCCGACCAGGACCGCGACGCCCTGCACGCCCGCCTCGCCGACGAGGCCTACGCGCTGAACGGCACCACGAGCGCCGACACCTACCTGGTGATCGAGAAGATCATCTCGGTCGCCCGACGATCCGGCGCCGACGCCGTGCACCCCGGGTACGGCTTCCTCGCCGAGAACGCCGACTTCGCGCGCGCCGTCATCGACGCCGGGCTCACCTGGATCGGGCCGTCGCCCGACTCGATCGAGCGTCTCGGCGACAAGGTCTCCGCACGGCACGTGGCCGAGAAGGTCGGCGCCCCCCTCGCCCCCGGCACGATCGAGCCGGTGCAGGACGTGTCCGAGGTCGTCGCCTTCGCCGACGAGGTCGGGCTGCCCGTCGCGATCAAGGCCGCCTTCGGTGGCGGTGGCCGTGGCCTGAAGGTGGCGCGGGACCGGGCCTCCATCCCCGAGTTGTTCGAGTCCGCCACGCGCGAGGCCATCGCCGCCTTCGGCCGAGGCGAGTGCTTCGTCGAGAAGTACCTCGACAAGCCGCGGCACGTCGAGACCCAGTGCCTCGCGGACGAGCACGGCAACGTCGTCGTCGTGTCCACACGCGACTGCTCCCTGCAGCGACGCCACCAGAAGCTCGTCGAGGAAGCACCGGCGCCGTACCTCACCGAGGCGCAGCAGACCCTGTTGTACGAGTCGTCGAAGGCGATCCTCCGCGAGGTCGGCTACGTCGGTGCCGGTACCTGCGAGTTCCTCATCGGCGCCGACGGCACGGTCTCGTTCCTCGAGGTCAACACGCGCCTGCAGGTCGAGCACTGCGTCTCCGAAGAGGTCACCGGCATCGACCTCGTCCGCGAGCAGTTCCGCATCGCCGAGGGCGGCACGCTCGACTACGCCGACCCGACCCCGCGCGGCCACTCGTTCGAGTTCCGCATCAACGGCGAGGACCCGGGCCGCAACTTCTTCCCCGCGCCGGGCCCCGTCCACGTGTTCAACGCACCGTCCGGCCCCGGCGTCCGCGTCGACTCCGGCGTGGTGTCCGGCGACGTCGTCTCGGGCTCGTTCGACTCGATGCTCGCGAAGCTCATCGTCACCGGTTCCACGCGTGCAGAGGCGCTCGAGCGGTCCCGTCGTGCCCTGGCCGAGTTCGAGGTCGCCGGCCTGCCGACGGTCATCCCGTTCCACCGTGCCGTCGTCGCGGACCCCGCGTTCGCCACCGACGACGCGACGCCGTTCTCGGTCTACACGCAGTGGATCGAGACGGACTTCGTGAACGACATCCCGGCCTGGAGCGGTTCCCCCGAGGAGCTGCCCGCGCCGGGCGAGCGCGAGAGCGTCGTCGTCGAGGTGCAGGGCAAGCGCATCGAGGTGACCATGCCCTCGATCGTCGGTGGTGGTGCCGGCGGCGCGCGTCGTCCGTCCGGCCCGTCCGCTCCCCCGAAGCGTCGGTCCTCCGGCGTCAAGGGTGGCCGTGCGGCGTCGGGTTCGTCGGTCGCGTCGCCCATGCAGGCCACCGTGGTGAAGCTCGCGGTCGCCGAGGGTGACACCGTGGTGAAGGGCGACCTGCTCGTCGTCCTCGAGGCCATGAAGATGGAGCAGCCTGTCCAGGCACACAAGGACGGCATCGTCACCGGCCTGAACGCCCCCGTCGGCCGGACGGTCTCCTCGGGTCACGTCCTGCTCGAGCTCACGTAGGTCCCCCCGCGGCGCCCGGCGCCCGGTGCCGATCGGCTGCGCACAACAGGAACCGCCCCGAACCACGGCTTCCCGCGGTTTGGGGCGGTTCCTGTTGTGCGGCGCAAGCTGGAACCAGCGGACGCAGCGTCAGCGGATCCGGCGGAAACGTCGGGTCTCGAGCGGGAGGCCCAGCCCCAGCAGCAGCGCTCGGAGCCGCTCCGTGTCCTGCGTCTCCGGCCACCCGAACCGACCGATTCGACGGACGTCGGACACACGGCGGAGCCGGTCCTCGCGGCGCTTCTCCTGGAGGAGGACGTCCTCCGCGGTGAGGCCCGCGGCGCGCATGGCCGGGTGCCGGTACTTCGCGGCACCGTCGAACTCGAGGACGACGCCGTGGTCGGGGAACCAGAAGTCGACCCGCGCCACGAAGCCCGCCGCGTCGTGGAACTCGGTCTGGAGTTCGGCCCGCGGCGCTCCGAGCT
Source organism: Curtobacterium sp. MCBD17_030 (assembly GCF_003224255.1). NCBI lineage: Bacteria > Bacillati > Actinomycetota > Actinomycetes > Micrococcales > Microbacteriaceae > Curtobacterium > Curtobacterium sp. MCBD17_030. The sequence continues at coordinate 245,642 of NZ_QKLI01000002.1, read as the reverse complement.
CGTCCAACGCCACACGGGCGATCGACTCCCCCACCGAGCCACTGCCTGGGTCGGCGAACTCGATCGCGAACCGTGCACGATCCCGGCCGTGCACGGCCCTCTTGACGTTCAGCTCAGCTCGGAGCGTCGACCGGTCGACACCGCGCTGGAGCGCGACGTCGAGGACGGGCACGGAACGTCGGAGGTCCTGCGTGAGCGCGATGTCGACGACGGTGCTCCGGAGGTCCGTGACCGGCCGGCCCGAGGATGCCCGGGCGAGACCCATCGACCGGCCCTTCCCGGGGTGCTTCCGCAGCAGCCGGAGGGACTGGGACGTCTCCCGCTCGGGATCGATGACATCGACGACCTCGGGGAACTCACCGCTCCAGGGCAGCCCGTGCAGGGCGAGGGCTGACACATGGGACAGCACGAGGCGCGGAGCGGTCAACTCGTCGACCACGTCGAGGCGAGCAAGATGGCGGACGCGGGCGTCCGCCGCCCGCCAGCGCTCTGCGTCGACGAACCTGCCGGGTGCGGGCCGGACGAGTGCGCCCCGGTCGGCCGCTGCGACGAGGTCCCGACCGCGACGGCCGGTGGGGTCGACGCTCCCACCCCTGATGATCTCGAGTCGTTGCATCTCCTCAGCCTCACGGACGCCCACCGCCACCGCAGGACGTTCGCCGACCCTGTGGACGACCGCGCTGGCTCCCGCTGTCGTGCAGGAGCCCGGTTTCGACTGACGCCGCACAACAGGAACCCGCTCGAACCGCGGGATGCAGCGGCGCGAGCGAGTTCCTGTTGTGCGCAGGCGCAGGCGCAGGCGCGACGCGGCGGCGCGGCGGCGCCGCCCTACGAGACCAGCGGGCGGACGGCCGCGGCCAGGCGGTCGGCCAGCGCGGTGGCTTCGGCGGAGGTCCCAGCGACCGTGTCGATGTAGACCTTCACCTTCGGCTCGGTACCACTCGGGCGGACGATGACCCGCGCGCCACCGTCCAGGTCGAAGCGCAGGATGTCCGACGGCGGGAAGCCCTCGACCCCGTCGAGGAAGTCCGTCACCGACGTGATCTCGACACCGCCGAGGTCCGTCGGGGTGGACGTCCGGAGCGACGCCATGATCTCCCCGATGCGTGACAGGTCGTCCACGCGTGTGGCCACCTGCCCGGAGGCGAAGGCACCGAACCGCTCAGCGAACGCCTCGAGCTGGTCCGCGATGGTCTTGCCCTCGGCAGCGAGTTCGGTCGCCAGCGACAGCAGCTCCAGTGCAGCGGAGATGCCGTCCTTGTCGCGGATGACCTGCGGGTCGACCAGGTACCCGAGCGCCTCTTCGTACCCGAAGAGCAGGTCGGGCACGCGGGACACCCACTTGAAGCCCGTCAGCGTGTCCCGGTGCCCGAGTCCGTACTGCTCGGCGACGCGTGCGAGGGCGGGCGAGCTCACGATCGACGCGGCGAGCACCCCGGTCACGCCGGCGTCGGCGGCCCGTGCGGCGGCGCGCCAGCCGAGGAGCCATCCGACCTCGTTGCCAGCGAGACGCCGGTACGAGCCGGAGCCGTCCGGGATCGCGAGCGCCAGTCGGTCGGCGTCCGGGTCGTTCGCGATCACCAGGTCGGCACCCACCGCGACACCCCGGGCGATCGCCAGGTCCATGGCGCCCGGCTCCTCGGGGTTCGGGAACGAGACGGTCGGGAAGGCGCCGTCCGGTTCGATCTGCTCCGGCACGACCGCCGGCTCGCGGAAGCCCGCCTGCGCGAACACCGCGCGAGCGGTCTCCCACCCGACCCCGTGCATGGCCGTGTAGACGACGGACGGCTGCGCATCGGCCGGGAGGCCCGGGGCCGGTACGGTCGCAGCCGTCGCGTCCACGTAGGCCTGGACGAGCGACGCATCGGCGACGGTGTAGTCCGTCGCCCGGGTGAGCGAGCGGATGTCCCCGGATGCGACGACGTCGATGGCGGCGGCGATCTCACCGTCGACCGGCGGCACGATCTGCGAGCCCTCGTCGTCCCCGCCGAGGTACACCTTGTAGCCGTTGTCCCGCGGCGGGTTGTGGCTCGCCGTCACCATGACGCCCGCGCCGACGCCCAGGTGCCGGACGGCGAACGCGACGAGCGGTGTCGGCAGCGCCGAGGGCAGCAGCGTCACGTCGAGACCCAGGCCGCGCATGACCTCGGCCGAGTCCCGCGCGAAGACGTCCGAGTTGACCCGGCCGTCGTAGCCGATGACGACGCTGCGATCGCGGCCGGAGTCGATGAGGAAGCGGGCGAGCCCCGCGGCGGCCTGCGTCACGACGACGCGGTTCATGCGGAGCGGACCCGCTCCGAGCTCGGCCCGGAGGCCCGCGGTGCCGAACTCCAGCCGTCCGGCGAAGCGGGCTGCGAGCTCCTCCGTGTCCTCGGCGTCGACGAGCTGCTGGAGCTCGGCCCGGGTTTCGTCGTCGGGGTCCTGCTCGATCCAGGCCCTGGCGGTGTCGACGACGCTCACAGTGCCGCCACCACGCGGGCGAGCAGGTCGGCGATGACCGGCTCGGCCTGCTTGCCGGCCTCGAGCACCTCGGTGTGGGACAGCGGCGTCTTCTGGATGCCGGCTGCCAGGTTCGTGATGAGCGAGAAGCCGAGGATCTCCATGCCGGCCTGACGAGCGGCGATGGCCTCGAGCGCCGTCGACATGCCGACGATGTGCCCGCCGATCGCTTTCGCCATCTGGACCTCGGCCGGGGTCTCGTAGTGCGGGCCGCGGAACTGCGTGTAGACGCCTTCGTCGAGGGACGGGTCGACGGACTTCGCGACCGCACGGAGGCGTGCCGAGTACAGGTCGGTCAGGTCGACGAACGTCGCACCCTCGAGCGGGCTGTCGGCGGTCAGGTTGATGTGGTCGCTGATGAGGACCGGGGTGCCGGGCGTCCAGGTCTCCTTGATGCCCCCGGCACCGTTGGTGAGGACCATGACCGAGGCACCCGTGGCAGCGGCGGTCCGCACGCTGTGCACGACGCGACGCACGCCGTGGTTCTCGTAGTAGTGGGTCCGGGCACCGATGACGAGCGCGTGCCGTCCGTCGGCGAGACGGATCGACCGGACGGTGCCGGAGTGCCCGGGGACGGCCGAGGCACTGAACCCGGGGACGTCCGCCGCGGGGATCTCGGAGACGGTCTCCCCGAGCAGGTCGGCGGCCTTGCCCCAGCCGGAGCCGAGCGTCAGGGCGACGTCGTGGCGTTCGATACCGGACCGCTCAGCGATCACTGCGGCGGCGTCGCGGGCCACGTCGAAGGGGTCGACGGCGGGGTCGTTCAGGGGGTTCTCGGTGCTGACCATGCGCCGATCGTACCGGGCGGCCGGTCAGCCCAGCGCCTTCTCCACAGCCGCCGTGATCTCGCTCTGGTCGAAGTGGTTCCGGATCACGATGACCTCGGCGTACGTCGTCCCGACGGCCTCGACGAACTCCTGGCTCGTGAGGATCACGTTGGCGTCGTCGGACACGTCCCGCACCGAGGCGACGTCGGCCGCGACGACCTCTGCGGTCAGTCCGAGCGTCGCCAGCGCCTTCTCCGCGTTCACCTTGAGGATCGCGCTGGCACCGATGCCCGCGCCGCAGATGGTCACGATCTTCATGCCGTCGTCACTCCCATGATGGCCCGGACCTCGTCGGCCGTGACGGCGGCAGCGAGCCGCCCGGTGACCGAGGCGTCGTTGAACAGGTTCGCGATCGCGCCGATCGACTCGAGGTGCGTCCCGACCTCGGCCACGGCCAGGCCGAGGACGACCGAGACCGGGTCGTTGTGCGGGTGCCCGAACACGACCGGTGCGGCGAGGGTCACGACCGCCAGACCGTCACGCAGCACGCTGGACCCCGGCCGGGCGTGCGCGAACGCCAGCCCCGGCGAGATGACGATGTACGCCCCGTGTTCCTCCACCATGCCGATCATGGCGTCGGTGTACGCATCGGTGGTCGCTCCGGAGGCCACGAGGGCGCCGCCGGCCGTCCGCAGCGCGTCACGCCACGACGACGCGGACGCCCCGAGGACGACGGCCGGGTCCGGCAGCGGTGGCAGGCCCATCGACTCAGGCCTCCGCGTACCCGGCGGTGATCGCGGCGATGATCTCCTCACGGTCCTCCAGCGGCAGGAAGGTCCCGAGCGCGGCGTTGATCTGGAACGCGGCCAGGTCGTCGAGGTCGTAGCCGAACGTGCCGGCCAGCAGCGCGAGCTCCTTCGACAGCGAGGTGTTGCTCATCAGGCGGTTGTCGGTGTTCACCGTGACGCGGAACCCGAGCTGGTACAGGACGTCGATGGGGTGGTCGGCCAGGTCGTCACCCCACGCGGCGATGGCGCCGGTCTGCAGGTTCGAGGACGGCGAGACCTCGAGCGGGATCTCACGGTCGCGGACCCAGGACGCGACCTCGCCGAGGGTGGCGAGCATAGAGCCGTCGCCGCCGTCCGCCAGCGAGACGTCCTCGAACACGCGGACACCGTGGCCGAGTCGCAGTGCGCGACCGTCGACGAGCGCCGAGCGGATCGACGCGAGACCGTCGGCTTCACCGGCGTGCACCGTGACCGGGAACAGCTCGGAGGCCAGGTAGTCGAACGCCGCACGGTGGTCCGACGCCGGGAACCCGGCTTCGGCGCCGGCGATGTCGAAGCCGACGACGCCGTGGTCGCGGTGGCGGACGGCGAGCTCGGCGATCTCCATCGACCGGTCGGCGTGCCGCATGGCGGTGACGAGCTGGCCGATCCGGATGGACCCGCCGGCGGCGTCGACCGCTTCCTCGATCCCGGCCTGCACGGCTTCCACCGTCTGGTCGAGGGTCAGGCCACGCTGCAGGTGCTGCTCCGGCGCCCAGCGGATCTCACCGTAGACGACGCCGTCCGCGACGAGGTCCTCGACGAACTCCTTCGCGACGCGGGTCAGACCGGCTGCGGTCTGCATGACCGCGGTGGTCACGTCGAAGGTCTTGAGGTACTCGACCAGGGAGCCGGAGTTCGACTGGTCGGCGAACCACGTGGCGAGCTCGGTCGGGTCGGTGGTCGGCAGCTCGACGCCGTCGGTCGCGGCGAGCTCGATGATCGTCGCGGGGCGGAGGCCGCCGTCCAGGTGGTCGTGCAGCGAGACCTTGGGGAGGTCGTTGATGACCGCTCCGGCGTCGGGCAGGCGGTAGATGGGGGCGGCGTCGCTCATGCGCACAAGGCTACCGGTGGTCACCGGCCGCCGCAGGGCGCCGTCGACAAGGGTGTGGACCACGGACTGGAGGCTCCCCACACGTCGTGCGGGGAGCCTCCGGTCCGGATGGTGCGATGCGGGCAGCGGGCCGCTACTGGATCCGTTCGCGCACGATCGGTCCGCGCTCGGGCGCGGACTCCCCGATCGACCACGCCCCCTCGAGCGACTCGAGGGCCCGCTCGAAGCGGGCCGGCTCGTCGGTGTGCAGCGTCCACAGCGGCTGGCCGGCGGTGACGGCGTCACCCGGTTTGACGTGCAGCTCGATGCCGGCGCCGGCCTGCACCGGGTCCTGCGCCCGGGCCCGTCCGGCACCCAGGCGCCACGCCGCGATGCCGAAGGGGAGCGCCTGCTGGGTGGTGAGCACACCGGACTCGGTGGCGGTGACGACGTGCGTCTCCGCTGCGACCGGCAGTGCGGCCGAGGCGGCGCCGCCCTGCGCCTCGATCATCCGGCGCCAGGTGTCCATCGCGCGGCCGTCGGCGAGCGCGGCGGCCGGGTCCGCGTCGGTGACCCCGGCCAGGCGCAGCATCTCCTCCGCGAGCGAGAGGGTCAGCGACACCACGTCGGCGGGACCGCCGCCGGCGAGGACCTCGACGGACTCACGGACCTCGAGGGCGTTGCCGATCGTCAGGCCGAGCGGGACCTCCATGTCGGTGAGGAGCGCCGACGTCGCGACCCCGGCGTCCTTGCCGAGGTCGACCATCGTCTGCGCCAGCAGCTTCGACTGCTCGAAGTCCGCCACGAACGCGCCGGAGCCGAACTTCACGTCGAGGACGAGCGCTGCGGTGCCCTCGGCGATCTTCTTCGACATGATGCTCGACGCGATGAGCGGGATGCACTCGACCGTGCCGGTGATGTCACGGAGGGCGTAGAGCTTCTTGTCGGCGGGTGCCAGGCCGGAGCCCGCGGCACAGATGACGGCACCGACGTCCTGCAGCACCGCCGTCATGCGCTCGTTCGAGAGTGCCGCCTGCCATCCCGGGATCGACTCGAGCTTGTCGAGCGTGCCACCGGTGTGCCCGAGTCCGCGGCCGGAGAGCTGCGGCACCGCGACGCCGAACGTGGCGACGAGCGGTGCGAGCGGCAGGGTGATCTTGTCGCCGACGCCTCCGGTGGAGTGCTTGTCGACCGTGGTCTTGCCGAGCGAGCCGAACGACATCCGCTCCCCCGACGCGATCATCGCGAGCGTGAGGTCCCGGATCTCCCGACGCTCCATGCCGTTGAGGAAGATCGCCATCGCGAGCGCGGCCATCTGCTCGTCGCCGACGTAGCCGCGCGTGTACGCGTCGACGAGCCAGTCGATCTCGGCGGTGGACAGGGTCCCGCTGGAGCGCTTCGTGCGGATGAGGTCGACGGTGTCGAACGGCTCGACGGCCATGTCAGTGCTCCTGCCGGTAGGTGGCGAGGGTCCGCGGGCCGAAGGCGTCCGGCAGGACCTCGTCGATGGTGCGGATGCCCGAGACCGTCTCGAGGAGCATGCCCTCGGTGGAGTGCTCGAACAGCAGCTGGCGGCAGCGGCCGCACGGCATCAGGGTCGCCCCGTCGCCGTCGACGCAGGTGAACGCGACGAGCTTGCCGCCGCCTGTCATGAACAGTTGCGACACGAGCGAGCACTCGGCACACAGGGTCACACCGTACGAGGCGTTCTCGACGTTGCAGCCGGACACGATCCGGCCGTCGTCGGTGAGCGCCGCGGCCCCCACCGGGAAGGACGAGTACGGCACGTAGGCGCGGCCCATCGCGGTCGTGGCCGCCTCGCGGAGAGCGTCCCAGTCCACGTCGACGTCGACGTGGGCGCTCCCGTCGATCGGTGCCTCGGCGTCGGCCGGGAGGCTCGTGGCCGGGTCCGTCCAGACCGGCTCGCCGGTCTCGGGGTCGGTGCCGACCCCGTGGTCTCCCGCAGCGTTCGTGTCGGTCATGTGGCGTGCCTCCCGTGCGTGGTGCGGTGTCGCGCGCTCTCGCGCGCCGTCGTGCGGTGTCGTACAGCGGGACACCGGTGTCGGTCCATCGAACCGCGTGTCGACGCGGTTCGCACCGACGGACACCGGTGTCCCGCCGATCGCTCAGTTCTTGATGTAGGGCTTGCCGGACGCCGCCGGACCCCGCGACTGCCCGACCAGACCGGCGACCGCGAAGATCGTCACGACGTAGGGCAGCATCAGCAGGAACTCGCTGGGCACCGGCGAGTTGATCGCTCCGAGCGTGTTCTGCAGGTTCGACGCGAAGCCGAACAGCAGGGCTGCCAGCGTCGCCTTGATCGGGTCCCACCGGCCGAAGATGACCGCGGCCAGGGCGATGTAGCCCGCGCCTGCCGTCATGTCCTTCGTGAACGGACCGACCGCGTCGAGCGTGAAGTAGGCGCCGCCCAGACCCGCGATCGCACCGGCGAGCGAGACGTTCCAGAAGCGCGTGCCGGTGACGTTGATGCCGACGGTGTCCGCCGCCTCCGGGTGCTCGCCGACCGCGCGGAGGCGGAGGCCCCAGCGGGTCTTGAACAGGGCGAAGGTCACCACGGCCACCGCGATGTACGCCAGGTAGACGATGACGGTCTGCTCGAAGAACACCGGGCCGATCACCGGGATCTGGTGCAGGACCGGGATCTCGGTCTTCGGGAAGCGGATGCCGACGTTCAGGGTCGTCTCGGACGGCGAGAGCACCTGCGAGTACAGGAACCCGGTGAGCCCGGAGATGAACGCGTTGATGACCACACCGACGATGACCTGGTCGACGAGGTACTTGATGCTGAACGCCGCGAGGACGAACGACACGAGCACACCTGCGACGAGCGCACCGATCAACCCGACCCAGGCGGACCCGGTCAGCGAGGCGATGAGCGCCGAGGTGAACGCACCGGCGAGGAACTGTCCCTCGATGGCGATGTTCACGACGCCGACGCGCTCGGAGATGACCCCGCCGAGGGCGCCGAACACCAGCGGGACGCTGAGGCCGATCGCGCCGACCAACAGGCCGGGCAGCGGGATCGTCTTGCCGGCGGCTGCCCAGGTGAGGAACCCGACGACGAAGACGACCGCGAAGACGCTCGTCAGCCACAGCGGCACCGGACGGTACCGCCCGACCAGGAAGAAGGCGACGGCGGTGCCCAACGACAGCAGGACGACGACCACCACGCCGGTCGCCAGCGACGGCAGACCGACGTTCGGCAGCTGCACGAAGTCACCGGCGTTGGCGAGTCGGAACGTGGTCGTGCCGCCACGGCGGACGCCGAGGAACAGCACGGCGGCGAGCACCGAGAACACGGCGAACGCGATCGGTGCCTTCCAGCTGCGGGTGGTCTCGACCGCACGGTCGGCGACGGGGGTCGCCGGGACCGCGGTGGGACTGAGGGTGCTCACGCGGCGACCGCCTTCCGCTCGGAGTTCTTACGGGTGCGACGACGTGCGCCCGGCTGCGGGATCCGGAAGACCGCGCGGACGAGCGGCGGGGCCGCGATGAACAGGACGATGAGTGCCTGGATGACGCCGACGATGTCGATCGGGATGCCGTTGGCGGCCTGCATCGCGTAGCCACCGTTCTTGAGCACCCCGAACAGGATCGCGGCCCAGAAGGTGCCCCACGGCTTCGAGCGGCCGAGCAGCGCGACGGTGATCGCGTCGAACCCGATGCCGGCGTCGATGCCCGAGGTGAAGCCGGTCGTGACGGCACCCTCGACCTGGTAGGCGCCGGCGATGCCGATGAGGGCACCCGAGATGACCATCACCCAGATGGTGAGCATCGGTACGCTCATGCCGGCGACGCGAGCGGCACGGGGGTTCTCGCCCACCGTGCGGAAGCGGAAGCCGAGGGACGACTTGTTCATCAGCCACCACACGACGACGACCGCGACGAGGGCGACGATGAAGCCGACGTCGATGCCGAACCGGGAGCCGAACAGCGACGGCAGGACCGCCGAGTCGCGGGTCGCCGGCGAGATCGGGTTCGGGCTGCCGCCGGCCTGCAGGAGGCCGGGGGTGCGGAGCATGAAGCTCACCAGGTACAGCGCGACGTAGTTGAGCATGATCGTCAGGACGACCTCGTTGGCACCGGTCCGGGCCTTGAGGAGCCCGACGATGCCTGCCCACACCGCACCGCCGACGATGCCGGCGAGGATCGTGAGCGGGATGTGCACGACGGCGGGCAGGTCGAACGAGAACCCGACCCAGCCGGCGGCCGCGGCGGCCATCAGGACCTGTCCCTGACCGCCGATGTTGAACAGGCCGGTGCGGAACGCGACCGCGACGCCGAGACCGGCGGCGACGAGCGGCACCGCGTAGTCGACGGAGCGCGTGATCGGGGCGATCGCGGTCGCGAACGACGGGGCACCGAAGTTGATGACCGAGCCCTGGAACAGCGACGAGTACGAACCGCCGACGGCCGTCCCGACCGCCCGGAGCGTGTCGAGCGGACGGGCGAAGAAGTACCCGGCTGCGGCCTGGACGTCCTTGTCGGTGAGGGCGATGAGGACACCGCTGGCGACGAGGGCCAGGACCACTGCGAGGACGGTGGTCAGGACCGAGCCGTTCACGATGCTCCGGAGTGCGTCGCTCCAGCGTCCTTCGCGGCGCTCGCTGTCGGTCGCCGAGTCGGTCATCAGGTGCGGTGCGCCGGTGACCTCCTGCAGGCGGTCGTCGACGGCGGGGGTCGCGTCGGCACGCGTCGCGTCGGCACGCGTCGTGTCGGCGTCGGCCGGGAGGCCCGTTGTCGCGTGGGTGGGTGTGGTGCGGTCCGACGGCGTGGGGCCGTCGTGCTGCGGCGTGGGGTCGCTCACGCGGCGAGCTCCGTTCCTGCGGGCAGTTCGCCCGCCATCATGAGTCCGAGGACGTCCCGGGGTGTGGACGCGGGGACGACGCCGACGATCGCGCCGCGGTACATCACGGCGATCCGGTCGGCGAGCGCGACGACTTCGTCGAGCTCGGTGGAGACGACGATCACCGGGACGCCGCTGTCGCGGGTCTCGACGATGCGCTTGTGCACGAACTCGATCGAGCCGACGTCGATGCCGCGGGTGGGCTGCGCGGCGACGAAGAGCCGCAGGGGGCGGCTGAGTTCGCGGGCCAGGACGATCTTCTGCTGGTTGCCGCCGGAGAGCCGGCCGGCCGCGGTGGTCCGGCCGGGCGTGCGGATGTCGAACTCCGCGATCTTCTCGTCGGCGAAGGCGTCCCGCTCGGCGGCGCGGATGGTGCCGGCACGGACGAAGTCGGCGGCGTCGGCGCGGTCGAGCATGAGGTTCTCGGCGATGGTGAACTCGCCGACCAGGCCGTCTTCCTTGCGGTCCTCGGGGACGAACCCGACTCCGGCGTCCAGGATCTGCTTGACGCTGCGGCCGGTGACCTCGCGCCCGTCCAGGGTGATCCGGCCGGAGCGCACCGGCTCGAGGCCCATGATCGCCTCGGTCAGCTCGGTCTGGCCGTTGCCCTGCACGCCCGCGATCGCGAGCACCTCGCCACGGCGGACCGTGAACGAGACGTCGTCGACCAGCACGAGGCCGGCGGGGTCGGTGACGGTGAGACCCTCGACGACCAGGGCTGCCTCGCCCGGGGTGGCCGGGGCCTTCTCGACGACGAGTTCGACGCTGCGGCCGACCATCAGCGCCGCGAGTTCGCTGTTCGACGCGGTCGGGGACGCTTCCCCCACGACCTTGCCGAGGCGGATCACGGTGATGCGGTCGGCGACCTCACGGACCTCGCGGAGCTTGTGCGTGATGAAGACGATGGCGGTGCCGGCCTCGCGGAGCTGGCCCATGATGCCCATCAGCTCGTCGGTCTCCTGCGGGGTGAGGACGGCCGTCGGCTCGTCGAACACCAGCACGGAGGCGTCACGGGAGAGCGCCTTGATGATCTCCACGCGCTGCTGGACACCGACAGGCAGGTCCTCGACCCGGGCGTCGGGGTCGACGTCGAACCCGAACCGCTCGGAGATCTCACGGACACGCCTGCGGGCACCGGCGAGGTCGAGACGGCCACCGAACGCCGTCTCCTCCTGCCCGAGCATGACGTTCTCGGCCACGGTGAAGACGGGGACGAGCATGAAGTGCTGGTGCACCATGCCGATGCCGGAGCGCATGGCGTCGCCCGGTCCGTCGAAGTGCTGGACGACGTCGTCGAGCAGGATCTCGCCCTCCTCGGCCTGGTACATGCCGTAGAGGACGTTCATCAGGGTCGACTTGCCCGCACCGTTCTCGCCGAGGAGACAGTGCACCTCGCCCGGTTCGACGGTGATCGAGATGTGGTCGTTGGCGACCAGGGTGCCGAACCGCTTCGTGATGCCGCGGAGTTCGAGCTTCATGTCGGTGAGTCTATTTCTGTCTCGGGCGCGCACGGGTCCCCGTGCGCGCGAGAACGCGGGCGGAGGAGTGATCCCCCGCCCGCGTTCGTCGGACTACTTGACGGATGCCTCGGTGTCGACCTTGACCGAGCCGTCGATGATGCCGGCCTTGATCTCGTCGAGCTCACCCTGCAGACCCGAGTCGACCTTGGACTCGTAGTCGTGGAACGGCGCGATGCCGACGCCGTCGTTCTTCAGCGTGCCGACGTACGGGGTCTTCGAGTAGTTGCCCTTGGCGGCCTGCTCGACGACGTCCTTGACCGCGGGCTTCATGCCCTTCTCGATCGAGGTGAAGGCGATGTCCTTGTAGCGGGGGTCGGCCTCGTAGAGGTCGCTGTCCGCGCCGATGAGGACGGAGCCGTTGTCGGCGTCCTTGATCGCCTCTGCGGCGGACTGGTAGATCGGGCCACCGACGGGCAGGATAACGTCGGCGTCCTGGTCGAGCAGCGACTGCGCGACCGACTTCGCCTGGGTGCCGGCCTCGAAGCCACCGGTGAAGGAGCCCTTCTGGCTCTCGACGTCCCAGCCGACGACCTTGACGTCCTTCTTCTTCTGCTCGTTGTAGTACGCGACGCCGTCCGCGAAGCCGTCCATGAAGATGGTGACGGTCGGGATCTGCATGCCGCCGAAGGTACCGACGGTGCCGGACTTCGAGTACGACGCGGCCGCGTAGCCGGCGAGGAACGCCGCCTGCGAGGTGTCGAACGTGATCGGCTTGACGTTCTTCGCGTTGATCGAGTTGTCGTCGATGATCGCGAAGTCGGTGTCGGGGTTCGCCGCGGCCTGCTTCTTCGTCGAGGCGGCGAGGTTGAAGCCGACCGTGACGATGAGGTTGCAGTTCTGGTTGACGAGCTGCTGGATGTTCGAGTCGTAGACGGTGGCGTCCTTGGACTCGGCGTCCTTGTACTGGGCACCGAGCTCGGACGCGGCGTCCTTCATGCCCTCGAAGCCGAGCTGGTTGAACGACTTGTCGTCGAAGCCGCCCGCGTCGGACACCATGCAGGGCAGGAAGTCGGACTTCTTGGACGAGGTCGAGTCGGACGGTGCGGATGCGCAGCCGGCGAGCACGGCGACGGTGCCGACGAGCGCGAGGCCGCTCATGGCGACGCGGCGGGTACGAGATGACACGGGGGTTCCTCCGGGGAGATCGGGAGTCGGCCCGGAGTCACTGCGCACCGGGCGATCGTGAGGACAGTACACGACCGGCCGGGCGGTACAGGACCGGTCTGCAGGCCCTCCGACATCGGTTACGCGATCGCGACCGCGTCGTAACGCGCCGGAAACGCGATGGCTCGTCCGTGACCCCAGTTCGCGGGGTTTCGTGATGGAGCGCTACAGTCGGGCGTCGGCCTGGAGGATCGTGCAGGCATCCCCCACATCCGCCGGTCCGCAGGGTGATTCAGAAGTCCTCGTCCGCGTCGCCGGGGAAGCACAGCGAGAGAGCCTGGACCGCGTACTGCCCCTCCGACACCGTCAGCCGGATCGAGTCGGTCCGCCCGCCACCACGACCCACGATGGTCGGGCGGTCCGCCGTCCCCCAGTGGTCGATCGTCATGCCCTGCTCCGTCCACCGGTCCTCGGTGGCGGTGACGTCCTGGGTCACGTCGCCGCTGGACGCGCGGGTGACGAGGTACCGCCACTTCGCACCCTGGTCGCCGTCGGGGAGCCGGCAGTCCTCCAGGTAGTCGGGGCCGGTCCGCGGCTGCCACGTCCCACCGAGTCGACCGGTGACCGCCTCGACGGCGTCGACCATCTGCTGCTGCGCGACGTCCCGGTCGACGGCCGGGGTAGCGTGCTCGGACGTCGGTGCCGGTGCGGGGGCCGGACCTGCCGCGGAGCAGCCGGCGAGCGTGCCGACGACGAGCACACCGGTGCCGAGGACCCCGGCGTCGTCGGAGCCTGTGCTCAGAGCGCATCAGCGTCTCCGGGGAAGCACAGCGAGACGGCCTCGACGCCGTACAGGTCCGGGGCGACCGAGAGACTGATCGACCTCGTCGTCCCACCGCCACGGCCCGTGATCGTGGGCTCGTCCTGCGTGCCCCACCGGTCCAGCGACATACACTGTCCCTTCCACCGCGCCGTCACCGCGGCGACGTCCGCGGGTACGTCCCCGATCGAGCCGCGTGTGACGAGGAAGCGCCACTGCGCACCCGGCTCGCCGTTCGACAACCGGCAGTCCTCCGCGTAGTCGGGACCGGTCTCGTGCTGCCATGTGCCGCCCAACGCGGTGGTCACCCGGTCGACGACCCCGACCATCTGCCGCTGCGCCGTGTCCGCGTCGAGCACCGGTGTCGGTGTGGATGTCGGAGCGGGCGTTGCACAGCCGACGAGCGTGCCGACGACGAGCACACCGCACGGGGCCGGGGCCCATCGGCGTGCGGCGATCATGTCAGAGCTCATCGGCGTCCCCGGGGAAGCACAGCGACACCGCCTGGACTCCGTACTGGTCGTCAGCGACCGAGAGGCTGATCGAGTCGGTCGCCGCGCCGCCGCGGCCGACGAGGGTCGGATGAGCGGTGGAACCCCACCGGTCGATGGTCATGCCCTGACGCTTCCAGTGGGCCTCGACCACGGGGAGGTCCTCGGTGACGTTCCCGACCGACGGACGCGTGCGGACGTCCACCCACTGCGCACCCGGCTGTCCGTCCGGCAGGGCGCACGCATCGGCGTAGTCCGGACCCGTGCCCTGGTCCCAGTCCCCGCCGAGCCGTCCGGTGAGGTCATCCACCGCATCGACCATCTGCTGCTTCGCGGCCGCAGGCGTCGCAGCCGCCGTCGCGAGCGGGGTGGTCGTGACCGAAGGGTGCTGCCCACAAGCGGTAACGAGCAGTCCGACCGCGACCAGCACAGGTCCGCACACCACGCTCCGACTCCGGCTTGATCTGCCAGTCATCCTTCGGCCGGCGGTGTGTTCGTTCAGAGTTGGTCCGCATCACCCGGGAAGCAGAGCGAAACGCTCTGGATGACGTAGAGCCCGGGTGCAACGGAGAAGCTGATGGAATCGGTGTGATCGCCACCCCGGCCGATGACCGTCGGCTCCGCCTTCGTGCCCAGGTGGTCGATGGACATCCCCCTGTCCTTCCAACGCGCTTCGACCTTGGCCGCGTCGGCAGAGACGTCGCCGGTCTGCGCGCGGGTGAGGAAGTACGTCCACTTTGCTCCGGTGTCCCCGTCGGGTAATCGGCAGGCTTCTGCGTAGTCCGGTCCAGACCGGACTTTCCAGTCACCACCGAGGCTCTCCGTCGCGTCCTTCACGACGTCGACCATTCGTTGCTGCGCGCTCTCGGAATCCACCGCGGGTGTCCTCTCTGCTTGCGGTTCAGGGGCCGGACTCTGTGCACAGCCGACAGCCGATCCGCCGAACAGCGCGAGGAGGAGAAGCATCCCGGCCAACCGAACACCACGTGTACGCATCGACATCACTCTCCGCCGTCGGGATCTCTGACGCCCAACAGCCACTGGTCTCGCACGGTCGGAGGAGTCGGATCGAATTCCGTCAATTTGTCTTTCCGTCCGGTCGTCGCCGCGCCCACGTTGTAGAGCGTTTCGGTGTTCTGGTCGAGGTATCCGCCACCATCCGCGTTCAACGGATCGTGGTGCAAGACCGGGTTCGTCGTGGTGCCGTCAGCCGCAGTACCGCCGTTCGCCCCGAACGTCGTCGCACCGAAGCCCGGCTTCGACGGGTCGACGTGATGGCCATGGCTGAAGCTCCGGCCTACCGTCGCCCACTCGTCCCCCTTTCCGCCTTCGTCGAAGAGCACGTTCCGTGCCTGTCCGGCGTAAACCTCGCCGGCGTGGAGGTCGTCCGCCGAATCGACCGCATCCGGCAGACCAGCGGAGGCCAGGGCAACAAATCTGTCGACGTGGATGTCCGACCGGGAGAGCGCGACCCCCGCTGTCGTCGTGCCGTACGAGTGCGCGACGATGTTCGTGGTGGGCATGCCATCAGCCCGGACAGCGTCTAGTCCGTGTACGGACGCCGCCAGCTTCTCGGCACCGGCTTCCGCTTTGTCCATGCCGAGGACAGTCGTCTCTTCGGGGGTCTCGTACCCGATCCAGGAGATGACTGCACGCTCGCCTTCGCCAGCGGCCACGATCTGCTGGTTGTAGATGTTCTGTGCGGCGTTTGTCCACGACGACATGTCCGCCGTCGTGGTGTTCATCCCCGGCACCGCCCAGGTCACGTTGTCCGCCGTGTCAAGGTCACCGATCGAGACGGCTGCAAGCGGCGGGACGTCGTCGGTCAGGGACACCAGGGACCGGGCGCCTTCGCCCTTCTTCCCCAGGGTTGCCTCGATGTTGAGCAAGGCCTTCAACTCCTTCTCGAGCGAGGCGATCTGCTGCTGGAACGGCGTGCCGTACTGACCCGACCAGGCGGACCCGGTCTGCGCGGTCGCCAGCTGGCTCTGGAGCTGGTCGATGCGGAGACCGAGCACCGATCGGTTGGCCGTGTCTCGTGCCCAGTAGGCAACGCCCTCGAGGTTGCCCAGCTTCTCGAGCACCGACTGCGGTAGAGCGCGGAGTGCCGGCGCATCGGCCTTCGACAGCCCCAGCGCTGCCCACCGCTTCGCGACCTCGGCCGGGGTCAGGCCCTCCGCGAACAACGCATCGAGCACCGGTGGCGTCCGCCCGTTCGTGGCGACGGCGAGCACCATGTCGGGGAGCGCTCCGGCTCCCCCTGCCTTCTCGAAGGCGCTGGCGACGTGCTCGCTCCACGTGCAGTCCGACTCGTTGTGCTGCAGGTACTGGCGGAACCCGGAGAGCGCGCTCTGCCCGTCCACGACCGCCCAGCTGCACGATGCCTTGAAGCTCGACCATGCGGTCTGCAGCCGCTGCAGCTCGGTGTCGGCGTCACTGTCGGCCGAGCGGGTGGTGGACACGAAGGTGCGCAGGTGGGTCGGGTCTGCCGAGCTCTTCCCGCTGCCATCGCCGCCGGCCGAGTGCGGACGCTGCCGTGCGTGGAAGGCCGCCGTCAGCGGCTTCGGAGTGATCGGCGTGGTCGAGGGTTCGTGGTCCGTGACGAACTCCCACAGGGGCATTGCCACCCCCGCGACACCGCCACCGGAAGCCTGGACGAAAGCGTTGCGTTGTGCTTCTCGCTGCTTCCACGCATCATGGTCGCTGATCCGCTGACGTTCCTCCACGGCCTGGCGACTCACTGCATCGATGTCATCAGCGAAGTCGGCGAGGACCCCGGCGAGCTTGCCCCGGTCCTCGGCCTCGATCACGGCGGCATCCTGGAACCGCTTCGCGTAGGCCCCGGAGAAGTCCTGCAGACCTGTCGACACCGCCCCGGAACGTTTGCCCGCTTGCCCGCGCAGCACGCCATCCGCGGTACGCAGCGCACGGGTCAGCGCTGACGCGTCCCCCGCGTCGTACTTGATGTCGACCATCTGCTCTCCCCAGGCTCCCCCGCAGCCCCCGCTGCGACCACCCACGATAACGCAGCTTGCCGCTCCTGGTCTCCGGATGGGTGCTCCTCAGAACACGCCACCCCTCAGAGCACGTCGTCCCGCCCACTGATCTTCAGCGCGTCCACCACGCCCTTGACCCGCTGTGCGTTCGCGCTCGTGGTGACGAGCAGCGCGTCCGGGGTGTCGACGACGACGATGTCCTCGACACCGATCAGCGAGATCAGCCGGTTGCTCTGCGACACGACGATGCCGCTCGCCGAGTCGGCCAGGATGCGAGCGTTGTCGCCCAGCACGGCCAGGTTGTTCTTGCGCCCACCGGACTGCAGCTTCGCGAGCGAGGCGAAGTCGCCGACGTCGTCCCAGTCGAAGTCGCCGGGCACGACCGCCATGCGTCCGGCGGCGGCTGCGGGCTCGGCGACGGTGTAGTCGATCGCGATCTTCTTCAGGGTCGGCCAGATGCGGTCGACCACGATCCCGCGCGCGGAGGTGTCCCACGCGGCGGCGAGCTCCTCGATGCCGGCGAGCAGCTCGGGCTCGTTGCGCCCGATCTCGGCGAGGAGCACATCGGCGCGGCTGATGAACATGCCCGCGTTCCAGAGGTACGACCCGTCGGCGACGTACTTCTTCGCGGTCTTCAGGTCGGGCTTCTCGACGAAGGACCGGACGGCGTGTGCGGTGGTCGCGCCCGCGACGTCGAGCGACTCGTCGGCGGCGTGGATGTAGCCGAAGCCGATGGCGGGCTCGGAGGGCGTGATGCCGATCGTCGTGATGAACCCGGCGCGGGCGGCGGCGACGGCCTCGCGGACGGACCGGCGGAACCCGCGGGCGTCGCCGATCACGTGGTCGGCGGCGAAGGAGCCGATCACGACGTCGGGCTCGCGGCGGTGCAGGATCGCGGCGGCGAGACCGATCGCGGCGGTGGAGTCCTTCGGCTCGCTCTCGAGCACGACGTTGTGGTCCTCGACCCCGGGGAGCTGCGACTCGACGGCGACGCGGTGGGCGCGGCCGGTGACGACCATGATGCGGTCGGGTCCGGCGAGCGGCTCGAGCCGGTCCCATGTCTGCCGCAGCAGGGACGACCCGGAGCCGGTCAGGTCGTGCAGGAACTTCGGGGCGTCGGCGCGCGAGAGCGGCCACAGGCGCGATCCGATGCCGCCGGCCGGGATGATCGCGTAGAAGTCGTCGAGTGCGTCCGTCACGCGCCCACCGTACCGGCGCGCCCATGCGGCAGCTGCGCGTCGTCTGGACGTGTCGTGGACGACCCCGGTGTCGGCGCACGGTCTGTTCACCCCTCGCGCGCACCGCGTTCACGTCGCACCCCCCGGTCGTCCACGCGTCGGCGTGAGCATGGGCCGTGCCATGAACGCACGCAGCGTGGAGCGAGGCGACGAGTCCCCCAGGACCGTCGCCGTCGTGACCGAGAGCTTCCTGCCCACCCTCAACGGCGTCACCACGAGCGTCCTCGCGGTGCTCGAACACCTGCGACGTCGCGGCCACCGGGCCGTCGTCATCGCCCCGGACACCCCCGGCCTGGCGGCCTGGCGGTCGCGCTCCGAGCAGGAGCGGCACCTGGGCTTCGACGTGCACCGGATCCCCGCGGTCGCGTACCGGCAGTTCCCGGTCGCGCTCCCGCACCCGGTCCTCGACACGATCCTCGCCGCGTCTGGCGCCGACGTGCTGCACGCCGCCAGCCCCTTCCTGTTGGGTGGGCGCGCGATCACGGCGGCCGGGAGGCTCGGCATCCCCTCCGTCGCCGTCTTCCAGACCGACGTGGCCGGGTTCGCACAACGGAACGGCCTGTCCGCAGCGGCCCCGCTGGTCCGCCGGGTCCTCGGGCGCATCCACGCGGGAGCGTCGCTGACGCTGGCGCCGTCCTCGGCGACGGCCGCGATGCTCGCGGAAGCGGGCGTCCCACGGGTGGCCCGCTGGGGTCGTGGTGTGGACACGGCCCTCTTCCACCCGGACCGTCGCTCCTCCGCCCACGTCCGGGCCCTGCGCCGGCGGATCGCCCCGAACGGGGAGACCGTCGTCGGCTACGTGGGTCGGCTGGCACCGGAGAAGGAGGTCGAACGGCTCGCGGAGCTCGGCGGCATGCCGGGCATCCGGGTCGTGGTCGCAGGAGGGGGTCCCTCCCGGGCGCTGCTCGAGCGGCGCCTGCGCCACCTGGACGTGACCTTCACCGGTCCGCTGCGCGGCGATGCGCTGGCGGACGCGTACGCGATGCTCGACGTGTTCGTGCACACCGGGGCCGCCGAGACGTTCGGGCAGACCCTGCAGGAGGCCCACGCGGCCGGCCTGCCGGTGGTGGCCCCGGCCGCCGGCGGACCGCTCGACCTGGTGTCGCCGGGTCTGGACGGCGAGCTGTACGACCCGGCAGCGGCGCTGTCTCTCCGCGCGGCCGTGGCGCGGTTGCACGCCGACCGGGCACTCGCCGAGCGGATGGGCTCCGCGGGTCGACTGCGGGTCGAGGGCACGACGTGGGAGTCGGTCGGTGACGAGTTGCTCGCCCACCACGAGACGGCGCGGACGATCGGCGCTCCGCCGGCCGTGCCCCGCACCGCCCGCACCGGGTGGCACGAGAACGTCGGTGCCCGGACGTAGGATGGTGTCGTTCCACACGAACACGACGGCAACGGCGCGCCGATCGGTGCGCCGGCCCTACGGGAAGGCGAGCTCATGGCCGAGCAGACCGCAGGCGGGACGGCGACAGCCACCCCGCAGGTGACCATCGACGGTACGTCGATCGACGCACCTCGGACGCGCGCGCCGCAGGGCACGCTCTACCGCGGCTCGATCGGGATGTGGTCGTGGGTGCTGCACCGGATCACCGGCGTCGCCATCTACTTCTTCCTGCTCGTGCACATCCTCGACACGGCACTGGTCCGGCTCTCGCCCGAGGCCTACAACGCCGTCATCGGCACGTACAAGACGCCGCTGATGAACCTCGGCGAGATCGCCCTCGTCGCCGCCATCGTGTTCCACGCGTTCAACGGGCTGCGGATCATCCTCATCGACTTCTGGTCGAAGGGGCCGAAGTACCAGCGCGCCATGTTCTGGGTCGTCCTCGTGCTCTGGGCAGTGGCGATCGCGGGCTTCCTGCCGCGCCAGCTCATGAACCTCGTCGCCGACTTCAACTGAACCGAGGGCTGTCATGACCACCGAGACCGTCGCACGGCCCCGCAGCGCCGACGCCGCCCGCCGCACCACCAACTGGGAGAAGTGGGGCTGGATCTACATGCGGGCCTCGGGCGTGCTGCTCGTCGTCCTCATCTTCGGCCACCTCTTCGTGAACATGGTCGCCGGCGAAGGCGTCAAGCAGATCGACTTCGCCTTCGTCGCCGGCAAGTGGGCGAGCCCGTTCTGGCGGATCTGGGACACGCTGATGCTCTGGCTCGCGCTGATCCACGGCTCGAACGGCATGCGCACGATCATCAACGACTACGTCGGCAAGGCCGGGGTCCGCAAGACCCTGCTCGGCGCCGTGCTCGTCGCGTGTGTCCTCCTCATCGTCCTCGGCACGCTCGTGTGCTGGACGTTCGACCCGTGCCCCGCCGGCGCTGCCGCTGCGGACCTGCCGTCCTTCTGCCCCGCGCAGTAGACGTCGTACCGCACCCGCCGACGCCCCGCACGCTCCACCTCCTGATCGAAAGACCCCTGTGACCGACATCACCGTGCACCACCACCAGTTCGACATCGTCATCATCGGCGCAGGAGGCGCCGGCATGCGGGCCGCCATCGAAGCCGGTCCGAAGGCGAACACCGCCGTCATCTCGAAGCTGTACCCGACGCGCTCCCACACCGGAGCGGCGCAGGGCGGCATGGCGGCCGCCCTCGCGAACGTCGAAGAGGACTCGTGGGAGTGGCACACCTTCGACACCATCAAGGGCGGCGACTACCTGGTCGACCAGGACGCCGCCGAGATCCTGGCGAAGGAGGCCATCGACGCGGTCATCGACCTCGAGAACATGGGCCTGCCGTTCAACCGGACGCCCGAGGGCAAGATCGACCAGCGACGGTTCGGTGGCCACACCCGAGACCACGGCAAGGCCCCGGTCCGCCGTGCCTGCTACGCGGCCGACCGCACCGGCCACATGATCCTGCAGACGCTGTTCCAGAACTGCGTGAAGCTCGGCGTCAACTTCTTCAACGAGTTCTACGCGCTCGACCTCATCATGGTCGACGTGGTGGGCGACGACGGCGTCACCCGCAAGCAGCCGGCCGGCGTCGTCGCGTTCGAGCTCTCGACCGGCGAGCTGCACGTGTTCCACGCCAAGGCGATGGTCTTCGCGACCGGTGGCTTCGGCAAGATGTTCAAGACCACCTCGAACGCGCACACCCTGACCGGCGACGGCGTGGGCATCGTCTGGCGCACCGGGCTGCCGCTCGAGGACATGGAGTTCTTCCAGTTCCACCCGACCGGGCTCGCGGGCCTCGGCATCCTGCTGACCGAGGGTGCCCGTGGTGAGGGCGCGATCCTCCGCAACGCCTCGGGTGAACGGTTCATGGAGCGCTACGCCCCGACCATCAAGGACCTCGCGCCGCGTGACATCGTCGCCCGCTGCATGGTGCAGGAGGTCGCCGAGGGGCGTGGAGCCGGGCCGAACAAGGACTACGTGCTGCTCGACTGCACCCACCTGGGCGCCGAGGTCCTCGAGACGAAGCTGCCCGACATCACCGAGTTCGCCCGCACCTACCTGGGCGTCGACCCGGTCGTCGAGCCGGTGCCGGTGATGCCGACCGCGCACTACGCGATGGGCGGCATCCCGACCAACGTCAAGGCCGAGGTCCTCTCGGACAACGACACCGTCGTCCCGGGTCTCTACGCCGCCGGCGAGTGCGCCTGCGTCTCGGTGCACGGCTCGAACCGTCTCGGTACGAACTCACTGCTCGACATCAACGTGTTCGGCAAGCGCTCGGGCAACAACGCCGCCGAGTACGTGCAGACGGCCGAGTTCCTGCCGTTGCCCGAGGACCCCGCGGCGAACGTGCGCGGCATGCTCGAGCAGCTCCGGGCCTCCACCGGGACCGAACGGGTCTCCGTGCTCCGCAAGGAGCTGCAGGAGGAGATGGACAAGAACGCGCAGGTCTTCCGCACTGACGAGTCCCTCGCCCGCGTGACGGAGACGATCCACACGCTCCGGAACCGCTTCATGCAGGTCTCGGTGCAGGACAAGGGCAAGCGGTTCAACACCGACCTACTCGAAGCGGTCGAGCTCGGGTTCCTGCTCGACCTGGCCGAGGTCGTCGTGTACTCGGCACGGAACCGCAAGGAGTCCCGCGGCGGCCACATGCGCGACGACTACCCGAAGCGCGACGACGAGAACTACATGCAGCACACCATGGCGTACCTGACGGGCGACCCGCACTCGTCCCTCGCCGACGACCACATCACGCTCGACTGGAAGCCGGTCGTGATCACCCGGTACCAGCCGATGGAGAGGAAGTACTGAGATGACCGACACCCTGGTCTCCGACGCGCCCCGCACCGACACCGTGCAGGACGCCCCTCCCGGATCGTTCTCCGTCACGGTGATCGTCCGCCGGTTCGACCCGGACGTGGACGACGAGCCGCGCTGGCAGGACTTCGACGTCATGATGCTGCCGACCGACCGCATCCTGGACGCGCTGCACAAGATCAAGTGGGAGCAGGACGGGTCCCTGACCTTCCGACGTTCCTGCGCCCACGGCGTGTGCGGCTCCGACGCGATGCGCATCAACGGCCGCAACCGCCTGGCGTGCAAGACGCTGATCAAGGACCTCGACATCTCGAAGCCGATCTACGTCGAGGCGATCAAGGGCCTGCCGCTCGAGAAGGACCTCATCGTCGACATGGAGCCCTTCTTCAAGTCGTTCCGGGAGGTGCAGCCGTTCCTGCAGCCGAAGTCGGCGCCGGAGAAGGGCAAGGAGCGCATCCAGTCGGTGGCCGACCGTGCCCGCTTCGACGACACCACCAAGTGCATCCTCTGCGCCGCGTGCACGTCCTCGTGCCCGGTGTTCTGGACCGACGGCCAGTACTTCGGCCCCGCGGCGATCGTCAACGCGCACCGCTTCATCTTCGACTCCCGCGACGACGCGGCCGACGTGCGCCTGGACATCCTCAACGACAAGGAAGGCGTCTGGCGCTGCCGCACGACCTTCAACTGCACCGACGCCTGCCCCCGCGGTATCCAGGTGACGAAGGCGATCTCCGAGGTCAAGCAGGCCGTCATGCGCGGCCGGGCGTAGCACTCCGATGCCGACAGGAACGTCATGGGCGGGCGCGCTAGGCTCCCGCTCATGACGTTCGCGGACACCCGCCCCATCCTGGATCAGCTCGGCTACACGGTCCGGTACGTGCAGCTCCCCGGCGAGACGCTCCACGAGCCGCCGGTGGAGGGCGCACTGCGCATCGTCCCGGTCGACGCCGGCTCCTTCGCGCTCGAGGTCGTCGACTACGGCACCGCCCGTCGCCTGGCCACGGCCGGCAACGAGGCCGACGCGGTCGAGATGCTCCGTCGCTTCCTGAACCGGCCGTTCCCGGACGCGCGCGACATCCGTCGCAGCGACCTCGACCAGATGCGGGACCGGTCGGCGTCGACCTACCCGCAGCTGGCGCAGCAGGTCGCCGCGACCGGTGACGCCGGACTGACGATCCAGATCCCGGCCGGTGTGCCCGTGGACCGCATCGGCGGACCGGACGGCTACCTCCTGCACCCGCTCGAGACGCCGCTGCCGGCACGATCGCTGCCGCCGCACACGGCCGCCTCCCCCGAGGTGCACCGGTACGTCGTCGAGCGACCGTTCCTCGTCACCGTCCGGTTCGTGCGGCCGTGGTTCGACCAGCCGGGCGGTGCGCTCCGGTTCGAGATCGCGAGCCCGACCTCGACCGTCCGCGACCTGGTCGTCGACGGATCGCTGGCCCGCGTCCGCGTGGTCTGAGTCGTCAGTCCGTTCCGGCCCACGACGAAGCCCTCCTCCCCGACCGGGGCAGGAGGGCTTCGTCGTGGTGTGGTGCGTCAGCCGCGCTCGGGGCGGTCGAACCGCTGGCCCTCGCGCTTCGAGGGCAGGACCGTCAGCACGAGCACGATGATGCCGCCGACGATCGGGATGAACCCGAGGAAGTAGAACGGACCGGCCAGGTTCGCGTCGTGCAGACGCCGCCAGGTGATGGCGAGGTTCGGGATGACCACCGCGAGGCCGAAGACGACCAGGAGCACGGTAGCGATCCAGTACAGCGCGCTGAACGATCCGGTGGTCGTTCCCGTGGTCGGGTCAGTCCGCAAGTCCGACATGGCGCCACCGATGCCGAGCAGCGCGTACAGCACGGCCACCACGATGAAGCTGGCGAGGGACCACCACCAGAACTCGCTCCGACTGGCGCGGCCGTCGAACCGGACGTACTTCTTGAAGAACCGCTTGACCGCGTTCGGGAACGAGATGCCGTACCACGGCGCCCACAGCGGCGGCTCACCGTTCGGCCCGGTCTGGACGGCCTGACCGTAGCCCTGCGGCTGCTGGCCGTACTGCTGTCCCTGCTGGCCGTACTGCTGCTGCCCGTACTGCTGCTGGCCCTGCTGGCCGTACTGCTGTCCCTGCTGCTGCTGTCCGTAGGGGTCCTGCTGCCCGTACGGCTGCTGGTCGTCCGGCTTGCCGTACGGCTGCTGCGGGTTGTCGCTCACGGTGTCTCCCCTGGTGTCGAGTGGTGCTCGGCTCTGAGTCAACCAGGAACGGTCCACACCGGGGGGAACGTGACGACCCCCGACCGAGGGGCAGCCCCACGGGTCACGACGGCGGCCCGACCACGTGGCAGGGCCGCCGTGAGACGTCGATCAGCCGCGGTTCGGCTGGTCGAAGCGGGCACCCTCACGGACGGACGGGATGCAGCCGATCACGATGGCGAAGAGCACACCGATCGGCGGGATGATGAACAGCAGCGCCAGCAGGCCCGAGAAGTTCACGTCGTGCAGGCGGCGCACGGTGAGCGCGATGAACCCGACGAGGGTCGCGAGCGCCCAGAGTCCGCCGACCACGTTCGAGTCGCTGCCGCCGATGACGGTGTCGATCAGGTTTGTGACGATGTTGCCGATTGCCCACCAGAGCGCCCAGAACCAGAACTCGCTGCGGCTGGCACGACCGTCGAAGCGCACGTACTTCTTCCAGAAGCGCGTGAACGCCTTCGGGAACGGGATGCCGTACCAGGGCGCCCAGAGCGGAGGTTCGCCCTGCGCCACCGGCTGCTGCCCGTACGACTGCGGCTGGGCGAACTGCCCCGGCTGCTGACCGTACTGGCCAGACTGACCCGGCTGCCCGGGCTGCCCGTACGGCGACTGCTGCCCGTACTGCCCGGGCTGCGCGTACGGGGCCTGCTGGCCGTACGGCGGCTGCTGCGTCGGCTGCCCGGAGGGCTGCTGGCCGTACGGCGGCTGGTGCGTCGGCTGCTGCCCGTAGGGAGACCCGGAGGGCTGCTGCCCGTACGGCGACTGCGCAGGCGGCTGCTGCCCGTACGGCGACCCCTGCGACGGGTCGGGCTCGTCACCCGGACGCTTGACGTACGGGTCCTGAGGGTACTGGTCGCTCACGGCGGTTCCTTCCGGGGTGCGGGGTCGGTGTACCCGCGGCGATCCGGACGGTGGTGCCGACCGCCGGGACCCGTGTCCCGCCGTCCTGCTCCCCCGCACACTGACCCCGCGCGCTGGACCCAGTGTGCCAGCCCCGGCTCCGTCAGGACAGCAGCGCCGCGACGGCACACGTCCACGACACCCGCACAGCACCTGCCCGCGTCGACACCGCTCAGGGCCAGGGGTCAGGGCAGCAGCGCCAGCTTCCCGCCCGGGTGCCCCGACTCGAGCAGCTCGAGGGCTGCCCGTGCCTCGGTGAGTGGGTAGGTCCGGGCGACCGGCACGACGAGCTCGCCGCGCCCGGCCAGGTCGATGAGGCGCGCCCGCACCGAGTCCCGGAACGCGGCGCTGTCGGGCTGCGCTCCGCCGATCGCGGTGATGCCGGCCGCCTCCGCGCGCCCGAAGGCGGCGATGGTCGCGATGCGACTCCGGTCCGCCACCAGGGACAACGAGACGTCGACGGCTTCGTCCGACCCGACGCAGTCCAGGGCCACGTCGACACCGGAGGCGGCGAGTTCGCGGACGCGGGCCTCCAGTCCGTCCCCGTACGCGACCCACGTACCGCCGTGTCCGCGGACGGTGTCGGCGTTCGCCTCGGAGGCGGTGCCGATCGCACGCGCGCCGACCGCACGGAGCTGCTGGAGCAGGCTGACCCCGACCGCCCCGGAGGCGCCGTGCACGAGCACCGTGTCGCCCGGCCGCACGCCCGTGACGCGGATGAGGTCCGCCGCCGTCGTGCCCGCGAGCAGCAGGTTCGCGGCCTCCGGGAACCCGAGCGACGGCGGCTTGGCGAACACGTCCGCTGCGGGCAGCGTGAGCTCCTCGGTCCAGCCACCGCGGACCCGAAATGCCAGGACCTCGTCCCCGACGGTGACCGGGCCGGACGCGATCGTCGTGTCGGGTCCGACGGCGCTGACGACGCCTGCGACCTCGTAACCGATCGGCACGGGGAAGTCGGACGGGTCGCCCCGCTGCGTGTGCTTCGCGTCGGCGGGGTTCATCCCGGCGGCCCGGACGCGGACGGTCACCTCGCCGGGGCCCGGGGCCGGCACCTCGACGTCGACCAGTTCGAACACGTCACTGCCGCCCGGACGCGGTGCCACCCACTGCTTCGTCATGTCCGCGACGGTACTCGCGGACGTGACGGCGTCGTCGAGCGTGCGGTGGACCCGCACCGAGACGCGACGGGAGGCCCGGTACCAGCTGGTACCGGGCCTCCCGTCGGGTCAGATGACGCCCGTCAGGCGCGGGCGGCGCCGACCCGGCCCGTGAACGAGGCGTGCAGCGGGTGCTCGCCACCGAGGCCGGTGATCTCGGAGGCGATGTCGGCGTCCGATCGGTCCGAGTGCAGCAGCGCCTGCAACTCGACGCTCTGCTCGTCGTCCGCGACGTCGAACCGGAGTGCGGCACCCATCGCGTCGAGGAGCGCGGTCGGCTCGGTGCCGTTCTCGGCGAGGGCGGCGGCCGGCGACACGAACCGCTCGTCGCGGGAGAGCTTCCGCAGCGGCTGGCGACCGACGCGGGTGACCGTGTCCGGCAGGTGCGGGTTCTCGAAGCGGCCGATGATGGCCTCCACGTAGGCCCGGTGCACCTCGGGGTCGAGCTCGTGTCGACGGACGAGCAGGTCGCTCGTCTCGGCGAGCACGGCCTCGAGCGCCGAACGGACCGCGGGCATCGCGACGGCGTCGGAGATCCGGTCCGCACCGGCGAGGAACCCGTGGTAGGCGACGGTGGCGTGCCCGGTGTTCACCGTGAAGAGCTTGCGCTCGATCGACGCGGCGAGGCCGTCGACGTAGTGCGCGCCCGGCAGCTCCGGCTCGGCACCGTGGAAGGGCGTGCGGTCGATGGCCCATTCGAAGTAGGTCTCGACGGTGACGTCGAGCCCGCCGCCCGGAGCCTGTGCCGGGACGATGCGGTCCACGGCGGTGTTCGCGAAGACGGCCTTCGCCAGGGCCTCCGCCCGCTCGTCCTCCGGCAGCGCGTCGACGATGAACTCGCGGAGACGGTCGGTGGCGTTGATCGCGTTCTCGCATGCCATCACGGCGAGCGGCGCGGCGTCGACGGAGCGCTGCTGCAGCCCCCTCGCGATGACGGGGGCGATGAACTTCAGGACCGTCGGGCCGACGGCGCAGGTGACGATGTCGGCGGTCGCGATCTCGGCGACGACACCGGCCTCGTCCTGTGCGCTGTTCACGGCGCGGAACCCGGTGACGACGTGGTCCTGGGCGCCCGCGCCGACCTCGTGCACGGTGTACGAGTCGGCAGCGGCCAGGGCGTCGATCAGCGGAGCGGCGACGTCGGCGAAGACGACTTCGTACCCGGCCTGGTGGAGCAGCAGACCGACGAAACCGCGGCCGATGTTGCCCGCACCGAAGTGGACGGCGGTGCTCACTCGTTGACCTCACCGAGGATCGCGAGGACGGCGGCCGCGTCGGGGGCCTCGGTCAGTGCCTGCACCTGGTCCTCGTCCGAGAACACGATCGCGATCTTGCTGAGGATGTCGAGGTGCTCGTTGTTCACGCCCGCGATGCCGACGACGAAGCGGACGTCGTTGCCGTCCCAGTCGATCGGGGTGGCGTAGCGGACGAACGACAGCGCAGAGGCCTTGATGGCGTCCTTCGCGTCGTTCGTGCCGTGCGGGATCGCCAGGTAGTTGCCCATGTACGTCGAGACGCTCTTCTCGCGCTCGAGCATGGCGGGGTAGTAGTCCGCGGTGACCGCGCCGACCTCCTGGAGGATCGCAGCCGCCTCCTTCATCGCCTCCGACTTGGTCGGCGCAGCGTCCTCGGTGTGGATGCGGATCTGGCTCTCCTGCAGGACGGGCATACGGTTCTCCTTGTTCGTGGTGGACGGCGGAAGAGGGGACGGTCGCCCGTCCCCTCCCCCATCGTGCTCTTGTCTTACTGGTTCTTGAGCTGGTCGACGACCTGGTCGTACTGCGGCGCGTTCATGAAGTTGCCGACCGACACGTGCTGTGCGTTCGGGTTCTTCTGCTTCGCGCGGTCCGTGAGCTCCTCCTGGGTGATGATGAGGTCCTCGTCACCCGAGAGGTTCGCGATCGCCTTGTTGACGACCGTGACACCCTCGATACCAGCCTTCTTGATCTTGTTCCGCAGGACACTCGCACCCATGGCGCTCGAGCCCATGCCGGCGTCGCAGGCGAAGACGACGTTCTCGACGCGCGTCGCCGTGGCGGTGCTGGCGGAACCGACGCCCCCGAGGGAGGCCTCGGCCTCTTCCTCGTTGGCCGGGGAGTTGGTGCCGAGCAGGCCCGAGGTCGCGGCGTTGACGTCGCGGCCCTTGTTCTGCTGGAGCTTCGCCATCGCGGCGCTCATGTCACCGCCGTTGCCGGAGGCCAGGTCACGCTTGCGGCTGGCGATCAGGAAGAACGACGCGACCGCGAAGGACACGGCAGCCGACAGGACGACGGACAGGATGACACCGACGTAGCTGTCCTTCGCCGTCGCGGTCAGGACCGCGATGATCGAACCGGGCGACGCCGGGGCGACGAGGCCGGACTGGAAGGCGACGTTCGTGGCGACACCGGTCGCACCGCCGAGGATGACGGCGACGAAGAGGATCGGCTTCTGCAGCACGTACGGGAAGTAGATCTCGTGGATGCCACCGAAGAACTGGATGAGGATCGCGCCGGGAGCGGTCGAGCGAGCGATGCCGACACCGAAGAAGGTGAAGGCGAGCAGGATGCCGAGACCGGGGCCGGGGTTCGCCTCGAGGAGGAACAGGATGGACTTGCCGGACTCCTGCACCTGCTGCGCACCGAGCTGGTCGAGCACGCCGTGGTTGATCGCGTTGTTGAGGAAGAAGACCTTCGCCGGCTCGATGATGACGCTGGCGAGCGGCAGCAGCGAGCTGTCGACGAGGAACTTCACCGCGGCGCCGAGGCCCTCGGCGATGAGCTTGAACAGCGGGGCCAGCCAGAAGAAGCCGATCAGCGCGAGCACGAAGCCGAGGATGCCGGCCGCGTAGTTGTTGACGAGCATCTCGAAGCCGGGCTTGATCTTGCCGTCCCAGATCTTGTCGATCTGCTTGATGAGGTACGCACCGAGCGGACCGCAGATCATCGCGCCGAGGATCATGATCGTGCCGTTGGCGCCGATGATGACCCCCATGGCCATCACGGAACCGACGACCGCGCCGCGGGTCTCGTAGACCATCCGGCCACCCTGGAAGGCGATCGCGAGCGGGATGAGGTAGGTCAGGATCGGGCCGACGAGGCCGATGTTGGCCACGCCGTTCGTCTCACCGAAACCGCCGAGGACGCCCACGGGCGTCCAGCCGGTCTCGATGAAGAAGGCGGTGATGAGGCCCCACGCGATGAAGATCGCGATGTTGGGCATCACCATGCCGGACAGGAACGTGCCGAACTTCTGGACGGCGACGCGAGCGCCACCCCGCGACTTGTCGCGGGTGTCTGGCGCTGCAACGGACGACGTTGTCATGTGCGTTGACTCTCTGTGTGTGGTGCTGCTGCAGGGATCGGGTGTGGTGCTGTGGGATGGGGCGGGGTGCGGGCTCAGACGGCGTGCGCTGCGGAGGCAGCGGACTTGGCGGCCGCTGCCGTGCTCGCGGCGAGTGCTGCCTGGGCCATCCCGCGGGCTTCGTCGAGGGTGTGCTTGCCGAGTTCGGCGCGCACGTCGGCGAGGGCCGCGGGGGTCATGGAGAGCGTGGTGGCGCCGAGGCCGACGAGGACGACGGCGAGCAGCGGGTCGGCCGCGGCCTCGCCGCAGATGCCGACCGCCTTGCCCGCGTCCGCTCCGGCCGTGCCGAGTTGGGCGACGAGGCGCAGGACGGCGGGGTGCCACGGGTCCTGGTAGTGCGCGACGGTGCCGAGCATCCGGTCGGCCGCCATCGTGTACTGGGTCAGGTCGTTCGTGCCGATCGAGACGAAGTCGGCGGACTGGAACACCTGCTCGGCCATCAGCGCCAGGGAGGGCACCTCGGCCATCACGCCGGCGGTGCGGATGCCGAGCTCGCGGGCGAGGTCGACGAAGTACTCGGTCTCCTCGGCGTCGGCGACCATCGGGGCCATCACCCAGAGGTCGGCCTCGGTCGCGGCGTCGGCCTGCGCGAGGGCGGTCAGCTGGTCGCGGAGCACCTGCGGGTGGTTCCGGAGCGCCCGGAGCCCACGGCGGCCGAGCGCCGGGTTCTCCTCGTCCTTGTCGGTGAGGAAGGGCAGCGGCTTGTCGGCGCCGGCGTCGAGCGCCCGGACGACGACCTTCTTGCCGGGGAACGCTGCGAGCAGCTGCTCGTACGACGCCTGTTGCGAGGCGACGGTCGGGGCGGTGGGCGAGTCGAGGAACAGGAACTCGGTGCGGAACAGGCCGACACCCTCGGCGCCGAGGTCGACGGCGGCCTGCGCGTCGGCCGGGCTGCCGAGGTTCGCCAGCAGCGGGACGACGTGACCGTCGGCGAGGGCGCCGGCGGTCAGGGGTGCGGCAGCGGCGGCGCGGCGCTCGGCGATGCGTTGCTCGACGTCGGCGACGAGCTCGTCGGACGGCTCGGTCACCACGGTGCCGGCGCCGGCGTCGACGACCACGTGCTGGCCCTCGACCAGGTCGTCGGCACCGGTGACGCCGACGATCGCGGTGATGCCCTTGGCCCGGGCGAGGATCGCGGTGTGCGAGGTCGGGCCGCCGTCACGGGTGACGAGGGCCAGGACCTTGTCGAGGTCGAGCAGGGCGGTGTCCGCCGGGGCGAGGTCGCGGGCGACGAGCACGAAGGGGGTCTCCGACTCGGGCACGCCCGGCGCGGGGACACCGCGGAGCTTCGCGACGATGCGCTGGGCGACGTCGTCGAGGTCAGCCGCGCGCTCCCCCATGTAGCCCCCCATGCCGACGAGCAGGTCACGGAACTGCGCGAACGCCTCGTGCACTGCGCGCTCGGCGTTGGTGCCGCCGTCGATCCGGATGTGCACGTCGTCGAGGAGGGTCGGGTCCTGGGCCATCAGCGCCTGGGCCTCGAGCACGGCCTGGGCGTCGCCGCCGGCGAGCTGTCCACGCTTGTTGAGGTCCTCCGCCACCGCGGCGAGCGCCGTGTGCACGGCCTGCTTGGCGTCGTCGGCCGAACCCTCGAGGGGGGCGGTCGAAGGGGTTCCCAGAGGATCCGCCATCCGGAGCACCGGGCCGTGGGCAACGCCGCGGCCGACGCCGGTTCCGAGCAGATCGGACATGGGGAGACTCCTTCATCTCACGCGCAGCTGCGGTGGGTGGTTCGGGGGCGGTGCTGCGTCCGGTGCGTGGCGCGACCGGACGGCTCTGCAGCACCATACATCGCGTCGCGTTGACAAACAAACACATCCGGGGATAAAAATGCAGAAACAGATGCCCGTTTGCGTTTGCCGTCCAGGAGCGCCCCGGGCCTCCCGGTCGGATCGTGCCCGAGCATGTCCGTTCCGCTCCACATGACCGTCCCCGACCGGACACGCTGACCGACCCGAGCGACCCGCTCGACCAGATGAGGCCCGATGTACGCACCAGAACGCCACCAGCGCATCGTCGAACAGGCGCGCGCCCACGGCCGGGTCGACGTCAAGGACCTCGCCGAACTGCTCGCCGTCACACCGGAGACCATCCGCCGCGACCTGACGAGCCTCGAGCGCCGCGGGCTCGTCCGTCGCGCCCACGGCGGTGCGATCCCCGTCGAGCGGATCACCCTGCACCCGGGCGTCGGCGACCGCGGTGGCATCAACCAGACCGAGAAGATGGTGATCGCCGAGGCGGCACTCGCCGAGCTGCCGGAGAACGGCTCCGTGATGATCGACGCCGGCACGTCCACGATCTGCCTGGCCGAGATGCTGCCCACCGACCGCGGTCTCACCGTCGTCACGCACTCGCTGCCGGTGGCGATGGCCGTCGCCAACCGACCGGGCATCGACCTGCACCTGCTCGGCGGCAACATCCGGAGCGATTCGCTCGCCGGCGTCGGCACGTGGACGCACCAGCTCATCGGCATGGTCAGCGTCGACGTCGCCTTCGTCAGCATCAACGGGATCACCCCGGAGCGCGGGCTGACGACGCACAACATGGCCGAGGCCGCCGTGAAGTCCGCCATGATCAAGTCGGCCCGCCGGAGCATCCTGCTCGCCGACCACACCAAGTTCGGTCGCGAGGAGTTCGGCCGCGTGGCCCCTCTCGCCGCGATCGACACGATCATCACCGACCCCGGCGTCAACCTGGACCTGGTTCGCGAGGTCGAGGCCGCCGGCACCGAGGTCTTCTGGCCCGGGCGCGACTGACCACGGGACGTCGACCACGCCGGCCCGTCCGCGCCCCACCAACCCCGGGAACCACCCGCCAGGCGCTCGCTACCATGAGCGCACCACCCATCGACAGGAGCCCATCGATGTCCGAAGCCACCCGCACCGTCACCGTCGCCAGCGCGTCCGGCCTGCACGCACGACCCGCGTCGCTGTTCGTCCAGACCGTCACCGCGTCCGGCCACCAGGTCACCATCACCAAGGGTGAGAAGTCGGCGAACGCCGGCAGCATCCTCGGCCTCCTCGGCCTCGGGGTCGAGAACGGCGACGAGGTCGCGCTGACCGTGTCCGGCGACGACGCCGAGACCACCGCGGACAGCCTGGTCGACTTCCTGCAGACGGACCACGACGCGGCCTGACGCGCGTCCTGAGTCCGCGCGACCACTCGGTCGCCGTCCCGACGGGAGGCCCGTCACCAGCCGGTGACGGGCCTCCCGTCCGTCGTCCGGTCGCCCCCCTCGTGGGCACGTCCGGGGCGTCGGGCGCGCCGGTAGGGTTGGTGCATGACACGCCTGCGCCTCGCGACCGTCAACGTCAACGGCATCCGTGCCGCGTTCCGGAAGGGGATGGGCGACTGGCTCGCCGAGCGCGACGTCGACGTGCTCGCCCTGCAGGAGGTCCGCGCCTCGACCGAGGACCTGACCGGCCTCCTCGGCGACGAGTGGGACGTCGTGCACGACCCCGCGTCGGCGAAGGGCCGCGCCGGTGTCGCCATCGCCTCGCGGCACCGGGCGCATCTGCACCGGGTCGAGCTCGGGGCCGAGGACTTCGACTCCGCCGGCCGCTGGCTCGAGGCCGACTACGAGATCGGCGGACGGACGGTCACGGTCGTCTCCACCTACGTGCACTCGGGCGAGGTCGACACCCCGAAGCAGGACGAGAAGTGGAAGTTCCTCGACGCCATGACCGCGCGGCTGCCCGCGCTCCGCGAGCACAACCCGCTCGCCGTCGTCGTCGGTGACCTCAACGTCGGCCACGACCAGCGGGACATCAAGAACTGGAAGGGCAACGTCAAGCGCGCCGGCTTCCTGCCGCGCGAGCGCGCCTACTTCAGCCGGTTCTTCGGCGCCGACGGCGAACCGGTCGAGGGTGCCGACGGCAGCACCGCACCCGGCCTCGGTTGGGTCGACGTCGGCCGTGCCCAGGCCGGTGACGTCGACGGGCCGTACACGTGGTGGTCCTGGCGCGGGCAGGCCTTCGACAACGACTCCGGCTGGCGCATCGACTACCAGGTCGCGACGCCCGAACTCGCCGCGACGGTGACCTCGTACACCGTCGACCGGGCCGCTGCGTACGACCAGCGATGGTCCGACCACGCCCCCGTGGTCGTCGACTACGAACTCTGATCCCCCACTCGCTCCCGAGCACCAGGACTCCCGCATGACCAGCACCCGCATCTTCTCCGGCATCCAGCCCTCGGCCGGGTCCCTCCACCTCGGCAACTACATCGGCGCCCTCATGCAGTGGCGCGACCTGCAGGACGACCACGACGCCGTGTACTGCGTGGTCGACATGCACGCCATCACGTCCCCGCAGGACCCGGCGGCGCTCCGCGAGAACACCCGACGGACCGCGGCGCAGTACATCGCCGCGGGCATCGACCCGACGAAGTCGACGCTCTTCATCCAGTCGCACGTGCCCGCACACGCCCAGCTCGCCTGGGTGCTCAACACCATCACGGGCTTCGGCGAGGCGAGCCGGATGACCCAGTTCAAGGACAAGTCGGCGCGACAGGGTGCCGAGGCCGCCTCGGTCGGGCTGTTCACCTACCCGATGTTGATGGCCGCCGACATCCTGCTCTACGACGCCCAGGTGGTGCCGGTCGGCGACGACCAGCGCCAGCACGTCGAGCTGACCCGGGACCTCGCCGGCCGCTTCAACTCCCGCTTCGGTGACACGTTCGTCGTGCCGGAAGCGCGGATCCTCGGCGACACCGCCCGGATCTACGACCTGCAGGAGCCCACGAGCAAGATGAGCAAGTCGGCGGCGTCGGACAGCGGCCTGGTGCTGCTGCTCGACGAGCCGAAGCGCACCGCGAAGAAGATCCGGTCGGCGGTCACCGACACCGAGCGGGAGATCCGCGCCGACCGGGCCGGGAAGCCCGGTGTCACGAACCTGCTGGCGATCCTCTCCGCGTTCACCCACACCCCGGTCGCCGAGCTCGAGGTCTCGTTCG
Organism: Curtobacterium sp. MCBD17_030; assembly: GCF_003224255.1. Classification (NCBI taxonomy): domain Bacteria; kingdom Bacillati; phylum Actinomycetota; class Actinomycetes; order Micrococcales; family Microbacteriaceae; genus Curtobacterium; species Curtobacterium sp. MCBD17_030. The sequence continues at coordinate 210,669 of NZ_QKLI01000002.1, read as the reverse complement.
TCGGCAAGGGCTACGGCGACCTGAAGGGCGAGGTGGCCGACGCGGTCGTCGCCGAGCTCGAGCCGGTCCGCACCCGGACGCTCGAACTCCTCGACGACCCCGCCGAGCTGGACCGCCTGCTCGAGGTCGGCGCCGAGCGGGCCGAGTCGATCGCCGAGGCCACGCTCGCCCGCGTGTACGACGCGATCGGCTTCGTGCCCCGCGCCCGCTGACCGGCCGTGCTCCCCGTCACCCTCGAGTCGGCACGGGTCCGGCTCGACATGCCGACCCGTGCCGACACGGCCGCCATCACCGAGGCCTGTCAGGACCCGGAGATCGTCCGCTGGACGACGATCCCGCAGCCGTACCGGGCGCAGGACGCGCAGTCCTTCGTCGACGCGCTCGTCGGACCCGGATGGGCGTCGGACCGCGAGTACACCTGGGCGATCCGACGGCAGGGGTCGACCTGGCTCGACGGTGTCATCAGCTACCGGACGGCCCGCCGGGACCTCGGGTTCTGGCTGGCGCCCGCGGCCCGCGGTACCGGACTCGTGCACGACGCCGTCGAACTCGTCGTGGCGTGGGCGTTCGCGCAGGGCGCCCCGGACGTGTACTGGGAGTGCTACGTCGGCAACACCGCGTCGGCCGCGGTCGCCCGTCGTGCCGGCTTCGCGTACACCGGAAGCGGTGACGCCCTCGTGCCGAACCGTGACGGCTCGCCGGCCCCGGCGTGGAAGGGCCTGCGCCGCGCGGACGGGACGCCCGCGTCCGACCTGCCCTGGCCTCCCGGATCGACGTCGCAGACCGCCGGTAGTCTCGCTCCGTGAGCCACACCGCACCCGACACGGCCCCGGAGCCGCACGGCCTGCCCGCCAGCGACGCCGAGGTCCGCGCGATGCGCCGCGCACTCGAGCTCGCGGCCCGGGGCCCGGCCGTCGGCGACCACGCCCGGGTCGGCGCCGTCGTGCTCTCCCCCGACGGCGACGTCCTCGGCGAGGGTTGGCACCGCGGTGCGGGCACCCCGCACGCCGAGGTCGACGCGATGCGGAAGGTCGACCCGGCGCGGCTCCGTGGCGCGACCGCGGTGGTGACCCTCGAACCGTGCGACCACGTCGGCCGGACCGGGCCGTGCTCCGTCGCCCTCATCGAGGCCGGCGTCGCGCGGGTCGTGTACGCCGTCGACGACCCCGGTCCCGCCGCCCACGGTGGCGCGGACCGACTGCGAGCCGCCGGCGTCGACGTGGTGCCGGACGTCCTCGCCGACCAGGCCGAGGCGTTCCTCGAGCGCTGGCTGCTCTCCGTCCGTCTCGGGCGACCCTGGGTGACCGTGAAGTGGGCCGCCAGCCTGGACGGTCGTGCCGCCGCGGCCGACGGGTCGAGTCAGTGGATCACCGGCGCCGCCGCCCGCCAGCACGTGCACGAACAACGAGCCGCGCACGACGCCGTCCTGGTCGGTACCGGTACCGCCCTGGCCGACGACCCCAGCCTGACCGCACGCGGCGACGCCGGGGAGTTCCTCGCCGACCAGCCGTTGCCCGTCGTCCTCGGCGACCGAGCCCTGCCGGCGGACGCCGCCCTGCACCGGCATCCCCGCGGGGTCGTCACGATCTCCGGACACGACCTCGACGCCGCGCTCCGCTCGCTCCGAGCACGCGGGGTGCACAGCGTCCTCGTCGAGGGCGGCCCGACCGTCGCCTCGGCGTTCATCGCCGCCGGACTGGCCGACGAACTGCTCGTCTACCTGGCCCCGGTACTGCTCGGCGGACCCCGCGTCGCACTCGGCGACATCGGGGTGGGAAGTATCCAAGAGGCGCGGACGTTGCGTGTACTGTCGACGTCCAGCCTCGGCCCCGATCTGCTGGTCCGCGCCCGCACGGTCCCGCAGCGGCCTGACGGCGCGGTCGACGGGGCCCCCACCGACCGGAGCACCACATGACCGACGCACTGACCTCCGCCACCCCCGGGAGCCCGGTGTCGTTCGAGGTGTCCACGAACGTCCCCACCACCCACGGCCTCTTCGAGATGCGCGCCTACCGCGACCTCGTGACGAGCGCGGAACACGTCGCCGTGATCGCGAAGACCCCCGACGGCCAGGCACCCTCGGACGGCGCACTCGTGCGGGTGCACTCCGAGTGCCTGACCGGTGAGGCCTTCGGGTCGCTGAAGTGCGAGTGCGGCCCGCAGCTCGACGCCGCCCTCGACACCATCGCCGCCGAGGGCGGGGTCGTCGTCTACCTGCGGGGCCACGAGGGTCGCGGCATCGGCCTCATCAACAAGCTCAAGGCCTACCGCCTGCAGGAGGACGGGCTCGACACGCTCGACGCGAACCTCGCGCTCGGCCTCCCGGCCGACTCCCGCGAGTACGGCGGCGCCGCCGGGATCCTCGCCGACCTCGGCATCACCCGTGTGCGGCTGCTCTCGAACAACCCCGAGAAGCGCCGACAGTTGGTGGAGCACGGCATCACGGTGGACTCCCTCGTGCCGCTGGTCGTCGGGATCTCCGCGCAGAACGCCGGGTACCTGGACACCAAGCGCGACCGCATGGGCCACACGCTGCCGTCGCACCTCGGCACCGGCGCGAGCAACTGACGGACCGGCAACCGTCCGACCGGGCGAACTGACGGCCAGCTCAGGGTCGATTCGCAGCTGCCCGACATCCGTCGTACACTGAGGACCCCGTCACGAGCGGGACCACCACCTCCGAACGCACCCGACCCGGTGTCCGCGCCACCCCGCGCGAACCGTGTCGCCAGTCCGCCGTCCGGTCACCGCAGCGCTCCTCGAACGCGCGCACCTCGAAGGTCCTCACACGCATGTCCGCCGCCCCGGCCACCCCGACGTCCGCCACGAAGACGAACCCGCGCTCGCGCGTCGTCATCGCGAGCCTCGTCGGCACCTCCATCGAGTTCTACGACTTCTACGTCTACGCGACCGCCGCCGTCCTCGTCTTCCCCACCCTGTTCTTCCCGAACGAGGACCCGACGGCGTCGCAGCTGTCCTCGTTCGTGACGTTCGCGCTGGCGTTCTTCGCCCGTCCGGTCGGATCGATCCTGTTCGGTCACTTCGGTGACCGCGTCGGACGGAAGACCACCCTCGTCGCCTCCCTGCTCGTGATGGGCACCGCGACGTTCCTCATCGGCTGCCTGCCGACCTTCGACTCGGTCGGGGTCCTGGCGCCCGTGCTCCTCGCCGTCCTCCGCTTCGCCCAGGGCGTCGGACTCGGCGGCGAGTGGTCCGGCGCGGCACTGCTCGCGACCGAGAACGCCCCCGAGGGCAAGCGCGGCGTGTTCGGTTCGATGCCGCAGCTCGGCGCCCCGATCGGCTTCCTGCTCGCCAACGGCCTGTTCATCATCATCAACGCGGCGCTGCCCGCCGGCGCCGACGGCACCCCGAACGCCGACTTCCAGGCCTGGGGATGGCGCATCCCGTTCCTGGTGTCCTCCGTGCTCGTCCTCATCGGGCTCTACGTGCGCTTCCGTCTGGTCGAGTCCACCGTGTTCCGTGGCGTCCAGGAGTCCGGCTCGGTCGCGAAGGTCCCGCTCGGCCGGGTGTTCCGCACCTCCTGGCGCGCGGTCGTCGTCGGCACCTTCGGCATGGTCGCGACCTACGTGCTCTTCTACTTCATGACGACCTTCACGCTGAACTACGGCACCGCGGGCGACACCGCGTCGAAGCTCGTCCCGAAGATCGGGCTCGGGTACTCGCGCGGCGAGTTCCTGTCACTGCTCATGATCGGTGTCGTCTTCTTCGGCATCTGCACGCCGATCGCCGGCCTGCTCGCCGACCGGTTCGGACGCCGCCGCACGCTCATCCCGACCACCATCGGCATCGCGCTCTTCGGCCTGACGTTCCAGTTCTGGTTCGCGGCGGCTCACGGACCGATCACCGTGGTCACGTTCCTGATCGTCGGACTGTCACTGATGGGGCTCACATTCGGTCCGATGGGCGCGCTGCTGCCGGAGCTGTTCCCGACCAACGTCCGGTACACCGGCTCCGCACTGGCGTACAACGTCGCGTCGATCCTCGGTGCCTCGCTCGCGCCGACCATCGCCCTCAAGCTGTGGCAGCCGGACGGGAACATCTTCCTCGTCGGCCTCTACCTGACCATCGCGGCGGTCGTGACGCTGGTCGCGCTGTTCCTCGTCCGCGAGACCCGCGGGAGCGACCTCGCGGACACGGTCGACGACCAGCCGGCCGTGGAGCGCGTCGCCCCGTAGCGCGAGCGCTCCTCCGCGAGCACCTGACGGACGGGAGGCTCCCCACCACACCGGTGGGGAGCCTCCCGTCCGTCTGTCGGTCCCGCGGTGAGAGAATCGACCCACGATGAGCAACCCGTTCGCACGCCCGAAGAAGACCGACGGGCCCCGCGCCACCTTCGGCCGCCTGCTGTCCTACCTGTTCGAGAACAAGCCGGCGATGGTCGTCATCATCGTGCTGAGCATCCTCGGGGCAGGAGCGTCCCTGGCGCAGCCGCTGCTCGTGAACCAGGTCGTGACCGCCGTCCAACAGGGCACCGGCATGTCGGCGCTGGTGTGGGCGCTCGTCGTCCTGGTGCTCGTCGCCGGCGTCCTGAACGGTGTCCAGCACTTCCTGCTGCAGCGTGCCGGCGAAGGCGTCGTGCTCTCCACCCGGCGCAAGCTCATCGCACGGATCCTCAACCTGCCGATCTCGGAGTTCGACGTCCGACGCACCGGTGACCTGGTGTCCCGCGTCGGCAGCGACACCACGCTCCTCCGGGCCGTCCTGACGCAGGGGCTGATCGAGTCCATCGGCGGCGCGCTCACCTTCGCCGGCGCGGTCATCGCGATGGCGATCATCGACCCGCTGCTCCTCGTCGTGGTGATCGTCATCGTCATCGTCGCGGTGGTCGTCGTCGGCGGCCTCAGCCGGCGCATCCGGGTCGCCTCGAGGGCCGCGCAGGAGAAGGTCGGCGACCTCACCGCCGCGGTCGAGCGCGGCATCGGCGCCGTCCGCACCATCCGTGCCGCGGGTGCCACGGCGCGCGAGGTCAGTGAGGTCGACCAGCACGCGACGGAGGCCTACCAGCGCGGGCTCGTCATCGCCCGGATGTCAGCGTTCGTGGTGCCGGTCGCGAGCATCGTCATGCAGGTCGCGTTCATCGCCGTGCTCGGCATCGGCGGCGCGCAGGTCGCGGCGGGGACGATCACGATCGCGACCCTCATCACGTTCATCCTGCTGCTCTTCATGATGATCATGCCGCTCGGTCAGGCCCTCGGCGCGGTCGTCGCCGTGGCGCAGGCCCTCGGTGCCCTCGGCCGCATCGAGGAGGTCCTGCACCTGCCGACCGAGGACCAGGACGACGCCGCGGTCCGGCCGGCCGCCGCGATCGCCACGGACGACGCGATCACGTTCGAACACGTCACCTTCCGGTACGCGGTGTCCCCGGACGCGGTCGGCACGGACGGGGCCGAAGGGGCGGGCGACGTCAGTGCGGTGGCACCGAGCGCCGAGGACGACCAGGTCGTGCTGCGCGACGTGTCGTTCAGCGTCCCGCGCGGCTCCCGTGTCGCGCTGGTCGGTCCGTCCGGTGCGGGCAAGTCGACGACGCTCGCGCTCATCGAGCGCTTCTACGACCCGACCGACGGCGTCATCCGACTCGGTGGTCTGGACGTCCGCGGCCTCGACCGCGCCGAACTCCGAGCGCAGATCGGGTACGTCGAACAGGATGCCCCCGTGCTGGCCGGCACGATCCGAGCGAACCTGCTGCTCGGGTCGCCGGACGCGTCCGAGTCCGAGTGCGTCCGGGTGCTCGAGGCCGTGAACCTCGGCGACGTGCTGCACCGCGACCCCCGCGGCCTCGACGCGCAGGTCGGTGAGGACGGCGTGATGCTCTCCGGCGGGGAACGGCAGCGCCTCGCCATCGCGCGGGCCCTGCTCGCCGCTCCCCCGATCCTCCTGCTCGACGAGTCGACGTCCTCGCTCGACGGTGTGAACGAGCAGAAGATGCGCCTGGCGATCGACGCCGTCGCCGAGGACCGCACCCTGCTCGTCATCGCCCACCGACTGTCCACCGTGGTGGACTCCGACGTCATCGTCGTGCTCGAGCACGGCCGCGTCGTCGGTGTCGGCACCCACTCCGAACTCGTGCAGAGCACCCCGCTCTACCGCGACCTGGCGAAGCACCAGCTCCTCGTCTGAGGCCACCTCTGCGAGGGGCTCAGGCGGCGAAGGGGTCCGGCGTCAGGACGTAGACCGTCTCCAGGTACTCCTCGAGGCCCTCGTGCGAGCCCTCGCGGCCGAGACCGGAGGCCTTCACGCCGCCGAACGGGAACGCCGCGTTGGACACGACCCCCGTGTTCCATCCGAGCATCCCCGTCTCGAGCCGTTCGGCCAGCCGCTGCCCACGGCGCATGTCCTCAGTGAACGCGTATGCGACGAGGCCGTACTCCGTGTCGTTGGCGAGGCGGATGCCCTCCTCCTCCGTCGCGAAGCGCGTGATCGACACGACCGGTCCGAAGATCTCGGTGGTCAGGATGTCCGAGCCGGGCTGGACGTCGTCCAGGAGCGTCGGTGCGTAGAAGGTGCCCTCGCGCTCGAGCCTCGCCCCACCGGTGACGAGTCGTGCTCCGCGCTCGACGGCGTCGTCCACGAGCCCCGCGGCCTTGTCGACCGCGCGAGAATCGATGAGCGGGCCGATGTCCGTACCGTCCTCGGTGCCCCGACCGATGCGCAGCGCGTCGATCCGCTCGGTGAGTGCCGCGGTGAACGCGTCGGCGATGCCCTCCTGCACGAAGAAGCGGTTCGCCGCGGTGCAGGCCTCGCCGACGTTGCGGAACTTCGCCTGCATCGCCGCGTCCACCGCGCGGTCGAGGTCGGCGTCGTCGAACACCAGGAGCGGGGCGTTGCCCCCGAGCTCCATGCTCGTCTTCAGGACGTTGTCGGCCGCCTGCTTGAGCAGCGCCGAACCGACCGGGGTCGAGCCGGTGAAGGTGAGCTTCCGCAGCCGGCGGTCGGCGATGACCGGCGCGGACAGGGCCTTCGCGTCCGAGGCCGGCACCACGTTGAGGACACCGTCCGGCAGCCCGGCGCGACGGAACAGCTCGACCAGGTACAGCGTGGTCAGCGGGGTGAGGTCGGCGGGCTTCAGCACGACCGTGCACCCGGCGGCCAGCGCCGGCGCGATCTTCCGGGTGGCCATCGCCAGTGGGAAGTTCCACGGCGTGATCGCGTACACGGGGCCGACCGGACGCTTGAGGACGATGCCGCGACCGGTGCCCTCCGGGTTCGTGCGGTAGTCGCCGCCGATGCGCACGGCTTCCTCCGAGAACCAGCGGAGGAACTCGGCACCGTAGACGACCTCGCCGCGGGACTCTGCGAGCGGCTTGCCCATCTCGAGCGTCATGACCGCGGCGAGGTCGTCGGCGTGCTCGTGCACGAGGTCGAACGCGCGCCGGAGCAGGTCGGAGCGGCGCCGGGGTGCGGTCGCCGCCCACTCGGCCTGTGCGGCGACGGCGGAATCGAGTGCCGCGATGCCGTCCTCCGCAGTGGCGTCCGCGACGCTCGCGAGGACCGCGCCGGTGGAGGGGTCGCGGACGTCGAAGGTCGCGCCGCCGCTCGCGGGACGCCAGGAGCCGCCGATGAAGAGACCGGTGGGCACGTCGGCGACGCTGACGTGCTCGTCACCGACCGTGGTGCTGGTGGCGGCCGTGGTACTGGTCGGCTGCTCGTCGGTCACAGGACCGCTCCTCCCGGACGCTGACGCCCCTCGTCCATGTCGCTGCGCCCGGTGTGCCCGCCCTCGTCTCGGACCTCTTCGAGCGCGGCGTCGCTGCTGGCCGGGACGATGCCCACGACGAGGTCCTCGTAGACGAAGACGTCGAGGCCCGCGTGCACCCCGTCGAGCGCGGACGCCCGGACGCAGTGGTCGGTCGCGATGCCGACGATGTCGACGGCGTGGACCTCGCGGTCGAAGAAGACGTCGACGAGGTCGGCCCCGGCTTCGGTCGTGCCCTCGAACGCCGAGTACGCCGGCTCACCCTGCCCCTTGCGGACGTGGACGTCGACGAAGGACAGGTCGAGCGCCGGGTGGTACTCGGCGCCCGGCGTGCCGGCGACGCAGTGCGGCGGCCAGGTCGTCCGGAAGTCCGGACCCTCCGGACCCGCGAAGTGTCCGCCGTTGTCCCCGGTGGCGTCGTGCCAGTCCCGGGAGGCCACGACGAGGTCGTACTCGTCCGCATGCCGACGGAGGAACGCGGTGATCCGCTCGGCGAGTGCCGCTCCCCCGTCGACCGCGAGCGCACCGCCTTCGGTGAAGTCGTTCTGGACGTCGGTGATGAGCAGTGCCCTTGCCATGCCCCCATCCAACACCCGTCGGGTCAGGACCCGGTGAGCGAACCTCCGCACCGGTAGACCGCGGCCGTGACCGCGTCGAGTGCCGGGAGCGCGGCGGCCCGAGGCGACCCGATGGCGTAGAACGCGAACGTCAGCTTCGTGCCGTCGGCAGCGTCGATGTACCCGCCGAGGGTGTTGGCGCTGTCGATCCACCCGGTCTTCGCGTGCACCTTGCCGCGCGCCACGGCGTTCGCGCCGGTGAACCGACTCGAGAGCGTGCCGGACACGCCGGCCACCGGCAGGACCTGCGCGAGTGTCCCGAGCCCCTTGTCACCCCGGGTCACCGGGACCATGAGGTGTGCGACGAACGAGGGCGAGACGGCGTTCGACGCGCTCTCGCCGGAGCCGTCGACGATGCGGATGCCGGACGGGTCCACGCCGTACCCGCGGAGGGCACTGCTGTAGACACCGGTCAGTGACGCTGCGGTGCCACCGGCGCCGGCCTGCTTCGACGACACGCGCGCGAGCATCTCGGCGAGGGTGTTGTCCGAGTTCGGGATCATCTGCCCGATCAGCGTCGACACCGGCTGGGACTGCACCTGCGCGATCGTGTTCTGTGAGGTCGTCGCCCGCTGCGTCACCTGCGCGGTCGACGCTCCGACGACTCCGGCGTTCGCGAGGGCCGTCCGGAAGGCCACACCGGCCCGGCCGATCGGGTCCTCGGAGCGCGGCGAGGTCGCGGCCGCCGGGTTCGCGCGGTCGCCGTCGACCATCAGCGCGGTGACGTTCGGCTGGTACCCGATGGTCCGCTCGCTGACGGGCCAGGTCGGGTCCCAGGCGTCGGATGCACTCCACCAGGTGCCGTCGGCGACGATCTTCGTCACCGGCGTGCCGCCGAGCCGCCCCTTCACCTGCTGGGCGAGTTGCGCGAGGCTCGGCGCCCCCGGGTAGACCGTGCCGTTGCCGGCCGTCAGGGTCGCGTCACCGTGTCCGACGAGGGCGATCGTCCCACCACCCTCGTCGGTGACGGTCGTCGGGATGGTGTGCCCGGCACCGAGGACCGCCAGCGCGGTCGCGCTCGTCAGGGTCTTCATCACGCTGCCGGTCTGCGCCGGCGTCCCACCGTCGCGCGAGAACAGCTCTTCCCCGGTGGCCGCGTTCATGACGTAGCCCTCGAAGCGGCCGAGCCCACTCGCGGAGGCTGCGCCAGCGACCGAGCAGGTGCGGGCGGCAGCCTTCGCCGACGGGGTCGGTGTCGGGGTCGCAGTCGGTCTCGCGGTCGGCGTGGCCGTCCGGGCTGCCGACGGGGTCGGGGACGACGCCGGTGTCCGGGTGCCGAGCGGCGTCCGGGAGGCGCTGGCCGACCCGATCGCGCTGGGCTGGTCCGCGGTCGCCGCGTTCACCGCGACCACACCGCCGGAGGCGACCGCGAGGACGACGACGAGCCCACCGACTCCCCACGGCACCGGCTTCCGGCGGACGGAGGCGCGCAGGGCTGCGACGGAACGGTGGACGGGGCCGCCGGTGGGCGGCTGGGGTGACTGCTCGGACATCCAGGCGATCCTACGAGACGCGGGTCCGTGCCTCCAGGCCCACCGTCGTCAGCCGTCGGGCTGCGAGGTGTTCAGTGCCCGGGATCGGCCAGGTACCGGACGCCGACCTGCCGGCGGGCCTCGTCCATCACGGCCATGATCGCGACCGTGTGGTCGATGTGCGTGGTGCTGTCGGCCGGCACCCCGGCCGTGATCGCGGCCTCGAAGCCACGGGCCTCGTGGTTGTAGCCGGCGAGCTCCTCGCGCCCGTCGAACTCCTCCACGACCGCACCGTCGGCGTCCCGGATGCGCCAGGTGGTCGGCGTGCACCACGTCGGGTCGAGGTCGATACGCCCCTCGGTGCCGATGATCGACGCACTGTTCGGGCTGCGCAGGTCCAAGGCGAAGTGCACCGTCGACTGCGCCCCACCCGGATGGGTCATCACGATGCCCATCTGCGTGTCGACGCCCTGGTCGCTGAGGGTGCCGGACGCTGTGACCGCGGTCGGGACGCCGAGCACGTCGACCGCGAACGACACGGGGTAGACGCCGAGGTCGAGCAGCGCGCCACCGCCGAGAGCGGGGTCGTTGAGCCGGTGGCGCGGATCGGTCGGCAGCGCCTGGTGGTGCGTCGCCTGCACCAGTCGGGGGGTGCCGATGCGGCCCTCGGCGAGGACCCGCCGCATCATCGCGGTCTGCGGCAGGAAGCGGGTCCACATCGCCTCCATCACGAGCACACCGCGGTCGTGCGCCGCGTCGCGGACCCGTCGGGCCTCCTCCGCGGTGATCGTGAAGGCCTTCTCGACCAGGACGTGCTTCCCTGCGGCGATCGCGAGCAGGGCGTCCTCGGCGTGGCGGGAGTGCGGCGTCGCCACGTAGACCGCGTCGACCTGGTCGTCCGCCACCAGTGCGGCGTAGTCACCGTGCGCGTGCGGGATGTCGTGTTCGTCCGCGAAGGCCCGCGCGGACTCGTCGGTCCGTGAGCCGACCGCGGTGAACACCACCCCCGCGGCACTGCAGTCGCGGACGAAGGACCGGGCGATGCCGCCGGTCCCGAGTACTCCCCATCGGATGGCCATGGGTCGTGTCTACCAGCCGCTCCCGCGCAGGTCGTCGCGCGATCGCCCCGCTGCGGACAGGCCAGCTGTCCACAGGGGCTCGTGCAGCGGTGTCAGGACCGCCGGAGTACCGTGCGGGTGACCAGCCGATCGACTGGAGGCCCGACACCGGAACGCAGGACGGGCCTCCGGTCCGACGCACTGGTGGGCATGCGCGTAGGGGCGCGCACCGACGCGAGGAGGCGCCGTGACCGGACCGGAACCATGGTGGACGGGAGCCGTCGTCTACCAGGTGTACCCGCGGAGCTTCGCGGACGGCAACGGCGACGGCGTCGGCGACCTCGCCGGGCTGCGGCAGCACCTGGACCACATCGCCGACCTCGGCGTGGACGTCGTCTGGCTGTCGCCGGTCTACCGATCGCCCCAGGCCGACAACGGGTACGACATCGCCGACTACGAGGACATCGACCCGCTGTTCGGCACCATCGACGAGTTCGACGCGTTGCTGGTCGAGGTGCACCGGCGCGGCATGAAGCTCGTCATGGACCTCGTCGTCAACCACTCCAGCGACCAACACCCCTGGTTCCGCGCCGCCCTGCAGTCCCGCACCTGCCCGAAGCACGACTGGTACATCTGGCGCGACCCCGTCGACGGCCACGAGCCGAACGGGTGGCGTGCCGCCTTCGGCGGACCAGCCTGGTCGTGGGACCCCGGTACCGGTCAGTACTACCTGCACATGTTCACGCCGCAGCAGCCGGACCTGAACTGGGAGAACCCCGACCTCCGCGCCGCGGTCTACGACATGATGAACCGCTGGCTGGACCGCGGGGTCGACGGCTTCCGGATGGACGTCATCAACCACATCGCCAAGGACGACGACGCCCTCTCCGGTGACAGCGACGCGTACGTCATGCAGCCGCGCATCCACGAGCACCTGCAGGAGATGCACGAGCGCGTCTTCGCCGGTCGGGAGGCCCTGCTCACCGTCGGCGAGATGCCCGGTGTCACCGTGGAGGACGCGGCGCTCTTCACCGACCCGGAACGCCACGAGCTCGACATGGTGTTCCAGTTCGAACACGTCGGCCTCGACCACGCCCCGTCGTCGAAGTTCACCCGGAACGAGACCGACCTGCCGGAGTTGAAGCGCTCACTGGCCCGGTGGCAGACCGGGCTCGAGGACCGCGGGTGGAACTCGCTGTACCTGTCGAACCACGACCAGCCGCGGCCGGTGTCGCGGTTCGGCGCGGCGGCCTCCGGCGGCGACCCCTTCGCGTTCCGGTACGAGTCGGCCACGCTGCTCGCCACCGTGCTGCACCTGCACCGCGGCACCCCGTACGTGTACCAGGGCGACGAGATCGGCATGGTGAACGCCGCCTTCACCACCATCGACCAGTACCGGGACATCGAGTCACACAACTGGTTCCGCGGCGCCGTCGGCCGCGGCATGCCGGAGTCCGAGGCGCTCGAGGCCCTCGCCTTCCGCAGCCGCGACAACGCGCGCACGCCGATCCCGTGGGACGACAGCGCACCCGCCGGCGGGTTCTCCACCACCGAACCGTGGATCGGTATGGGGCAGGGATGGCCGCGCGTCACCGTCGCGGGCGACCGGGCAGCCGGGCAGCGCTCGGTGTACGAGCACCACCGTCGACTCATCGATCTCCGACACCGCTCCCGCACCGTGCGGCTGGGGGCGTTCACACTGCTCGAGGCGGAACACCCGACACTGTGGGCGTTCACGCGGGCCTCGGCGGACACGGACGAGCCGCCGCTCGTCGTCGTCGCGAACCTGTCCGAGGTGGACCTGGAGCTACCGGAGTCGGTCGGGAGGCTCGTGGGGGCGTTCGTCCTGGGGAACCTCGGGGAGCCGCCGATCGCCGGGACGCTGCGTCCGTGGGAGGCGCGCGTGCACGGGTGCCGGTGACGGGCCTCCCGGACGGGGCTGGTGGGTTGCCTGGCCTCGTTCGATTGCCTGCGCGCCCATGCACCTGCCCGGCCGCTCGCCTGCCTGGCCGCTCGGGCAACGCAGAACCCCCTCGCTCCGGGAGGAACGAGGGGGTTTCGGAGCCGCCTGTCGGAATCGAACCGACGACCTATTCATTACGAGTGAATCGCTCTACCGACTGAGCTAAGGCGGCGGACGCCCCGGGAATCCGGAGCGGCACGAGAAATCACTGTACAGGATCAGACGAGCGAGCGCGAAACGAGCGCGCCGAGGTCGGCGAAGGACCGCTCGAGTTCGTCGACGAGGTGTGCGTCCGCGTCCGACTCGGACCACTCCCACCAGGCGTGACGGAGCGCTGCCATGCCGACGAGCGACGCCAGGCGGGCGCGGCGGCGCACCGCGTCGTCCTCGTCCGACCGAGGCGGACTGCCGTCCCCCGTCGGGTCACGGGTCTCGGGCAGACCGTCCTCGAGCCGCAACCGCTGCTCGACGACCGTCTGGATGCCCGCCTGGAACTCCTTCATCGACGCCATCCGTTGGCTGAAGAGCTCGGGGTTCGCGCGGAGGACCTGCTGTCGCTCCCCGATCAACCCGCGTTCGTCGACGAGTTCGTGCGCCGAGTGCACCAGCAGCGTGCCGAGGTCCGCGAGCAGTTCACCCGTCGGGCCGCCGGCGACGAAGGTCTCGACGTCCTCGCCCTGCGGCAGGGTCGGGTCGTCGCCGAGGATCGCCTGCTCCTTGCTCGGGAAGTAGTTGAAGAACGTCCGCGGCGAGACGTCCGCCCGGCGGGAGACCTCGTCGACGGTGACCGCGGACAGACCGTGCTCGATCGCGATGCGCAGCGCGGCCTGCTGGATCGCCAGGCGGGTGGCGCGCCGCTTCCGTTCGCGGAGGCCCGGTGCAGCGTCGGTCATGCGCCGATCCTCCCACGCCGAGCATCGCGGACGGCCTGAGAACCCTGTCGGGATCGCCAGGCCGTGCCGCCGGCGCCAGCCGGTCAGCGGACGGCGCGGGCGACCGTGACGAGCAGCGCTTCGAGCGCCAGGAGCGCGGCGACGTTCGCACCGATGCGCTGCCGCGCGGTCGCGATCGCGTCGAGGACCTCGAGTGCGGCCGCGGGCGGGACGGACGGCAACGCCCGCTCGAGCTCGTGACGGATCGCCAGGTTCACCGGCTCGGTGGGAGCGCCGAGTCCGAGCAGCAGCAGGTCGCGGTACAGCGAGGAGACGTCGACGAGGATGCGCTCCAGGCCGTCGCGGAGGCTCCGGGTCGCCCGACGCTTCTGGTCCTCTTCGAGCACCCGGAGCTGGGACCGGAGCGCAGGCGGGACGGTACCGCCCGGTTGGACACCCAGGGACCGGAGTGCTGCATCGCGTTCCTCGGCGTCACGCTCGAGCGTGATCGCCTTGGCGTCCTCGTCCGCCACGGCCAGGAGCGCGGCCGCGGCGTTCACGGCGTCGCCGACGCTGCGGATCGCGAGGACCGTGGTCAGGGTCCGACGACGACGGTCACGGGCGTCCTCGCTCGTCGCGAGGCGTTGCGCCATGCCGATGTGGCTCTGCGCCTGACGCGCCGCATCGGTGGCGAGGACACGGTCCACGCCGGTCCGGGCCACGATGAGGTCGGCGACCGACTCGATGCCCGGGACACGCAGGCGGACCGAGCGCACCCGCGAGCGGATCGTCGGCAGCAGGTCGGCCTCGCTCGGAGCGCAGAGGATCCACACCGTGCGCTCCGGCGGTTCCTCGAGTGCCTTCAGCAGCAGGTTCGAGGTCCGCTCCGTCATCCGGTCGGCGTCCTCGACGATCATCACGCGGTACCGGCCGACCGAGGGCGAGAAGTGTGACGAGGTCACCAGCTGCCGGATCTCGTCGATCGTGATGATGACGCGCTGAGTGGTGAGCCGGGCGACGTCGGGGTGGGTGCCGGCGGTGATCAGACGCAGCGTGTGGTCGTCGTCGGGGCCGTTGCCGACCAGGGCGGCGGCGAAGGCCGCGGCGACGTTCGAGCGTCCGGACCCGGGAGGCCCGGTGATCAGCCACGAATGCGTCATGCCACCCGTGCCGTCGGTCGACTCGGCTGCACTCCGCAGCGCAGCCACGGACTCTTCCTGTCCGGTCAGGCCCTCCCACACGCTCACGGGAGGATCCTGCCAGGAGCCACCGACGGGACCGGCCGGTGGTCGGCGCTCGCGCACGTCGTCGCGATCCGCAGCATCAACCGACCCCGACCAGGCGTGCCACGGCCGAACGGATCCGCTCCTGCACGACGTCGGCCGACTCGGAGGCGTCGACGACGAGGAACCGCTCCGGTTCGGCGCGGGCCATGTCGAGGAAGGCCTGCCGGACGGACTCGTGGAACGTCGCCGCTTCGGACTCGAGGCGGTCGAACACGTCACCGCGGGCGGCCGCGACACGCGCCCGCCCGAGGCTCACGTCGAGGTCGAGCAGCACCGTGAGGTCCGGCGTCATGCCGTCCGCTGCCCAGTTCGACACCGACCGGATCTGCTCGGCGCCGAGGCCGCGGGCCACGCCCTGGTACGCGACCGAGGAGTCGATGTACCGGTCCTGCAGCACGACGTCACCGCGGGCGACGGCAGGCCGGACGACCGTCTCGACGTGGTGTGCACGGTCGGCGGCGTAGAGCAGCGCCTCGGCCCGGGGCGTCACGTGGCCGCGGTCGTGCAGGACGATCTCACGGATGCGCTGGCCGAGGTCCGTACCACCGGGCTCCCGGGTCCGGACGATCCGCCGGCCGTGCGCCCCGAGCCACTGCTCGAGGCGCTCGGCCTGCGTGGTCTTGCCCGCGCCGTCACCGCCCTCGAGGGTGATGAACCAGCCGCGGGAGTCGTCCGTGCGCACTGCTCCGTCCGTGCTCACTTCTTCTTCGCGGGGGCGCGTCGGGCCGGTGCCTTCTTCTTGACCGGGCCCTTGGCACGCTTGTCCGCGAGGAGCTGGACCGCACGCTCGAAGTCCACCGTCTCGACCTCTTCGCCGCGCGGGATCGTGGCGTTCGTCTCGCCGTCGGTGACGTACGGGCCGAAGCGGCCGTCCTTCACCTTGATCGGCTTGCCGGACACCGGGTCCGCGTCGAACTCCTTGAGCGCCGCGCTCGCGGCACGCTTGGCGCCGTACTTCGGCTGCGCGAAGAGCTCGAGGGCACCGGGCAGGTCGACGTCGAAGATCGCGTCCTCGCTCGGCAGGGTCCGGGTGTCCGTGCCCTTCTTGAGGTAGGGCCCGTAGCGACCGTTCTGCGCGGTGATCTCGTCGCCGGACTCCGGGTCCGTCCCGACCGTGCGCGGGAGGTCGAGGAGCTTCAGCGCGGTCTCGAGGTCGACCGACCCCGGGTCCATCGACTTGAAGAGGGAGGCCGTACGCTCCTTCGGGGCCGCTGCCTTCTTGGCCGTGGCCTTCTTCGCGGGCGCCTTCTTCGCGGCGGCGGTCTTCGTGCCGGTCTTCGTCGCGGTCTTCGCGCCCGTCGCCGTGCTCGCTGCCGCCTCTGCAGCCGGTTCTGGTTCAGCCGCCAGGACCTCGCCCGTCGCCGGGTCGACCGACGGCTCGGGCTCCGGCGTGCGCTCGGTCACGTACGGACCGAAGCGGCCGTCCTTCGCCAGGACCTCCTTGCCCGTCTGCGGGTTGATGCCCACCACGCGGTCGCTGACGACCGGCGCCTCGACGAGTTCGCGGGCCTTGTCGAGGGTGAGCTCGTCCGGCGCGATGTCCTCCGGCACGTTGACGCGGCGCGGTTTCTCCGGGTCGTCGCTCGGGGTCTCGATGTAGGGGCCGTACCGACCGATGCGCAGGGTCAGGCCCGGCGCGAGCTCGACCGAGTTGATCTCGCGGGCGTCGATCTCGCCGAGGTTGTCGATGACCGTGCGGAGTCCGCGCTGGTCACCGCCACCGAAGTAGAACTCCTTGAGCCAGTCGACACGGTCTTCCTCGCCGCTGGCGATGCGGTCGAGGTCGTTCTCCATCTCGGCCGTGAAGTCGTACTGCACGAGGTCCCCGAAGTAGTCCTCGAGCAGACGCACGACGCTGAACGCGATCCAGTTCGGCACGAGGGCGGTCCCGCGCTGCGTCACGTACCCGCGGTCCATGATCGTGGAGAGGATCGCGGCGTAGGTCGACGGGCGCCCGATCCCGAGCTCTTCGAGCGTCTTGACCAGGCTGGCCTCGGTGTAGCGCGGAGGTGCGGAGGTGTCGTGCCCCTTGGCCGCCACGTCGGAGACGCCGAGGTGGTCGCCTTCGGCCATCTGCGGCAGCTTCGCGTCGTCCGCGGAGTCGCCCGAGGAGCGCTCTTCGTCGCGGCCTTCTTCGTAGGCGTTGAGGAACCCACGGAAGGTGATGACCGTGCCGGACGCCGTGAACTCGACGTCGGTGCCGCTCGCCGTGGACGCCAGGCCCTCGATCGACTCGGTCGACGCGATCCCGAGCACCACGGACGCGGTGGAGCCCTTGGCGTCGGCCATCTGCGACGCGACCGTGCGCTTCCAGATGAGGTCGTAGAGACGGAGGTCGTTGCCGCGGAGGACACCCTCCATCTGCGACGGCGTCTTGAACGTGTCGCCGGCGGGGCGGATCGCCTCGTGGGCCTCCTGTGCGTTCTTGCTCTTGCCTGCGTAGGAACGGGGCTTCGCGGGGATCGAGTCCGCGCCGTAGAGCGCGGTCGCCTGCTTGCGTGCCGCGGTGATCGCCTGCTGCGACAGCGACGCGGAGTCGGTACGCATGTAGGTGATGTGGCCGTTCTCGTACAGCGACTGCGCGACGCTCATCGTCTGACGGGCCGAGAAGCGGAGCTTGCGCGCGGCTTCCTGCTGCAGCGTCGACGTGGTGAACGGAGCTGCCGGTCGGCGTGTGTACGGCTTCGACTCGACGCTGCGGACGACGGCGTCGCCGGCGCGGTCGAGGACCGCGGAGAGCGAGCTCGCCGACCCCTCGTCGAGACGGACGACGTCCGCCGTGGTCTGACCACGGTCGTCGAAGTCACGACCGGAGGCCACGCGCTTGCCCTGGATCCGGGCGAGGCGAGCCGTGAAGGCCCCCTCGTCGGACTTCTCGAAGCGCGCCGTCAGGTCCCAGTAGTTCGCCGAGACGAAGGCGAGACGCTCGCGCTCACGGTCGACGACGAGGCGGGTCGCCGCGGACTGGACACGACCGGCGGAGAGGCCCGGCCCGACCTTGCGCCAGAGCACCGGCGAGACCTCGTACCCGTAGAGCCGGTCGAGGATGCGACGGGTCTCCTGGGCGTCGACCAACGCGGTGTCGAGTTCCCGCGTGGCTTCCTGGGCGCGCTGGATGGCTTCCTTGGTGATCTCGTGGAACACCATGCGCTTGACGGGCACCTTGGGCTTCAGCACCTGGAGCAGGTGCCACGCGATGGCCTCGCCCTCGCGGTCCTCATCTGTTGCGAGGTAGAGCTCGTCGGCGTCCTTCAGCGCACGCTTGAGGTCCGCGACGGTCTTCTTCTTCGCATCGGAGACGACGTAGTACGGCTCGAACCCGTTGTCGACGTCCACCGAGAACTTGCCGAGGGAGCCCTTCTTGAGCTCGGCCGGCAGGTTCTTGGGCTCGACGAGGTCACGGATGTGTCCGACAGACGCCTGGACGTCGTATCCGTCACCGAGGTATTGCGCGATCGTCTTCGCCTTCGCGGGGCTCTCGACGATCACGAGCTTCTTCGTGCCTGGCACGTGACTCCTTGATCGATGGTGCTGATCGGCCGACGGACGTCGTGGAAGCGTCCGGGTCGACCGGGAATTCGGTGACCGGCGGGCCGACAGGCACACCATACACACTCCGGTGGGGATGGCCGGTGGAGCCGGAGCGAGTCCGCTGCACGTGGCTGGACCGCGCGGGCGGCCCACGGCGCGTCGGCCGGCCGTCGCCGCAGCAGGCCGTGGGCCGGCCACGGCGACGGCGTGGGCGGACAGCAGGCCACCGCCGGCAGCCACGTCGACCCGGGCGACCACCCCGTCCACACCGCAGGCGACGAGGACGGCTCCGTTGGCCCGAGCGAGGCGTCCAGCAGCACGGCAGGGCGGGTCCGACACCAGCCCGATGGCCGATGCCGCCGTGGCGAGCGCCGCCGCGTCCGCCGCTCCCCGGGCACGAGCGGCCCCGACCCGGTGACCAGCCGCGCCGAGGACCGAGCCCGTCACGAGGACGACCACCGCGAGGACGGCCGCGAGCGCCACCGTGGCGGATCCCTGCTCACCAGCCCGCAGGGTGCTGGCCCGCAGCGTGCTGGACCGCGCGTTCCTGGACCGCAGGCCGCCGCGGTGGCCCTCCGTCGCGGTCCGGATCGGTCCGGTCGCGTCAGGACCGGTCACCGGTGTCGGCCTCGTCCACGGCGCAGCCGCTCCCCTGCAGCACGACGTCCGAGAACGGCCCCGCGCCGGCCGGTCGTCCGGCACGGACGCAGACCAGGCCCCCCGCTCGTTCGACACGGACCGTGCCGGCGTCGGCGCGCTCGAGGGCCCGCCGTGCAGCCGGGTCGTCACCGCGCGCGAATGCCCGGGCAGCGACGGCGGCGGCGGTCTGCAGCCGCCCCTGCCCGTCGACGGCCATCACCCCGGCGATCGCCGCGGCCAAGACCACGGCGAAGACCGGCAGGGCGAGGGCGAACTCGACCGTCACCGATCCGCGGTCACGGCCGTCGTCCTGGTGCTGGTTCCGGCGGTGATCCTGGTGCTCGTCCCGGTCGTGGCTGACGCGTCGTTCCCCTTTCATGGTGTGAGCGCCGTCCGGACGAGGTCCGTGAGGATCGCCTGCACCTCGCCGGACCGCATGACCGCGACGAGGACGCCGGCGAAGGCCACCGCCGCCAGGATGACGACGGCGTACTCGGCGGTGGCGGATCCCTGGTCATCGGACAACCGGCTCGGCGACGCTGGGCTCGGCGATGGATGCCGTCCGAGCCGCTGTGCTCGTTCGGCCGACGGTGTGTCCGGGGCAGCGTCGGAGTGTCCTTCCTGCATGGCGTCGTTCCTCTCTCTCGCGGCACCGGTCGGTCCGGTGCTCGTGACCGGCCCCGCGCGAGGTGCTTGCGGCGCGGGGACCTGCCTCCACCTTCGGCGGACGCGCCCTTCGGCAGGGGCCAACCGACGGGTCCGTGCAGAGTTCAACGGAGGCCTGTGGATGTGGAGGAGAGGATGCCGAGCACGACGGGCACCACTCCGACCGACACGAACGCCGGCAGCACGCAGACGCCGAGCGGCAGCACCAGTCGCACCCCGAGTCGTTCAGCACGCACCAGGCCCTCGGCGGCTGCATCAGCACGACGGTCGACGGCGCCGGCGCGGAGGAGACCGGCCGCCGGGACCCCCGCGTGGTCGGCCAGGGCGAGGGTCTCGACGAGGCACTCCCGGTCAGCGTCGGGCCAGGCCCGGTCGCCGTAGACCGCTTCGACGGTGTGCGCCGCGTCGATCCACGCGCCGCCTCCGGACAGCGCGACGGCCCACACCTCGAGCAGGAGGCCGGGTGTCGGTCCGCTGTCGGAGGCCTCGGCGAGCAGGTGGCGGCTCCACCGTGCGGCCGCGACCACGAGGGACACAGCGACGAGGATGCAGCACCACCCGACCGACGTCCCGGTGAGCACCCCGACGGTGTCGACGCCCCATGCCGAACCGAGCAGCACACCGAACGCCGGGAGCGCCAGGACCACCCTGGCGCTGGCCCGTGGCCCGGCCGTCGCCGTACGGATCGCTCGTTCCGCCGCAGCCCGGTCCCGCAGCGACCCTGCGAGCGCCCGGAGTGCGGGCACGACGGGCGCTCCTGTCCGTGCCGCCACGGCGAGCACTCCGTCGATCTCCGGACGGCCTCCGGCCGACACCGTGCGTGCTCCCTGCCCGGGTCCGGACACGAGTGCCACGGCCCGGGGCGGCGGGACGCCGGCGGACACGAGCACGGCGACCCGGTCCAACGCCCGCGCCGCGGCGAGCGCGTCATCCGTCCGCGTCACGCTCCGCGGGTCCGTCGATGTGCTCCACCAGCGGCGCGCGGACCGCCGATCGCCGAGCCGACCGGACCGGGGCCACCCGCGATCACGCCGTCTCCCCGCTCGCCGTCGCCGTCACCACCCGGACCAGCTGTCCCCAGGGAACCCGCCGGCACCGCGCGAGCCCGTCGCGCCCGTTCCCGCCCGGGCATCCCCAGTCCCCCGGACGCACCGATCGAGACCGGCATGACCTCGAGCCGCCCCTGCCGGTCCACCCCGAAGCGCCCCACCTCGGCGAGCCGTCGCACCCCGTTCCGACGCTCCACGTGCAGGACGAGGTCGAACGCACTCGCCGCCTGCCGCGCGAGCGACCCCGGGGTGAGACCGGCGAGCGCCCCGAGCGCCTCGAGCCGCGCCGCGACGTCGTCGACCCCGTTCGCGTGGACCGTCCCCGCTCCCCCGTCGTGCCCGGTGTTGAGCGCTGACGTGAGTTCCCGGACCTCGGCGCCCCGACACTCCCCCACGACGATCCGGTCGGGCCGCATCCGCAGCGCTTCCCGGAGGAGTCGTTCGGTGCCGAGCGCTCCGGCACCCTCCGCGTTGGCCTGTCGTGCTTCGAGTGCGACGACGTGGGGGTGGTCGATCCGGAGTTCGGCGACGTCCTCCACCGTGACGATCCGCTCGTCGGTCGGGACCAGGCCGAGCATCGCCGCGAGCAGGGTCGTCTTGCCACTGCCGGTCGCTCCGGTGACCAGGACGTTCCGTCGTTCCTGCACGGCGCGGTCGACCACGGTCCGCGGGATCCGCTCGAAGAACCCGCCGCCGACGAGCCGGGCGATGCTCGGCAGCGGGTTCTGTGGCAGCCGGATCGAGATCGCCGTGCCGAGGACACTCACCGGAGCGAGGACCGCGTGGACGCGGATGCCGTCGCCGTGTCGGACGTCCGCACACGGCGTGGTCTCGTCGATGTGCCGCCCGCCGCGGGCCACGAGGGAACGGGCGAGGTCGCGGGCGCGGGTCTCGGACAGGACGAGTCCACCGACCGCGGTGAGGCCCGTCCCGCGGTCGGTCCACACCCCGCGCCCCCCGAGCACCAGGACGTCGGTGACACGGTCGTCGGCGACGAGGGGCGCGAGCTCCTCGAAGTCGACGAGCGACGCAGCCTGCCGCTGGTGGTCCGGTCGTGGTGTGCCGGGCAGGAACGGTGCGCGATGCCGGTGCATGTCGAGGACGGTACGGGCGTGGTCGACGGCGGGCGGGCCTCCTGACCGGATCGGTGGAGAACGCATCCGGCGGGCGCGATCGTGCCGGACTTGTACCCCGATCTCGTCGGCCGTACCCCGTCGCCTGCAGCGCGCTGCGGAGTCGCCGCCGGTCGGCCAAGAGGGGGACACGACAGGCACGGACCGCGCTGTCCTCAGGTCGACCAGGACGCAGCGAGCAACTCTGCTGGTGGACCGTTCTGTTCACCGTTCCGCGTCCCTCCGCGGATCGAGCCGGGTCGGACCCGCCGCGTGGGCGCCGTCACACATGAGGGAACCACGGGAAAAAGAAGAGGCGGCACCTGTTGGGGGGAACGGGTGCCGCCAGGACACCGGCGGATTGGGGGGAATCTTGACCGGCGCCACCGGGAACGAGCCCGGCACGGACAACTGTACCCCAGGAACGGGATGCGACGACACCGCTGACCGGAGAACGCGATCCTGCGCGCGGATCGGCCTCCCGGCTGCGCGAGGCTGCACCCGAGCATCGCCGGTGACCGAGTCGTCCACCGGCGCCTCGGCTGCGGTGTCGCCCGGAGTAGTCTGCGAAGGCGCCCGGTCGTCGACTGCCTCGGTGGGTCCGACCACGCCCCGGGCGGACGAGACGAGAGGACATCGATGACGATGCCGCAGCAGGACCAGATCCACGACGACCAGACGACCTTCCCGCCGTCCCCGGAGTTCGTGGCCGACGCGGTCGCCGACAGCGGCCTGCACGACGCGGCCAGCGCCGACCGTGTGGCCTTCTGGGCCGAACAGTCCCGAGCACTGCTGGACTGGCGGACGCCGTTCACGAGCGCGCTCGACTGGTCGGCGGCACCGTTCGCCCGCTGGTTCGCCGACGGCGAGTTGAACGTCGCCGAGAACTGCCTCGACCGTCACGTCCGCGCCGGCAACGGTGACCGCGTCGCCATCAACTTCGAGGGGGCGAACGGCGACACCCGCACCATCACGTACGCGCACCTGACCGCGGACGTCCAGCGGGCCGCGAACATGCTCGAAGGGCTCGGCGTGGGTCAGGGCGACCGCGTCGTCGTCTACCTGCCGCTCATCCCGGAGGCCGTGGTCACCATGCTGGCCATCGCACGCCTCGGCGCGATCCACTCCGTCGTCTTCGGTGGGTTCAGCGCCGAGAGCCTGCGCGCCCGTATCGAGGACGCGGGCGCCAAGGTCGTCGTGACGGCGGACGGCGGCTGGCGACGTGGCGCGGTCTCACCGCTCAAGCCCGCGGTCGACGAGGCCCTGCGGGGCGAGGGCACCGCCAGCGTGGAGCACGTTCTGGTGGTGCAGCGCGGCGGCAACGACGTCGACTGGACCGACCGGGACCGCTGGTGGCACGACGATTTCGCCGCCGCCGCTCCGGAGCACGAGGCGCAGGCCTTCCCCGCCGAGAACCCCCTCTTCATCCTGTACACCTCGGGCACGACCGGGAAGCCCAAGGGCATCGTGCACACCTCGGGCGGCTACCTGACGCAGGCGGCGTACACGCACAAGAACGTGTTCGACATGCACCCGGAGAAGGACGTGTACTGGTGCACGGCCGACATCGGCTGGATCACCGGGCACACCTACGTCGTCTACGGACCGCTGGCGAACGGCGTGACGCAGGTCCTCTACGAAGGCACGCCGGACGAGCCGAAGCCCGGCCGCTGGTGGGACCTGGTCGACGCGTACGGCGTCACCGTCCTCTACACGGCTCCGACGGCCGTGCGGGCGGCGATGAAGGCCGGCCGTCAGATCCCGGAGGCACGCAGCCTCGAGACCCTGCGCCTGCTCGGCAGCGTCGGCGAACCGATCAACCCCGAGGCGTGGCAGTGGTACCGGCAGGTCATCGGCCACGACCGGACGCCGATCGTGGACACGTGGTGGCAGACCGAGACCGGCGGGATCATGATCTCCGCCCTGCCCGGCGTCACGAAGCTCAAGCCCGGCGCGGCCCAGACGCCGCTGCCGGGCATCGTCGCCGAGATCGTCGACGACGACGGACACCGCGTCGACCCCGGCGGCAGCGGCTACCTCACCATCACCGAACCGTGGCCGTCGATGGCACGCGGTATCTGGGGCGACCCGGACCGGTTCGTCGAGACCTACTGGTCCCGGTTCCCCGGCAAGTACTTCGCCGGCGACGGGGCGAGACTCGACGGACAGGGCGACATCTGGGTGCAGGGGCGCGTCGACGACGTCATGAACGTCTCCGGGCACCGCCTGTCCACCGCCGAGATCGAGTCGGCGCTGGTCGGACACGAGGGCGTCGCCGAGGCGGCCGTCGTCGGTGCCGCCGACGAGACGACCGGGCAGGCCGTGGTCGCGTTCGTGATCCTCACCGCCGAAGCAGCCGCCGACGTCGACCGCGACTCCGCAGCGACGGAACTCCGCAACTGGGTCGGCAAGCGGATCGGCCCGATCGCGAAGCCACGCCAGGTCGTCATCGTCCCCGAGCTGCCGAAGACGCGCTCCGGCAAGATCATGCGGCGCCTCCTCCGCGACGCGGCCGAGGGCCGCCGAATCGGTGACACGACGACGCTGGCCGACCCGACGATCATGGCGACGATCGCGGAACTGATGTAGCTCGCGGGACGCAGGATGAGCCTCCAGGCCGGTCTGTCTGGAGGCTCTCCTGCTGTCCGCGGACGGCTTCCGTCCGCCGGTGGTTCAGTCCGTCAGCTCGACGATCAGTTCCACCTCGACGGGGGCGTCGAGCGGCAGCACCGCGACGCCGACGGCACTGCGGGCGTGGACGCCCGCTTCACCGAAGACGTCGCCGACGAGCTGCGAGGCACCGTTCGCGACCCCGGGCTGACCGGTGAACGACGGGTCCGAGGCGACGAAGACCGTCACCTTGACGACCTTCGCCACCCGGTCGAGCGACCCGGCGACGCTCTGCACGGCGGCGAGGCCGTTCAGCGCGGCCTGACGTGCCTGCGCGGTCGCGGTCGCGGCGTCGACCCCCGAGCCGACCTTGCCGGTGACCGGGAGGGCGCCGTCGACGAAGGGCAGCTGCCCCGCTGTGAAGACGTGACGGCCAGAGACGACAGCCGGGACGTAGGCGGCGACCGGGGCCGCGACGGCCGGGATCGTGAGGCCGAGCTCGCGCAGGCGGTCCTCGATGCTCACGCGTCGGCCTTCGGACGCTTCAGGTAGGCGACCAGGCCGCCCTCGGGGCCGGTGACGACCTGGACCAACTCCCAGCCCTCGTCACCGAAGTTGTTGAGGATGGCAGTGGTGTTGTGGATGATCAACGGAGTCGTGAGGTATTCCCAGCGGCGCATGCGGTTCCTTGCCAGCCTTTCAGTCCGAGGTGTCGTTTAGGCTGCATCCTATGTCTGCCCAGAAGACGTCTGCCCGTCGGACCAAGCCCGTCTCCGCAGTCGGCGCCTTCATCGGTTTCGTCGGCTTCAGCGCGCTCGCCGGTCTGCTCGTCACCATCGGTGTCACGCCGGCCATCGCCGTCGCCGGTGTCACGACGACCTCGACGATCGGTGTGTTCGAGTCCCTGCCCGAGTACATCGAGCTCGGTGACCTGCCCCAGCGCAACGAAGTCCTGGCCTACCAGGGCGGCAAGCCCGTGCACCTGGCGACGGTCTACGACCAGAACCGCCAGGAGCTCAAGTACGACCAGATCAGCGACAACCTGAAGAACGCGGCCATCGACGGCGAGGACAAGCGCTTCTGGGACCACGGCGGTGTCGACATGACCTCGCTGGTCCGCGCGGGTGTGGGCACGGTCGCCGGGGGTGGCCTCGGCGACTCGGGCGGTGGCTCGACGCTGACGATGCAGCTGGTCCGCAACATCAAGATGCAGCAGGCCCTCGAGCTCCCGACTCCGGAGGAGCGTCTCAAGGCCTACAACGAGGCGACGAAGGTCTCGGTCTCCCGCAAGCTCGAGGAGATGAAGCTCGCGATCGGGCTCGCGAAGAAGTACTCGAAGAAGGACATCCTCACCGGGTACCTCAACATCGCCTTCTTCGGTGACCAGACGTACGGCGTCCAGGCGGCAGCCCAGCACTACTTCGGCAAGAACGCCACCGACCTCACGCCGGCCGAGGGCGCGTCGATCCTGGCGATCGTGCAGTCCCCGAACACCCGCAACCTGTCCGACCCCAAGTTCTACGACGCCAACGTCGCCCGACGTGACGTCATCCTCAAGTCGATGTACGCGCAGAAGCACATCGACAAGAAGCAGTTCGACGAGGCCATCGCGTCCAAGCCTGCTGACTACGTGCACCTGACCGACCCGACGCAGGGCTGCAAGGCCGCCGCGGGCAACGGCGCGCAGTTCTTCTGCGACTACGCGGTACAGGTCGTCAAGGAGATGTCGCAGCTCGGCGCGACGCAGAAGCAGCGCGACGCCGCTTGGCGCAACGGTGGCTACACGATCCAGACCACGCTGAACCTTGACATCAACAACGCGCAGAAGGACCTGATCAACGCGTACGCCCCGAACACCGAGTCCCGGTTCAAACTCGGCGGCGTCATCAACTCGGTCGAGGCCGACACCGGTCGGGTGCTCACGATGGTGCAGAACAAGAACTACAACCAGCTCTCCGCCTGTGGCTCGGAAGGTGCGGACCCCAACGCCTGCGCTCCGGCCACGGACACCGGTCTGAACTTCAGCGTCGACCAGCAGTACGGCGGCGGTGAGGGCTTCCAGACCGGTTCGACGTTCAAGCCGTTCACGCTGTTGAACTGGCTGCAGAACGGCCATGGACTGCAGGAGATCGTGAACGGTACACCGCGCACCTTCTCGAGCTTCACCCAGTGCAAGACGCCGATCTACACCCCCTACACGGTGAAGAATGATGCGCCCGGTGAAGGCGGCAACATGACCGTCGAGAACGCCACCTACCGCTCGATCAACAACTCCTACGTCCAGATGGCCCAGAAGCTCGATTTCTGCGACATCCGCGACACGGCCGAGAGCCTCGGTGTCCACGTCGCGAAGCCCCGCGCGACCTCGACCGAGTACGCGGACGACATGTCGAAGAAGACGACCAGTGACGTCCGGACCAACCCGTCGTTCGTCCTCGGAACGAACTACATCGCTCCGCTGACGATGGCCGCGGCCTACGCCGGCATCGCGAACAAGGGCACGTTCTGCCGGCCGATCGCGATCGACAACGTCACGAACGCCGACGGCAAGTCGCTCGGCGGCCAGCCGAAGGAGTGCAAGCAGGCGATCGACCCGCAGGTCGCGGCGACTGCGATCTTCGCGCTGAAGAAGGTCCTGACGGTCGGAACCGCCGTCGGGGGTCGGACTGCCGACGGCTTCGACGAGTTCGCCAAGACCGGCACGACCGACGAGGCAGACCAGATCTGGCTGGTCGGTGCCACCACCAAGACCGCGACCGCCGCGTGGCTCGGGAACATCGAGGGCAAGCAGAGCCTTCGCTTCGTCTACGGCCCGAACGGCCAGTACGCCGGCTCCCGCACTGCACTCTGGCGACAGGCCCAGACCGCGGTGAACACCCAGTACCCGGGCGGCCAGTTCGAGACCCCGACCACAGCGGCGATCCGCGGCAACAGCATCACCGTCCCGAACGTCGCCGGTCAGACCCCCGACGCAGCACGAGCGGCGCTGGCCAACGCGGGACTGACCTACGTCGACGGTGGCGTCCAGGCTGGCGGCGGGACCGCGGGGACGGTCTCCACCACGAGCCCCGCGGCCGGTCTGCAGCTCTCCAGGGGCTCGAGCGTGACCGTCTACACGACTGACGGCTCGCAGGCCTCGGTTCCCGACGTCGGGGGCGAGAAGGTCGACGACGCTCGTTCCGAACTGTCGGGGGCCGGCTTCACGAACGTGGCGATAGCCGGCGAGTACGAGCGTGGCGACGGCAAGAACGAGTGCACCGTGGCGGCGATCGCCCCGGGCGCCGGGACCGCTGTCGCCAAGGGCAGCGGCGTGACCCTGAAGCTGTTCGGCAACAAGGACGGCAAGGCTCCGAAGGCCTGCCGATGACGCGCGGCCGCGGCGCCCTCGGCGTCCTGGCCGCGGGTGCCGCGGTCGGCGTCGCCTCGGCTGCGTGGGGGTCACTGGTCGAGCGTCGACGGTTCGGCATCCGGTGGGAGACCGTCCCCGTCCTGCCCGCGGGTTCTCGGGACGTGACGGTGCTGCACCTCTCCGACATCCACATGGCTCCGTGGCAGGCCGACAAGCAGCAGTGGATCCGCGATCTCAGCCTGGTCGAGCCGGACTTCATCGTGAACACCGGCGACAACCTCGGGCACGAGACCGCCAACACTGCCGTCGAGTACGCCCTCGAGCCGTTCCGCGGTGTCCCCGGTGCCTTCGTGTACGGCTCGAACGACTTCTTCGCGCCGTCGCCGCGCAACCCCGTGAAGTACCTCTCCGGCCCGAGTTCGATGCGGCCGGAGACCCAGCCGGTCAGGCTCGACGTCGACCGGCAGACGGCGTTCTTCGAGTCGCTCGGGTGGCTCGACCTCAACGACCACGCCCGCGCGATCGAGGTCCGCGGTTCGCGCTTCGAGCTCTTCGGGACCTCCGATGCACACCGGGACTGGGACCGCCTGGACCTGCTGCCGGCGAACGTCGACGAGATGCGCTCCGAGGTCCCCTGGTCGGAGGACGAATCCGGCCCCTCCCCCGTCTCCATCGGGGTCACCCACGCGCCGTACCGCCGTGTGCTGGACGCCTTCGTCACACAGGGTGCGGACGTCGTTTTCGCCGGACACACCCACGGCGGGCAGGTCGCGGTCCCCGGGGTCGGGGCACTGGTGACGAACTCGGACCTCCCCCGTCGGTACGCCAGCGGTCTGCACCAGTGGCAGAACCGCACGCACTGGTCATGGCTCAACGTCTCGGCCGGTCTCGGGACCTCGATCTACGCCCCGGTCCGGTTCGCGGTGCGGCCCGAGGCCGTCGTCGTCACCCTCACCGCCCGAGGCTGAGGTCGCGCCGACACATCGCGCTGTCCCTCGGCGTCCCCGCACGCCGGTTCCGGCACCCGCTGGCGCCGCCGCGGGATGGTTGGTGCGACAGTCCCCGAGTCGAAAGCGACAGATGTGTACGGTCCAGCGGCGCGGTTCTGTCGCTTTCGCGTCCGGATCCCGCGCACCGGTCCGCAGGGATCGCGACGGGCTGCGAGGCAAGCACTGGAGGCGCGGCTCAGCCCGCCCCGCCGCCGCCGGACCGCGACGCGCCCGGCTGACATCGTGTGGTCGTGTGCACCCCCGAACGTCGGGTAGACTTCTGGGGTTGCTCCGGGAACGGAGTGATCACACCGCGGGGTGTGGCGCAGCTTGGTAGCGCGCGTCGTTCGGGACGACGAGGTCGCAGGTTCAAATCCTGTCACCCCGACAGCCACGGCCCTGGTTCCACTCGGAACCAGGGCCGTTCTGCATCCCAGGGGTCGGTCCGGACCTCCCGCCGGAGGCATCGCCCGCAACCGCCTCCGCCGCCGCACAACGAGAACCGATCCGCACCAAGGTCTCCCGCGGCGCGAACCGGTTGCAACCCGACGGATCCGCGCGGATGCTGCCCGCACTCGGCGAGCCCGCTCCCTAGCCGGCCGCGACGCCCGCTCGGACCAGCCGCCCTTCGGCGTGCAGTCCGGCGACGACCTCGAGCGCCTGGTGCCGGTAGCGCGACTGCGCCGCTCCCGGAGCGACGATCACGCCGTCTGCACCGGTGGACTGAACCAGGTCGTTGATCTTCGCCGCGACCTCGTCCCGGGTGCCGTACGCCTGACGCTCGGTGCGCGCGGCGACGAACCGACGCTCGAGGTCCGAGAACTGGTAGGCGCGGGCCTCGTCCATCGACACCGGCTCGGGCTTCGTGCCCTGACGCATGCGGATGAACGAGATCATGCCCGGGGCACTCTGCTCCTCGACCACGGCCGGGTCCTCGTCGGTGACGACCTGCACGCCGATCAGGGCGAGCGGCTGGGACCGGAAGCGGGAGGGTCGGAACGACTGGTGGTAGAGCGCGAGCGCTGCTTCGGTGTTGTCCGAGGCGAAGTGGTGCGCGAACGCGAAGGCGATCCCGAGCGCACCGGCGACCTGTGCACTGTAGCCGGAGGAACCGAGCAGCCAGAACTCGGGAACGTCGCCGTAGCCGGGGACGGCGCGGATCCGGGAGAGCGGGTTCGACTCCTCCATACCGGTGAAGAACCCGACCAGGTCGGCGAGCTGCTGCGGGAAGTCGTCGACGTCCAGTCGGTCCGTGCGACGCAGGGCCATCGCCGTCGCACCGTCCGTCCCGGGTGCCCGGCCGATGCCGAGGTCGACGCGGTCGCCGTACAGCGCGCGGAGGGTGCCGAACTGCTCGGCGATGACCAGGGGTGCGTGGTTCGGCAGCATCACGCCACCGGAGCCGATGCGGATGGTGGAGGTCGCAGCTCCCACGGCACTGAGCAGGACGGCGGGCGCCGACGAGGTGATCCCGGGCATGCCGTGGTGTTCGGCGACCCAGAAGCGTTCGTAGCCGAGCTGCTCGGCCCGGACGGCCATGTCGATCGAGCCCTGCAGGGCCTCGGTGTTCGACTGGCCGTACTCGCGCGTGGCGAGGTCGAGGACGGAAAGGTGCAGGGGTGCGTCGCTCATGACGAAGCCAACGTGGGCCGACCCGCGGCCATTCCGCGCCTCCCGTCCTGCCGCGCTGTCAGCGCCCGGTCTCGCCGTCCAGCCGCCCGCCGGACTCGGTGAGGTAACAGTTGGCGCAGAGGGACTCGTACTCGACGTCGGCGCCGTCGATGGCGACCTGCGACCCGTCGAACACGAACTGTCCGTCGATCTTCCGCGCGTTGAAGACGGCCTTCCGTCCGCAGCGGCAGATCGTCTTCAGCTCCTCGAGGGAGTGCGCGACCTCGAGCAGACGTCGGCTGCCCGGGAACGCCTCGGTGCGGAAGTCGGTGCGGATGCCGTACGCCAGGACCGGGATCTGATCGAGGACGGCGATGCGCAGCAGGTCGTCGACCTGACGAGGGGTGAGGAACTGCGCCTCGTCGACGAGCACGCAGCTGACCGGTCGGACCATGCCGTCCAGGCGCGCCGACTCCGGGTCGGTCGCGCCGGCATCGGCGACGGCAGCCCGGACATCGGCGTCGGCTGGCAGGACGACGTCGACGGTCCGCGTCACGCCGAGCCGAGAGACGATCTCGCGGTCGCCCTTCGTGTCGACCGCGGGCTTCGCGAGCAGGACGCGCTGGCCGCGCTCCTCGTAGTTGTAGGCGGCCTGCAGGAGTCCGGTGCTCTTGCCGCTGTTCATCGCGCCGAAGCGGAAGTAGAGCTTCGCCACTACGCGAGGAAGCCGTCCTCCGCCGCACGACGGATCAGGTCGGACTTCTTCGACGCCGGACGACCGACCTTCGCGTACTTCTCTCGGACGCGGCGCAGGTAGGTCTTCGCGGTCTCGTACTGCACGTTCATCTGCGCGGCGACCTCGTTCGTGGAGTACCCGGAGACGTAGAGGCGGAGTGCTTCCTCTTCGCCGTGGCTGAGCTTCGGCCGCTGGTGTGCGCTCGCCCCCGTCGGCAGTGGCCGCCATTCGCGCTGTGCGGGCGTCTCACGGGCGACGCCCATGACCTCGCGGGCGATGTCCATGACCTCGCGCATCGGCAGCGACTTCGACAGGAAGGCAGCGGCACCGGCGGCCAGCGACCGGTCGCGGGACTCGCGGGCGTCGACGCTCGAGAGCACGATGACCTTCGCGCCGGCGGCACGGCAGGTGCGGACCCGGGCCTCGATCGAGACGGGCTCCTTCAGCTGGAAGTCGAGGAACACCAGGTCCGTCGGGAAGCTGTCGCTGTGCACCATCTCGAGCCAGGTGTGCGCGGTGAGGGCCAGGTCGAAGTCGAAGGCGTTCACCGCGATCCAGCTGGACAGGCTGTCGAGCAGGACCTCGTGGTCGTCGAGGATGGCCAAACGCACCCGGCGCGCGCCCGGGGTCGGCATCGACGGACCGCCCTCCACGAGCCGGTTCGGGTCAGTGCTGGTCATACGAGAACCTTAATGTCAGTGACGACGGCCGGACAGCGACGTCGGTGTCGGGGAACGTCACGCGGAGGACGGCGAAGTAGGGGTCGAAGGTCCGGTGGATGCCGACGTCCGAGTCGGCGACCGCGACGTCGAAGGTCATCCCCACCCGCGGTCTCGTCGTCCCCCTGACCGCGGGGCCGTCCGCGCCCCGACCGGGAGCGAGACCGCCGACGGGGGCGACGGTGACGCGAACGCCGGCCGGGTCCACCGTGGCGGCATGGAGCAGGGCCCGCACGAACGTGCGGACGACGGTCCGCTGGTCAGCGTCCATCGCGGCAGCCAGCCCGTCGGAGTCGTGAACGGTCGCCGCAGCGTCCCCGGACACCCGTACCGCGTACTCGAGCCAGGTACGGTCCGCTTCCGCGACCATCACCTGACGGATGCCGTCGGCGATCGCACGGGCCCGTTCCCGGTCGGCGTCGGAGATCGATGCACGCGCCCGGAGTTCGGCGAAGAACGGCGCGACGTCGCGCGCCAGGATCGTGGACCGGTCCTGCTGCACGCTCGCGGTGATGCCGTCACGTTCGGCCCGCTCGACGGAGTAGGAACCGGCGCGGATCTGCACGCGTTCGGCCAGTCCGGCGAAGGTCCGCGCGAACACGGCCGACGCGGCGGTCAGGACGAGGGTCGGCGCTGCGGCGAGGAACGCACCCACGCTGACCGGCACGCCCGCCGG
The DNA here is from genome assembly GCF_003224255.1 of Curtobacterium sp. MCBD17_030. Taxonomy (NCBI): domain Bacteria; kingdom Bacillati; phylum Actinomycetota; class Actinomycetes; order Micrococcales; family Microbacteriaceae; genus Curtobacterium; species Curtobacterium sp. MCBD17_030. Next base: position 178,000 of record NZ_QKLI01000002.1, on the reverse strand, counting down.
GTACACGGCCGCGACGGTGCCGGCGGTCGCCGCGTTGACCGCCGCCAGCACGACCCCGCCGACCACCAGATCGGTCCACGGTCGGTACGGCGCGACGGCGACGATGCCGATCGCGGAGAGCAGCACCATGAAGTCGTTGACCAGCGAGCGGTCCGGCCCCCACTGCGCCGCCGCGCTGGTCACGGTCGCGGCGGAGAGCAAGGCGACGTGTGCGACGAACGCCCAGCGGGTGAACGGCGCACGGAACGGGCTGGAGGCACTGATCACCACGACCGCGGAGGCGGCCAGCAGCAGGACCGTCAGGGCGCTGACGGTCGGGGCGCCGACGACGTCACGGTCGAACAGCGAGACCAGCGTCGCCCAGAGCACCCCGCCAGCGCCGATCACGACCGCGAGGGGTCGCGACCCCATCGAACCGAGCGGGTCGTACTGCTGCGCGGTCCGGCTCCCGCCGGTGCGACCGTCGACCTTCCGACCGCCACTCACGAGGCACGCTCCACGTCGTCGTCCCCGGCGAGGTGCAGGACCGACGCCGAACCGACCGACGCAGCGAACGGCACGCTCATCATGACGCTCGTGCCGGACCCGGGCGACGACCACACCTGGACGTCACCGCCAACGCGCCCGATGCGTTCACGGACGGAGTTGCGCAGCCCCATCCGGTCCGCCCCGGTCGCCTGCTCGTCGAACCCGCGGCCGTCGTCGACGACCATCACCGTGCAGGCGACACCATCGTCGAAGACGCTGACCTCGGCGGCGTCGGTGCCAGCGTGCTTCAGGACGTTCGCCAGACACTGTCCGACGGCACGGACGACCGCGGTCATCGCGTGCGGGTCCAACCGTCCGACCGACGTGGGATCGCCCGTCACGGTGATCTGGAGGCCCGAGGCCCGCTGCTCGTCGAGCATGCGCTCGAACGCCGCCACCCCGTCCGACGTCGCGTCGGCCGGACCGGTACCGTCCGCCACGGTGTCGCCCGCCAGCCAGGCCCGCCCGGTGAGCATCGCGACGTCGGACTCCATCGTGCGGGCGAGGTGCTCGTCCATCGGACCGGCGGGAGCGAGTGCGATGGCGTTGAGGTGGTTGAGGACGGTGTCGTGCAGGATCGCGGCGGCTTCGGCTTCGATGCCGGCTCGGTACGCGGTGACGTGCTCTTCACGGGCCGATCGCAGCAGCTCGGGTTGGACGCGCTCCGAGCGCGCGGTCGACCGACTGACCGCGACGACGAGCGCGATCACGAAGCCGAGCGTCACCCAGGCGAGGACGAGGGGGTGATCGGGCCCCCCGGACTGCACGGCGGCGATCGCGGTGACGATCCGCCCGACGACGAACCCGGAGACCGACCAGAGGACGACCCGGACGGTTCCGCTGCCGGAGCCGCCGATGAGGACGAGCGGCACCACGACCAACGACAGCACGTACGAGCTCACCCAGGGGACGTCGGTGAGTTCGCGTTGCACGACGGTTGCGAACCACCACGCACAGATCCCACCGACGACGAGGAACGCGGCACCGGAGCGCCAGGTGCCGACGTGGGTGTGCACGCCGATCATCACGAGCATCGGCACGACGGCCAGGACCGCGCCGAGGACGTGGTCGTCCGGGGCGTCGAGTCGGTAGAGCAGCAGCAGGAGCGCCGCGGCCGCGAGGGACCCGATGGCTGCCGCGTGGAAGGCGCGCACGGTCGACCACGCGTTCACCCGAGGGGCGAGATGCGTGGGGATGCCGAGCACCGGGGCTGTCCTTCCGTGTGGTCGATGGTTCACGGAGCACCCGGCCAGCGAGTGCTCTCCGCGTCCGACGACCGTTGGGGAGGCCGTTCAGCTGCGGGGGCGCCGCTTCCGATCCAACCACGATGCACGGGGTGGTGTACCCCGATCAGATCCTCAGGCGGCAGACCGGACCATGGTAGCGGCGACCACCGACCCTCCGCTGTCCCCCGGACACGGGATCCTGGACCGACAGCGACTCAGAACAACCGTGTCCCGCCCGGAACGGAGGGCTCCGGCCGGAGTGTGTTCGACGGCGGTGTCGACACCACGGCCGGACGTTGCCCGTTCGTCGGCCGGTACTCGGCCGGGTGGGCGTACCCGGGGTCGGCGCGCTTCAACGGCGACTGATCGGACGTGCGCGGGACGGCGTCGTCCGAGAAGCCCATCGAGCCCGTGGCGGGGTCGACCTGTCCGAGCGACAGCCCGTGCTCGCGGAGGATCGGCCCGACCCGCTCCGCCAACCAGCGCCGGTAGTCCTTCGGCGCGTAGGTGTTGTCGAGGTACATCGCCCGGTACCGGCCGACCAGGTCCGGGTGGGTGCGGCCGAGCCACTCGTACCACCACGGCTTGATGCCCGGCTTGAGGTGCAGCGCCGAGTACATCAGGCTCGTGGCACCGGATGCCGCTGCGCGCCCGACGGCGTCCTGCAGGTGTGCCCTGGTGTCCGTGATGTAGGGCAGGACCGGCATGAGGAAGACCGAGCAGTCGAGCCCGGCGTCACGGACGGCCCGGACGGTCGCCAGTCGGGCCGAGGTCGTCGGGGTGCCCGGTTCGACGGACTGCTGCAGGTCGTCGTCGTACACCGCGATGGACATGGCGATGTCCACCGGCACCGACTTCGCCGCCTCGACCAGGAGCGGGATGTCCCGGCGGAGCAGACTGCCCTTCGTGAGGATGCTGAACGGCGTCCCCGAATCCGCGAGCGCTCGGATGATGCCGGGCATGAGTCGGTACCGACCCTCCGCGCGCTGGTACGGGTCGGTGTTCGTCCCGAGCGCGACCGGGTGCCGGTCCCAGCTCGGCTTCGCCAGCTCGCGCGTCAGGACGTCCGCCACGTTCGTCTTCACGACGATCTGCTGGTCGAAGTCCGCGCCGCCGTCGAACTCCAGGTAGGTGTGGGTCGGACGGGCGAAGCAGTACACGCACGCGTGACTGCACCCCCGGTAGGGGTTGATGGTCATCCCCCAGGTGCCGCCGTCCGCTCCGCCGACCTTGTTCAACGCCGACTTGGCGAGGACCTCGTGGAAGGTCACACCGGCGAACTCCGGCGTCGTCACACTGCGGACGAATCCGCTGTTCGATTCGAGCCCGGGGAGCATGTCGCTCCGCTCGGCCGTGATCGCCTGTCCGTCCCACCGCATGCCCTCATTCGAACACACGTTCGAACAAGATGCAACACAGCGGAGGTCAGCGGTGCAGTCCGAGGACCGCCGCGGTGCGGTCCAGCGTGGCGTCCGCGAGCGCCGCGTCCTCCCCCAGGTCATGCCCGTAGGTCGGGACCATCTCGTGCACCGCGCCCTGCCAGCCGTCCCATCGGTCCGGGAAGCACTTGCGGAGCAGGCTCAGCATGATCGGCACGGCCGTCGACGCGCCCGGCGAAGCCCCGAGCAACCCGGCGATCGACCCGTCCGCCGACGTGATCACCTCGGTCCCGAACTGCAGGACGCCACCCTTGTCCTCGTCCGGCTTGATGACCTGGACGCGCTGCCCGGCCGTGATCCGGTGCCAGTGCTCCGGCTCGGCGGCGGGCATGAAGTCACGGAGCGCGTCGAACTTCGTCTGCTTCGAGGCGAGCAGTTGCCCGATCAGGTACTTGACCAGGTCGAAGTTCGAGAACGCCACCGCGAGCATCGGCCGCAGGTTGTGCGGGCGGATCGAGGTGAACAGGTCGAGGACCGAGCCCTGCTTGAGGAACTTCGGGCTGAACCCGGCGTACGGGCCGAACATGAGCGAGGCGCTGCCGTCGACGATGCGGGTGTCCAGGTGTGGCACGGACATCGGCGGAGCGCCGACGCTCGCCTTGCCGTACACCTTCGCCGAGTGCTTCTGCACGACTTCCGGGTCGTCGGTGCGCAGGAACTCACCGGACACCGGGAACCCGCCGTATCCGCGGATCTCCGGAATGCCGGACTTCTGCAGGAGTTGCAGGGCGCCGCCGCCGGCCCCGACGAAGACGAAGTCCGCGGCGATGCGCTGCTTCGTGCGACCGACCTCGTTGCGGACGTCGAGCACCCACCCGTCGGACACCTTCGAGCGGACGATCTTCGTGACGCGGTGGGACGGCTCGAACTCGAGCCCCGCGATCTCGAGCTGGTCGAACAGCTGCCGCGTGAGCGAACCGAAGTCGACGTCGGAACCGGCTGCCGAGTACGTCGCCGCGATCGGCTGGTCCTTCTTGCGGCCGGGGATGAGCGCCGGCGCCCACTTGCGGATCTGCTCAGCGTCCTCGCTGTACTCGAGACCGGCGAACAGCGGGTGGTCCTTCATCGCCTCGTAGCGAGCGCGCATGTAGGCGACGTTGTCCGCGCCCCAGACGAACGAGATGTGCGGCGTCGGGTTGATGAAGCTCTTCGGGTCGGGCAGCGTGCCGTCCTCGACCAGGTGCGACCAGAACTGGCGCGACACCTGGAACTGCTCGTTCACCGTCACGGCCTTCGCGATGTCGACCCGACCGTCGGGCAACTCCGGCGTGTAGTTCAGTTCGCAGAGCGCGGAGTGGCCCGTCCCGGCGTTGTTCCACGGGTTCGACGACTCCTGCGCAGGCGAGCCGAGCCGCTCGTAGACCCGGATCTTCCAGTCCGGCTCGAGTCGGTGGATGATCGCGGCGAGCGTGGCGCTCATGATCCCTCCCCCGACGAGGACGACATCGATCGGGTCCACCTGCTTCACTGCCACCCGTCGAGCCTACCTCCGACCGCTGACGGCCGGCCCGTCGCGCCGGAGAACAGACGGGAGGCCCGTCACCAGCTGGTGACGGGCCTCCCGTCCGGCGGACGTGCCGCCGTCGGTGCAGTTCCGGGATGCCTCAGGCGCGGACTGCGCGCCGTGCGACGACGACCTCGGCGATCTGCACGGCGTTCAGGGCCGCACCCTTCCGCAGGTTGTCGTTGCTGACGAAGAGGACGAGGCCGTGCCCGGCCGGAGCGGACTGGTCGGCGCGGATGCGACCGACGAAGGTCGGGTCCTGCCCGGCCGCCTGCAGCGGGGTCGGGACGTCGGACAGCTCGACGCCCGGGGCCGCCGCGAGCACCTCGGTGGCGCGCTCGGGCGAGAGCGGACGGTCGAACTCCGCGTGCACCGAGATCGAGTGACCGGTGAAGACGGGCACACGGACGCAGGTGCCGGCGACGAGCAGGTCCGGCAGGTCGAGGATCTTGCGGCTCTCGTTGCGGAGCTTCTGCTCCTCGTCGGTCTCGCCCGAGCCGTCCTCGACGATGCTGCCCGCGAGCGGGACGACGTCGAAGGCGATCGGACGGACGTACTTGACCGGCTCCGGGAACGTCACGGCCGACCCGTCATGGGTGAGCGCCGCGGTGTCCTGCTCGAGCGCGGCACGGGCCTGACCGAGGAGTTCCTCGACCCCCGCGAGCCCACTGCCGGAGACCGCCTGGTAGGTGGTCGCGACCAGGCGGCGCAGGCCGGACTCGGTGTCGAGCGCCTTGAGGACCGGCATGATCGCCATCGTCGTGCAGTTCGGGTTCGCGATGATGCCGTTCTCGGCGTCGTCGATCGCCTCCGGGTTCACCTCGCTGACCACGAGCGGGACCTGCGGGTCGAGCCGCCAGGCGCTCGAGTTGTCGATGACGAGCGCGCCGGCGGCGGCGAACCGGGGTGCCAGCGAGCGGGAAGCGGTCGCACCGGCAGAGAACAGCGCGATGTCGATGCCGGACGGGTCAGCGGTCTCGGAGTCCTCGACCACGATCTGCTGACCGCGGAACGGCAGGCTCGTCCCGGCGGAACGGGCACTCGCGAAGAAGCGGACCGTGTCCGCCGGGAATTCGCGCTCCTCGAGCAGACGGCGCATCACGGCGCCGACCTGGCCGGTGGCGCCGACGACGGCGACGGTGAACTGGGTGTCGGTCATGGTGCTCCTGCTCGGGTTCAGCGGCCGGTGCCGGCGTAGACGACGGCTTCGTTGTCGGCGTCCAGGCCGAATGCTTCGTGCACGACCCGCATCGCCTCGTTGAGGGTGTCGGCACGGGTGACGACCGAGATCCGGATCTCCGACGTCGAGATCATCTCGATGTTGATCGACGCGTCGTGCAGCGCGCGGAACAGCTGGGCCGAGACACCGGCGTTCGTCCGCATGCCGGCACCGACCAGGGCGAGCTTGCCGATCTGGTCGTCGTACTGGATGCCCTCGTAGCCGATGTCGGACCTCGAGACCTCGAGCGCCGTCAGGACGCTCTGGCCCTGGTCCTTCGGCAGCGTGAACGAGATGTCGGTCCGGCCGGTCGAGGCCGCCGAGACGTTCTGCACGATCATGTCGATGTTCGCGCCGGCGCGCGCCACGATCGTGAAGATCTCAGCCGCCTTCCCGGGCTGGTCGGGCACACCGACGACGGTGATCTTGCCCTCGGAGAGGTCGCCGGCGATGCCGGTGATGATCGGTTCTTCCACGGTTTCCCCCTCGGCAGGGTTGTAGACGATGGTGCCCTCGGCGTTGCTGAACGAGGAACGGACGTGCAGGGTGACACCGTGCCGACGGGCGTACTCGACGGCGCGGATGTAGAGGACCTTCGCACCGGACGCTGCGAGCTCGAGCATCTCCTCGGTGGTGACCCGGTCGATCTTGCGGGCCTTCGGCACGATGCGGGGGTCGGCGGTGAAGATGCCGTCGACGTCGGTGTAGATCTCGCAGACGTCGGCGTCGAGCGCTGCCGCGAGGGCGACGGCGGTGGTGTCGGAGCCGCCGCGGCCGAGGGTGGTGATCTCCCCCGTGGTGCGGTTGAAGCCCTGGAAGCCGGCGACGATCGCGACGTGGCCGGCGTCGAGCGCCTCACGGACACGCTTCGGGGTGACGTCGACGATCCGGGCCTTGCCATGCTGAGCGTCGGTCAGCATGCCCGCCTGGCTGCCCGTGTACGACGAGGCTTCGACGCCGAGGCTCTTGATCGCCATCGCCAGGAGCGCCATCGAGATCCGCTCGCCCGCGGTGAGGAGCATGTCGAGTTCGCGACCCGCCGGGATCGGCGTGACCTCGTGCGCGAGGTCGACGAGTTCGTCGGTCGTGTCGCCCATCGCGGACACCGCCACGACGACGTCGTTGCCGGCCTTCTTCGTCTCGACGATGCGCTTCGCGACGCGCTTGATGCTCTCGGCATCCGCGACGGACGAACCACCGAACTTCTGCACGATCAAGGCCACGGGCACGCACTCCTGGGGACGGTTCACCGCGACGTCACGCGGCTCGACAATCGTAGACGGTGTTCCACGGATGTTGCGTCCGAGCGGGTCGCGACGCAAGGATCCCGCGCGGACGACCGCGTCGCCCCGTCCCCGGACGGTCCGGATGCGGTCCGCTCAGCCGCCGACGACCCGGCGGCCTTCGAACGCCCGGCCGAGCGTGACCTCGTCGGCGTACTCCAGGTCGCCGCCGACCGGCAGCCCCGACGCCAGACGGGTCGTGCGGATGCCCATCGGCACGAGCAACCGGCTGAGGTAGGTCGCGGTCGCTTCGCCCTCCAGGTTCGGGTCCGTGGCGATGATGACCTCGTCCACCGTGCCGTCGGCGAGCCGCACCATGAGTTGCTGGATCCGGAGGTCGTCCGGTCCGATGCCGTCGATCGGGCTGATCGCACCGCCGAGCACGTGGTACAGCCCGCGGAACTCGCGGGTGCGCTCGATGGCGGCGACGTCCTTCGCCTCCTCGACGACGCAGATCGTCGCCGGGGAGCGACGGGGGTCACGGCAGATGCTGCACTGCACGTTCTCGGTGACGTTGCCGCAGATCTCGCAGAAGCGGACGCGCTCCTTGACGTCCGCCAGGAGCTCGGACAGCCGGCTCGGGTCGAACGACTCCGTCTGGAGGATGTGGAACGCGATCCGCTGCGCCGACTTCGGACCGATGCCGGGCAGGCGTCCGAACTCGTCGATGAGGTCCTGCACGATGCCGTCGTACATCAGATCGTCCCCTCGGTCAGTGACGTCTCCTCGATGAACTGGGCGCCGAGGATCTCACGCACCACCGCCTCGCCGTAGCGCCCGGGGACGGGAGCACGGCGCGCGCCGGACTGCCCAGGTGCCTGCTGCGTCTGCTCCTGCTGCGCCTGGCGAGGCTGCTGCCCCGTCGCCTGCTGCGTCGGGGCGCTCCGCTGCGGAGTCGTCGCCCGCGACGGCGCGCGGGTCGCCCGTGCGGACCGGCCGTGGTCTGGGTCCGGGAACGGAGCGCCGTCGTCGAACGGCTCGTCGTCCAGCGGGTAGTCGTCCACCGGGATGCCGTCGGCCGGACCGGAAGGCGCGGCGGACACAGCCGTCGTCGCTGCAGCCCGATCGCGGCCACCGGATGTCGCCCCGGTCGTCGACTGGGACGGCTCGGGCGGCGAGGTGGTCCCGGCAGGCGAGGTGGGCGCGGCCGGCTCGACCGGTTCGGCCGGTCCGGCCGGCGCGACCGTGGCGTCCGACGGCACGACGCCGAAGGGGGCACCCCAGGCGGGGACGACGTCCTCGGGCACCGCACCGGTGGTCGGGTCCGAGGCCGGGATCGTCGCAACGGCCCACTCGGTCACGGGGCCGGAGTCCTGGGTCGCAGGCTGCTCGGCTGCCGGTCGCTCGAGAGCGGGTCGCTCCGGGGCCCGTCGCTCGGACGCAGATCGCTCGGCCGCGGCCTGCGACGGAGCAGCCGTGGGCGGCCCGGTCCGCTCCGACGACGGACCGTCCGATGCGGACGGCTGCGACGACTGCGCGCGGTCAGACCGTGGCCGCGCCGTTGCGTCGGACACCGTGCTCGTCTGCGCCACCGCCTCCTGCGGCGTCGGACCCTGCGGCCGGTCCTGCTTCGGCTGCTCAACCTGCTGCTGGGTCGAGGCGCTCCCCGTCGACGGCGCCGGTGGAGCTGCCTGCTGAACGGGTGCCTGCTGCGTCAGGCTTTGCTGCGTCGGGGTTTGCTGCGTCGGGGTTTGCTGCGTCGGGGTTTGCTGCGCCGGGCGGGCACCGGCAGCGCCCGGCCCACGCGCCACGAACTTCACCCGGAAGCCGAGCAGGTCCGTGATCGCGCTCCGGAGGTGTTCGCTGACGCTGGTGTCCGGCCCGCTCATCTCCTTGAAGGAGGCGACGTCCTGTTGGCTCGGGAACGTCAGGGTCAGGACGTCGTCCTTGAGCGCGGTGACCTGCGCCGTCGCGACGACCGCCCACGCCGACCGCTTGGCGCGCTGGACGTGCTCGACGATCTGCGGCCAGGTGTCCCGCATCTGCTGCAGGCCGACCGGGGTGACGGAGCGGACCGCGGGCTCGGCGCCGATGACGGTGCCGACGCCGGTGGAGGACGGCGAGGCCTGCCCCTCCGGCTCGGCGCCGGCAGCCGGCTCGGCGCCCGCAGCGGGTTCAGCCGGTGCTGCGGGCTCGGCCCGGGCTGCGGAGGCGTTCGACGGGACGGCTGCTGCCCAGGAAGCTGCGGCGTCCCGCGCGGCTTCGCCGGGACCTTCGGTGTGTGCGGCCGGGGTCTCGGGAGCAGCAGACGCCGTGGAGGCAGCGGGCGCGGCAGTCGGCGCGGTGCCGACCGGGGCGGCACTCGACGGAGCCGTCCGGACAGGCGGCGCTGCGGACGGCACCGGGGTCGATGCACCGGACGGCACCGGGGTCGATGCACCGGACGGCACCGGGGTCGATGCAGCGGCCGGCACCGCCGTCGGCAGCGTCTCCGGCGGCGCCTGGTGTCCCCCGGCATCGCCGACACCGACGCGCCGCTCGAGTCGCTCGACGCGAGCGAGGGCACCGCGCTGGGTGTCGTCCGCCTCGGGCACGAGCATGCGGGCGACCATGAGTTCGAGGTGCAGACGTGGCGAGGTCGCGCCGGTCATCTCGGTGAGGGCACGGTTCGCGATGTCCGCACCACGGGACAGCGCGGTGGCGCCGAACACCCCGGCCTGCCGTGACATCGTGTCGAGCTCTTCCGGCGAGATGCCGCGCAGCACCGCTCCGGCGCTCTCGTTCGTCGCCGCGACGACGATCAGGTCGCGCAGTCGTTCGAGCAGGTCCTCGACGAAGCGCCGCGGGTCCTGCCCGGTCTGCACCACGCGGTCGATCGCCGAGAACGCCGACGCCGGGTCGGCCACGGCGAGCGCGTCGACCACGTCGTCCAGCAGGGCGGCGTCGGTGTACCCGAGCAGGGCGACGGCTCGCTCGTACGCGATCGCGCCGTCCTCGCTGCCGGCCATCAGCTGGTCGAGCAGCGAGAGGGTGTCACGCACGGAGCCGCCACCGGCCCGGACCACGAGCGGCAACACGCCAGGTGCGACCGAGACGGACTCCTGCGCGCAGAGCTGCTCGATGTACTCGAGCATCGTGGCGGGCGGGACCAGGCGGAACGGGTAGTGGTGGGTCCGCGACCGGATGGTGCCGATGACCTTCTCGGGCTCGGTGGTCGCGAAGATGAACTTGACGTGCTCCGGCGGCTCTTCGACGAGCTTGAGCAGGGCGTTGAAGCCCTGCGGCGTGACCATGTGGGCCTCGTCGAGGATGAAGATCTTGTAGCGGTCGCGCGCGGGGGCGAAGACGGCGCGGTCCCGGAGGTCACGCGCATCGTCGACGCCGTTGTGGCTGGCGGCGTCGATCTCGATCACGTCGAGGGACCCGCTGCCGCCGCGGGCGAGTTCGACACAGCTGGGGCAGACGCCGCACGGGGTGTCGGTCGGGCCCTCGGCACAGTTCAGGCAGCGCGCGAGGATGCGTGCCGAGGTCGTCTTGCCGCAGCCGCGGGGGCCGCTGAACAGGTACGCGTGGTTGACGCGGTTGGTCCGGAGTGCGGTGCGGAGCGGGTCCGTCACCTGCGACTGCCCGATCAGCTCGGCGAAGTTCTCGGGCCGGTAACGGCGATACAGGGCGGTGACCACGCGACCAGGGTAGTCGGGACCGCCGACACCTCGACACCGCTCTCCACAGGGCATGAAGTCCGGGCCGGAAACGAAGAAGACCCCGCACGCACGCAACCAACACAGCCCCGGTTGCCCTGCGCTCATCTCACCCGAAAACGAAAGAAGACCCCGTACGCACGCAACCAACACAGCCCCGGTTGCCCTGCGCTCATCTCACCCGAAAACGAAAGAAGACCCCTCACGCACGCAACCAACACAGCCCCGGTTGCCCTGCGCTCATCTCACCCGAAAACGAAAGAAGACCCCTCACGCACGCAACCAACACAGCCCCGGTTGCCCTGCGCTCATCTCACCCGAAAACGAAAGAAGACCCCTCACGCACCCGCCAGAGCCCGGTTACCCTTGCTGCGTTTCCGCCCTGGGGGAGTTGGCCTGGATGGCGTCACGTGAGGAGCCGCTGAACACTCTACCGGACGGAAGGAGCAGCATCGAACCCATGAAGATCGCCATCGCAGGGGGACACGGCCAGATCGCCCTGATCCTCGAACGCCTGATCACCGACGCCGGTCACGACGCCATCGGCATCGTCCGGAACCCCGCGCACGTCTCCGACGTCGAGCAGACGGGTGCGCGAGCTCTCGTCGCCGACCTGGAGCAGCTCAGTGAGGAGGAACTGGCGCTCCGGCTCCGCGGGGTGGACGCGGTGGTGTTCGCCGCGGGCGCCGGGCCGAACAGCGGTGCCGAGCGGAAGCTCTCGGTGGATCGGGACGCCGCCGTGCTGCTCGCCGAGGCCGCGGTGCGTCTGGACATCGAGCGGTTCGTGATGATCTCGGCGATGGGTGCCGACGCCTACGATCCCGAACGTGCGAAGCTGCCCGCGCAGAACGAGGACGACGTGTTCCAGGTCTACCTCCGCGCGAAGGCCGAGGCGGACGCGAACGTCCGGATGCGCCGGTTCCAGTGGACGATCGTCCGCCCCGGCGCCCTCCTCGACACGCCACCGCAGGGCACGGTGACGGTCGGCAGCACGGTCCCCCGTGGGTCGATCCCCCGCGCGGACGTGGCGGCCGTGGTCCTGCACGCGCTGCTGGACGACTCGGCCGTGGGTCGGCAGTTCGAGGTCACCAGCGGCGACACGCCGATCCCGGCAGCGCTGCACGCGCTCGGCTGACGGACGGGCCCCGCTGTCGGGACTGGCCGGTGACGGACGGGAGGCCCACCACCGGACCGGTGGCGGGCCTCCCGTCCGTCAGGGCGTCACCCTGGACGCGACGCTGGTCAGAGCGCGGCGGCAGCCGACTGCCGTGCGATCTCGAGCTCCTCGTCGGTCGGGATCACGAGGACCGCGACGCGGGAGGCGTCCGTCGAGATGCGACGGGCTTCCTTCGAGTGCAGCTCGTTGCGGTCCGGGTCGATCTCGATGCCCAGGTGCTCGAGCCCGGCGAGCACGCGACGGCGGAGCAGCGCGTTGTTCTCCCCCACGCCCGCCGTGAACACGACGGCGTCGAGCCCGCCGAGCTGCGCGGTGTACGCGCCCACGTAGCGGCGGATCCGGTGGCGGTACACGGCGAGCGCCGCCTCTGCCGTCTCGTCGCCCTTCGTCGCGGCGTCCTGCACGTCCCGCATGTCGCCGCTGCCGGTGAGGCCGAGCAGGCCGGACTGCTTGTTGAGCATGGTGTCGAGGTCCTCGAAGGACAGGCCGGCCTCGCGGTGCAGGTGGATGAGGACGGCCGGGTCGAGGTCGCCGGAGCGGGTGCCCATCACGAGCCCCTCGAGCGGCGTGAGCCCCATCGACGTCTCGATCGACCTCCCGCCGTCGACGGCTGCGGCGGACGCGCCGTTGCCGAGGTGCAGGACGATCGTCTTCAGCTCGGACAGCGGCCGGTCGAGGAAGACCGCGGCCTGCTCGGACACGTACTTGTGGCTCGTGCCGTGCATGCCGTACCGGCGGATCTGGTACCGCTCGGCCAGGTCGGCGGGGATCGCGTAGGTGTACGCGTGCGGCGGCATCGTCTGGTGGAACGCGGTGTCGAAGACGGCGACGTTCGGGACGTCCGAGAACACCTGCTTCGCGGCCCGGATGCCCTCGAGGTTGGCCGGGTTGTGCAGCGGGGCCAGGCTGGACAGGTCGTCGATCTGCTGCTCGACCTCGTCGGTGACGACCGTGGCGGCGTCGAAGCGGGTGCCGCCGTGCACGACGCGGTGTCCGACGACCGCCGGGGGGTGCTCGTCGAAGGACGGCCCGACCTTGCCGAACGCGTCGATCATCGCCTGGAAACCCGCGGCGTGGTCCGGGACCTCGGCGCTGTCGTTCGACGACGTCTCCCCCGTCAGCACGTTCGTGTGCTTCCAGGACCCCTTGGACTCGCCGATCCGTTCGACGAGCCCGGACGCGAGGGTGCTCTCGTCGTCGAGTTCGATGAGCTGGTACTTGAACGAGCTCGAGCCGGAGTTGACGACGAGTGCTGCACTCACGAGGGGTCGCTTTCTGTTCGGGCGGTCGGGACGGCAGCGGTCGACGCTGCGGCGGTCGGCGCTGCGGCGGTCGGCGCTGCGGTGCCCGCCTGGATCGCGGTGATGGCGACGGTGTTCACGATGTCGCTGACCAGGGCACCGCGGGACAGGTCGTTGATCGGCTTGCGCAGCCCCTGCAGGACCGGCCCGATCGCGACCGCACCGGCCGAGCGCTGCACGGCCTTGTAGGTGTTGTTGCCGGTGTTGAGGTCGGGGAAGATGAACACGGTCGCCTGCCCCGCCACCGGGGACCCCGGCATCTTCGTGCTCGCGACCGTCGGGTCGGCGGCGGCGTCGTACTGGATCGGCCCCTCGACGGGTAGGTCGGGCCGGCGCTCGCGGACGAACGCGGTGCCGGCGCGGACCTTCTCGACGTCCGCCCCCGAACCGCTGTCGCCGGTCGAGTAGCTGAGCATCGCGACCCGCGGTTCGATGCCGAACTGGGTCGCGGTCTCGGCGGACGAGATCGCGATGTCGGCGAGCTGCTCGCTGGTGGGGTCCGGGATCACGGCGCAGTCGCCGTAGACCAGGACCCGGTCGGCCAGTGCCATCAGGAACACGCTCGACACGATGGAGGTGTCCGGCCGCGTCTTGATGATCTCGAACGACGGCCGGATGGTGTGCGCGGTGGTGTGCTTCGCGCCGGACACCATGCCGTCGGCCAAGCCGAGTTGCACCATGAGCGTGCCGAAGTACGACACGTCGGTGACGGTGTCGCGGGCGAGCTCGACGCTCATGCCCTTGTGGGCACGGAGGGCCGTGTACTCCTGCGCGAAGCGCTCCCGCAGGTCGGGGTCGAACGGGGAGAGCAGCTGCGCAGCGTCGAGGTCGAGCCCGAGCTCGGTCGCCCGTGCCCGGATGGCGGCCGGGTCGCCGAGGATCGTCAGGTCGCACACCTGCCGCTGCAGCAGTGTGGACGCTGCCCGGAGGATGCGGTCGTCGTCACCTTCGGGCAGGACGATGTGCTTCCGGTGCTCGCGCGCCCGGTCGATCAGGCCGTGCTCGAACATCAGCGGCGTCACCACTCCGGACGGCGTCAGCTGGAGTCGGGCGAGCAGCGCCTCGGCGTCCACGTGCCGTTCGAACAGTGCCAGCGCCAGCTCGGCCTTCCGGGGCGAGTCCGCGGCGAGGCGGCCGCGCGTCTGGGTGATGCGGAGCGCCGTGTCGTACGTGCCGAGGTCGCTCTGCGCGATCGGCAGGGAACTCGACAGCCCCTCGAGCAGGCGGGAGATCTGCGGCGCCGTCTCGAAGCCGCCGTTGAGGATGACACCAGCGATGCTCGGGAACGTCTCCGACTCGTTGGCGAGCAGCGTGGCGATGAGGACGTCGTTGCGGTCGCCGGGGACGACGACGATGCCGCCCTCGATGAGGCGCGGCAGGACGTTCTCCATGCTCATGCCGGCGACCACGGTGCCCAGGGCCTCCCGGTCCAACAGGGCGTCGTCACCGCGGACCAGGGTGGCCCCAGTCGCCGCCAGGAGCGCCCGGACGGTCGGGGCGACGAGGACAGCGTCCTCCGGGATCGCCCAGACCGGGGCGTCGGGGTGGTGGTCGTGCACCGCTGCGGTGACGCTCGCGACGATCGGGCCGAGGGCATCCGGGTCGGCACGGTTCACCACGACACCGAGGAGCTGGGCGTGCTCTGCGCGGAGTTCGCTCGTGGTGACGTCGGCGACCTGGGCCATGTCGTCCGCGGTGCGGGGCGCGCGCTCGGCCGAGTCACGACCGCCGAGCACCAGGAGCACCGGGGCCCCGAGGTTCGCGGCGACCTTCGCGTTGAAGGACAACTCGGTCGGGCTGCCGACGTCGGTGTAGTCCGAGCCGAGGACGACGACCGCGTCGCAGCGTCGCTCGACCTGGCCGAAGCGCGTGATGATGGTCGCCAGGGCCGCGTCCGGGTCGGCGTGCACGTCGTCGTAGGTCACCCCGACGGCGTCGTCGTACGGGATCTCGACGGCGGTGTGCTGGAGCAGGAGCTCGAGGACGTAGTCGGGTTCGGCGACGGACCGCGCGACCGGTCGGAAGACGCCGACGCGTCCGACGGTGCGGGCGAGCGTCTCGAGCACCCCGAGGGCGACGGTGCTCTTCCCGGTGTGTCCTTCTGCTGACGTGATGTAGATGCGGGTCGACACCCTCCCCAGGATAGACCTCGCGTCGACACGGACCTCCGGGGCACCCGTGAGCGGCGGCGGTCGCGGCCGGTGGTCGGACGGGTGGTCGGGCGCGTGGTCTCGACGGGCGGTCGGACGGGTGGTCGTGAGCACCCCTTCGGACCTGTACCATGGGGTGTCGTCACCGCGAGGTGGTGGCTCGGAGGATTCGCCTAGTGGCCTATGGCGCACGCTTGGAAAGCGTGTTGGGTGCAAGCCCTCGGGGGTTCGAATCCCCCATCCTCCGCAGAGCGAGACCGGAACCCCCGCAGCATCAGCTGCGGGGGTTCCGTCGTCTCGGCAGTGCCGTCGTCCGGTCAGTGCCGTGGTCCGGGCAGTGCCGTCGTCCAGGCCGCGGCACCGCTCCGCTCGCGCCGCTGATCCGGTCGCTTCCGTCCGGCCGGGAGGCCCGCCCACCGCTGGTCCCCCAGCCGACGGACCGCCACGCCCCCCGTCCGCTGGGCACCGTCCGCAAAGCGGCATCCGGCCTGTTCCGAGGGCCGTCTCTCCCCTATGCTGACCGGACCGAGCACGCCGGAGGGACCCGGTCGGCTCACCAGCATCGGACGGCACAGGCGCCGTCACGGGAACGGCGACGAGTCGTGCCCGGCGCGATCGTCGCTCGCGCAGTCGAGCCCCGGCATGCGGGGCCGGCTGTCGGGCGATCCGGCGCAGTTCGGGGACGAGGAGGCCTGCCGTGGGGGCAACGACGGCGCGAGCGACACCGCTCGACACCAGCACCGCAGACGTGGTCATCCGACCGCGCGCCGCCCTCGTGCGTTCGACGGCACTGAGCATGGGGTTCTCGGCCGTCCCGATCGCCGTCGCCGTCGTCTGGGTGGCCGTGCCGAACGGCCCCTGGCTCGTCGTCAGCGCGGTGGTCGGGATCTTCACCGTCGCCGTCCTCACCGTGTTCCTGCGCCTCCGGTCGTCGTTCGTGGCCGTCGACCCGGAGCGGGTCGCGATCCGAGGCGTCCTCAGCCCGCGGCGCTCCTGGTTCCGCTCGCAGGTGCACGAGGTGGTGCTGGCCGCCACCCACGGACCCGCGGTCGACCGCACCAGCCGGGAACTCGTGGCCTTCGACGCGAACGGCGACACCCTCTTCCGGATGCGCGGTGAGGTCTGGGGCGACGACGGCATCGACCGCCTGGTCGACACGCTCGACGTCCGCACCACCCAGCTCCCCCGACCGATGTCGACGCGGGAGTTCACCCGACGCTGGCCCGGCATCCGTGCCTGGTACGAGCAGCCCCGCGCGTACGTGTTCGTCGGGGGTGTGACCGCGCTCGCGGTCGCCGGTCTGCTGGTGGCCGAAGCCGTGGGCCTCGCGCGCCGCTGAACAGCACGGCGCCAGACGAACCGGTGTCGGACGAACCGGTGTCAGACGAACCGGTGTCAGACGAACCGGTGTCAGACGAACCGGTGTCAGACGAACCGGTGTCGGACGAACCGGTGTCGGATGAACCGGTGTCGGACGAACCGGTGTCAGATGAACCAGTCTCGGAGACCGCACGCGGCGTCGGAGGCAGGCGGAGCCTCCCGTCCAGGCGAAGCGCTGCCGCGAGCGCCCGCGCCGCCGTGCCACCCACCGTCGGACCCGGCGGACGCCCGGGTCAGTGCGTCAGCGCCGGCACGGTCCTCGGCCGCACCACGAACCACAGCACCAGGACCGCGACGGCCGCGGTGCACCCCATCACCAGCGCCATCGGCGTGGCGGTCGAGATGCCGAGCAGCCCCACGACCGGGGAGATGATCCCGGCCACGCCGAAGTTCAGGGCGCCGAGCAGCGAGGCGGCGGTCCCGGCTTCCTTGCCGTGGGACGCGAGTCCGATCACCTGCACGAGCGGGAACGAGAACCCGCAGGCGGCGATGTAGAACCACAGCGGGATGAGGACGCCGATGAGCCCGGCCCCGAGCTGGTCGAGGACGACGATGGCCACGGCCGCCAGGAACAGCGTCGCCGTAGAACAGGCCAGGATCCACTGCGGGCCGACCCGCTGCGCCAGCCGCGACGAGACCTGCACGCCCAGGACGACGCCGACCGAGTTCACCGCGAACAGCAGCCCGTACTGCTGCGGATCGAGCCCGAACACGCCCTGGAACAGGAACGGGGACGCGCTGAGGTACGAGAACAACCCGCTGAACACCATCGCACCGATCAGGGCGACGCCGACGAAGATCCGGTCC
Source organism: Curtobacterium sp. MCBD17_030 (assembly GCF_003224255.1). Classification (NCBI taxonomy): domain Bacteria; kingdom Bacillati; phylum Actinomycetota; class Actinomycetes; order Micrococcales; family Microbacteriaceae; genus Curtobacterium; species Curtobacterium sp. MCBD17_030. The sequence goes on along the minus strand of NZ_QKLI01000002.1, from coordinate 160,345 downwards.
GAGAAGAGCGCCCGGTACCGCTGCCCGATGGTGGAGTGCCCGGCCTCCTGGCGACGCTCCTTCGGCAGGGTCTCGACGATGAGCAGGATCGACGCGATCACGACGGCGGTGCCGTAGCAGGCGAGGAACACGAAGATGCCGCGCCACGAGACGAACCGCAGCATCTGCGATCCGATGAGCGGCGCCAGGATCGGGGCCAGGCCGTTCACCATCGCCAGGCGCGAGAGCATCCGGACGAGCGGCTTGCCGCCGAACAGGTCGCGAACGGTCGCCATCGCGACGACACCGCCGGCCGCGGCCCCCATGCCCTGCAGCACGCGGAACACGGCGAGGACCTCGACGTTCGGCGCGAGGGCGGCGCAGATCGAGGCGGCGACGTGCACGCTGGTCGCGATGATGAGCGGCAGTCGACGGCCGACCTTGTCACTCCAGGGCCCGACGAGCAGCTGGCCGATCGCGAAGCCGATGGTCGTGGCCGTCAGGGTGAGCTGGACGGCTCCCTCGGAGATGCCGAGGTCACGCTCGAGCGACGGGAACGCCGGCAGGTACAGGTCGATGGTGAACGGCCCGAGCGCGGTGAGCGCGCCGAGCACGAAGACGTAGACCAGGCGCTGGGCACGGGTCAGGGAATCGCCGGGGTGCAGGATGGTCTTCTGGGAACCGGTGGTCGCGGGCGCGGACACGAGGGGATCCTCCGAGGGGGACGAGAGAGTGGGATCGGCCGCTCGAATCGATTCGGTCCGTTCCACCATGGTACGGGTTCGTCCGGACGGCGGACAAGCGTCGATCCGATGCTCCGCGCTCCTCGTACCGGCCCCGCGTGGTCCCACCGCGACGCCGCCGGGAGGCCCGCCCTCCGTCCTCGACGCCGGTGCGGCGGACGCGTGCTCGGGCCGGACGGTGCGGTACCGTCGGACTCCCGACCGCGCAACGTCGCGGGACAGATCGAGATGGGAGGAGCGTCATGGTCGACGCTCGGATCCTGCACACCACGGCCGCGCTCCGCGAAGCCGTCCTGCGCCTCGCCGCCGACCGTCCGGTCTCGCAGATCACGGTCGCCGACGTCACCCGTGCCGCCGGGATCAACCGCGCGACGTTCTACTCGCACGCCGTCTCCCCCGGCTCGTTGCTCGCCGACGTCCTGACCCCGGAACTCGACCGGATCCGCGAGGACGACGCCGTCGCCCGTCGGGTCGCCGTCGAGCACGGTGCCGGACCGGACGACCTCGCCGCCATCACCCGTCGCGGCATCGACGCCGTCGTCGACCACGTGACGGCACATCGCGCGATCTACGCGCTCGCGCTCCCCGACCCGGCGGACGCCTCGCTGCACCGCCTGCTCGTCGACCACTTCACGGTGTCGAGCACGATGCACATCCGAGAGCTCGACCCGCGTGCGAAGCCGGAGATCATCGACGAGGTCGCCGCGGGCTTCGTGGCGCAGGGCTTCGTCGGCGCCATCGAGGCGTGGCTCGGCGGCCCGCGGCGGTCGCGGAAGGCGCTGGTCGAGACGATCACCCGGTCGTTCCCGGCCTGGTGGAGCTGACGACCCCTACTCCGTCGACGGTTCCTCGCCACGCTGCAGCGACGTCACCATGTCCACAGCCCGGCTGACCAGCTGCGCGTCCGAGTCGCCGCCATCGACGCGGTAGTCCGAGGACACTCCGTCGTTGCCGCCGCCGGAGGACGGCAGCGCCCCGTCCAGCGCGACCACGACCACGCCCGCGTCGTGTGCGGTGCGGAGTTCGGTCCGGAGCGAGGACGGGTCCGCGGCGCGGACGAGCAGCGCCTTCGCCCCGGTCCGCACCAGGTCACGGACGGCCGAACGTTGGCGCGCGGCCTGATCGGCTCCCGCGACGCGGACGTCCGGCCGGAACCCGGCCTCGGTCAGTTCCTCGTGGAATCGGGTCGCGAGCGAGCGACCGTCCTCGGAGTCACCGGGTGTCGCCGCGTCGCCGGTCAGCACCACACCGATCACCGCGTTCTTCGCGAAACCGCCGTCGGAACTCGTCAGGTCGGTGCTCCGGACCGGGGTCGGTGCGGCCGTGGTCGTGCCCGTGCACCCGGCGAGCGCGACCGTCGTCGCCGTGAGTGCGACGGTCAGGACGGCAGCGGCGGTGCGGCGCACGGTTCCTCCTCGTTCCGGGTCTGCCACGCTACCCGCCCGGCCGCGGCGGCGGCGGGACCGCGCCGAGTCGTCGGACGGCGACGAGCCCCACGAGGGCGATCAGGGTCATCGCCACGAACACCAGTGTGAACGCGAGGGGCTCGTCCCGACCACCGGCGCCCGTGAACAGCAGCCCGGCCACCGCGAGCCCGACGACGCTCCCCGACGCATCCGCGATCGTCAGCGCTGAGCTCGCGAACCCGTCGTCGCCCTCGCGCGAGAACCGGAGCGTGAGCATCGAGGTCCGCGGGTAGGCGACTCCCATCCCCGCGCCGCCGACGAACCACCCGGCAACGAGCACCCAGGCGGGCAGGTCGAACAGCGCCACCGCGAGCGCCGACAGCAGGCTGACCAGGACCAGCCCGAGACCCGCGCCGAACGCACGGGCGGCGGGCAGCCGGCTCTCGCCGAGACGTCCGTGCGCCCAACTCGCCGACGCCCAGCTCAGTGCCGCCACGGTCAGGGCGAGTCCGGCAGCCGAGGCGCTCAGTCCGTGCTGCGCTTGGAGCAGGAACGGGACGTAGGCCTCGCTGCCGAAGAACCCGGCAGCCAGGACCCCGCGGAGCAGGACCACCGACGGCAGGCCGGGCCCGCCGGTGAAGGTGCCCCTGGGCAGCAGTGGGCGCAGCGCAGACCAGGCGCCGACGAGCCCGACCAGCACCGCGGCGACCCGGACCGGGACGGGCAGGTCCGGGGCCAGGTTGAGCAGCAGCACCGCGGCAGCGGCGGCGACCGACCACCCGATGCGCCCGCGGTGCCATGGCGGGCGGGCCTCCAGGACGGGTGGGTGCAGGCGGCGGAGCGTCGGAACCAGGCACGCGAACGCGACCACCGCGATGCCGAGGGCACCCGCGAAGACCCAGTGCCAACCGAACGCGTCGGTCACGATGCCCGCCAGCGCCGGACCGATCAGTGCCGGCACGACCCACGCGGCCGCGAACCCGGCGAACACCGCCCCGTGCAGTTCCGCGGGGAAGACCCGCGCGACCAGCACGTAGAGGACCACGTCGATCGCGCCCGCGCCGAAGCCCTCGACCAGACGCCCGGCGAGGAACACCGGCATCGTCGGGGCGAGCATCACGATGGCGGTGCCGAGCGCGAACAGCGCGGCGGACACCCATGCGACCACCCGGCCGCCCGCCCGGTCGGTCCAGTTGCCCGCCAGGACCATGCCCGGCACGCCGGCCGCGAGCGGTGCCGCGAAGCTCAGGGAGTACAGCGCCTCGCCGTCCAGGTCGGCGGCGATCACCGGCATGATCGTCGTCATCGCAAGGTTCTGGAACGCCGAGACCGCCACGATCGCGACCATGCCCACGGTGGCGACGAGGTGCCGGCGCTCGAAGAGGCTCGGCCGCGGCGCCGTCGTGGAGGTCACCCGTTCATCGTAGGACGGGGTCAGCGCTCGAGTGCCTGCTGCACGTCCGCGACGAGGTCACCGGCGTCCTCGATGCCGACCGACAGGCGGACGACGTTCTCCGGGACGGCGAGCTCGGTGCCCTTGACCGAGGCGTGCGTCATCTCGCTCGGGTACCCGATGAGCGACTCCACGCCGCCGAGCGACTCCGCCAGCGCGAACAACTCGGTCGACTCGGCGAACCGCTTCGCCGCCTCGGGGCCACCGGCGAGTGCCACCGACAGCATGCCGCCGAAGCCGCGCATCTGCTTGGCCGCGACGTCGTGTCCCGGGTGCTCCGGCAGGCCCGGGTAGTAGACGTGCTCGACGGCCGGGTGGGCGAGCAGCGCCTCGGCGACGGTCTGGGCGTTCGCGGAGTGCCGTTCCATGCGGACGCTGAGGGTCTTGATGCCCCGGATCGTCAGCCAGGCGTCGAACGGGGACGAGATCGCGCCGCCGCCGAACTGCACGAACTGCACCTTGTCCGCGAGCTCCTGGTCACGCAGCACGACAGCGCCGCCGACGACGTCCGAGTGCCCGCCGAGGTACTTCGTCGTCGAGTACACGACGACGTCGGCACCGAGCGACAGCGGCTGCTGCAGGGCCGGCGACGCGAAGGTGTTGTCGACGACGACGAGTGCACCGGCCTCGTGTCCGATGGCGGCGAGGGTCTCGATGTCCGCGATCTTCATGAGCGGGTTCGTCGGGGTCTCCACCCACAGCACGGTCTTCGCCGGGCTGTCGGCGAGCGCGGCACGGACACGGTCCGGCTCGCTCATCTCCACCGTGACGAGGTCGATGCCCCACGGCACGTGCAGGCGGTTCGCCAGGCGGTGGGTGCCGCCGTAGACGTCGTTGCCCATCACGATCCTGGCGCCCGGCTCCAGGTAGGCGCGGAGCAGGGCGTCCTCCCCCGCCAGGCCGGACGAGAACGAGTACGCCGCGACGCCGCCGTCCAGGTCGGCCAGCAGGGTCTGCAGCGAGTCCCGCGTCGGGTTGCCGGAGCGGGAGTACTCGTAGCCGCCCCGCAGCCCGCCGATGCCGTCCTGCACGTAGGTCGACGTCAGGTACAGGGGCGGGATGACGGCGCCGGTGGGGCCGTCGGGCTCCTGGCCGGCGTGGATGGCGCGGGTGCTGAACTCGGTCATGTCGTGGGTGCCCCTTCCTGGAGGCTCGGTGCGGTCTGGGTGGGGCGGTGCGGGTGGGCAGCGTGGTGCGGTGCTGCGGCCCTGCGGGCGGCTGTCGTGCGGGCTGCGGTCGTGCTTGCTGCTGTCGTGCGGGCTGCCGTCGTGCTTGCTGCCGTCATGCCGTCGCCGTCTGGGCGGCGTTCGCGGCGGCGGCCGTCACTCGGACAGGTAGGTGAGGAGGTCGTGGCGGGTGAGGACCGTGACCGGCTTGCCGTCGCCGACGACGAGCAGGGCGTCGGCCCCTTCGAGGGCGCGACGGGCTGCGGACACGGACTCGCCGATGCCGATCAGGGGCAGCGGGTCGCCGACGAACGGGGACAGAGCGTCGGCCATGGCCGCGGCTCCGGTGAAGACCTGCTCGAGCAGGGCCTTCTCCTCGATCGCGCCGACGACCTCGCCCATCACGACGGGAGGTTCGGCGCTGAGGACGGGCATCTGCGAGACGCCGTACTTCGTCATGATGTCGATCACGTCGCGGATGGTGTCTGACGGGTGCGCGTGCACGAGATCGGGCAGGCGGCCGTCCTTGCCGGCGATCAGGTCCCCCACGGAGCGCTCGTCGTCGGTCTCCGCGAAACCGTAGGACCGCATCCACCGGTCGTTGAAGATCTTGCCGAGGTAGCCGCGTCCCCCGTCGGGCAGCAGGACCACGACGACGTCGTCCTCGGACAGCGACTCGGCGGCACGGAGCGCGGCGACCACGGCCATGCCACTCGACCCGCCGACGAGCAGTCCCTCTTCACGGGCGAGGCGCCGCGTCATGGCGAACGAGTCGGCGTCCGAGACGGCGATGATCTCGTCCGGCACGCCGGCGTCGTACGCGGGCGGCCAGAAGTCCTCGCCGACGCCCTCGACGAGGTACGGACGGCCGGTGCCGCCGGAGTAGACGGAGCCCTCGGGGTCGGCGCCGACGATCCGGACGCGTCCGTCGGAGGCTTCCTTGAGGAACCGACCGGTGCCGGAGATCGTGCCACCGGTACCGACACCCGCGACGAAGTGGGTGAGCTGCCCTTCGGTGTCGCGCCAGATCTCGGGACCCGTGGTCTCGTAGTGGCTGCGGGGGCCGTTCGGGTTGGCGTACTGGTTCGGCTTGTAGGCGCCGGGGATCTCGCGCACCAGGCGATCGGACACGGAGTAGTAGGACTCCGGGTCCTCGGGAGCGACGGCGGTCGGGGTGACGACGATCTCGGCGCCGTAGGCGGTCAGGACGTTCCGCTTGTCCTCGCCGACCTTGTCGGGGAGCACGAACACGCAGCGGTACCCGCGCTGCTGGGCGACCAGGGCGAGGCCGACACCGGTGTTGCCCGAGGTCGGTTCGACGATCGTGCCGCCGGGGCGCAGGTCACCGGACGCTTCGGCAGCGTCGATGATCCGCGTCGCGATGCGGTCCTTCGCGGAGCCGCCCGGGTTGAAGTACTCGACCTTGACCAGGACGGTCGCCCGGAGCCCGGCGGTGACCCGGTTCAGCTTGACCAGCGGGGTGTCGCCGACGAGGTCGACGACGGAGTTCGCGTAACGCACCCGACGAGTCTAGGCGGGCGGTTCCGCTGTGCGTCCTCCGGCGACGGATGCTCAGCCAGGGCACACCTGGCGCCGCTCCGATCGGGCACCGGTGGTCGGCCGCGGTCTGCCGCCGGTCTGCACGCCAGGTGGGCCGCCGGTCAGCCGCCGCGTCAGCTCCGGGCGGTCACGACCGGGTCGCTCTGCTGCTCGTGCAGCGTCGAGTACGTGCCACCGAGCGCGAGGAGTTCGTCGTGCGTCCCCTGCTCGATGATCTGGCCGTGGTCGAGGACGAAGACGACGTCGGCATCACGGATGGTCGACAGCCGGTGCGCGATCGAGATGGTCGTCCGCCCGCGGGCCGCGGTGTCCAGCGCCGCCTGTACGACACGCTCCGAGATCGAGTCGAGCGCACTCGTCGCCTCGTCGAGCACGAGGACCGGCGGGTCCTTGAGCAGCACCCGGGCGATCGCGATCCGCTGCTTCTCGCCGCCGGAGAGCCGGTACCCCCGCTCCCCGACGATCGTGTCGTAGCCGTCCGGGAACGACGCGATCGTCTCGTGGATGTTCGCCGCCCGCGCCGCACGCTCCAGCTCGGCGTCCGTCGCGTCGGGCTTGGCGTACCGCAGGTTGTCGCCGATCGACGAGTGGAACAGGTAGGTCTCCTGGCTGACGATGCCGATGTGCGCCATGAGGTCCTCGTGCACGATGTCGCGGACGTCCTGCCCGGCGAACCGGACGGAGCCCGCCGTCGCCTCGTACAGCCGCGGGACCAGGTACGAGATCGTGGTCTTGCCCGCGCCCGAGGGTCCGACGAAGGCCGCGAACTGCCCCGGCTGCAACTCGAACGAGACGCCGCGCAGGGTCGGCTTGTCCGGCTCGCCGTCCGGGTAGGCGAACGAGACGTCGTCGAAGGCCACGTGCCCGACCCGACGCTCGTCGACGGGCTTCGCCGTGGGGGCGTCCGTGATCGCGGGCTCGAGGTCGAAGTACTCGAAGATGCGGGCGAACAGCGCGCCGGAGGTCTGCAGGTCGAGGACGACCCGGAGCAGGCCGACCGTCGGGAACAGCAGCCGGGACTGCACGGTCGTGAACGCCACGATCGTGCCGGCGGTGATCGGGATGCCGCCTTCGATGAGGTACGCGGCCACCAGGTAGATCACCGCGGGGATGATGGACAGGAAGATCTGCACGATCGCGAAGAACCACTGACCGGACATCTGCTGGCGGACCTGCAGCCCGATCTGGTTGCGGTTCTCGTCGCCGTAGCGGTGGATCTCGCTGCGCTGCTGGTTGAAGCTCTTCGCGAGCAGGATCCCCGACACGCTCAGGGTCTCCTGCGTGATCGTCGTCATGTCCGACAGCGACTCCTGGGTCTGCGCGGCGATGCGTGCGCGGACCTTGCCCACCTTGCGCTGCGCGATCACGAGCAGCGGGAGGAGCACAACGGCCACGAGGGTCATCTGCCAACTCAGCAGCAACATCGCGACGACGGCCGCGATGACCGTGACGGTGTTGCCGAGCACCGACGAGATCGTGTTGTTCAGCACGCTCGCGACGCCGCCGACGTCGTTCTGCAACCGGCTCTGGATCACGCCGGTCTTGGTCCGGGTGAAGAACGCCAGCTCCATGCGCTGCAGGTGCCCGAACAGCCGCATCCGCATGGCGCCCATGACCCTGTTGCCGACCGTCGCGGTCAGGTAGGTCTGCCAGACGCCGATGCCGGCGCTGAGGATCCACAGCCCGATCATGCCGCCGACCAGTTCGGCGAGGACCGGCACGTCCGGACGTCCGCCGGGCGGGAACAACCCGCGGTCGAAGGCCTGCTGGGTCAGGAGGGGCGGGATCACCGAGACCGCGGCCCCGACGAGGACGAGGACGACGGTCAGGCTGATCGAGCGACGGTGCGGGACGAAGAGCGCCGCGATGCGCCGGAGCAGGTGCGGGATCCGGGGCGCTTCCGCGTTCGCGGCACGCTGCGCGTCCGGGTCCCCACTGGAGATCCGGCTGCGGCCGTGCCCGCCGCCCGGCCCACCACCACGCATCCCGCCGCCACCGGCGACGGCGCCCATCTGACTCATCGACACCCTCTCCACGCCTCGCGGCGTCGTCCTCGCATGAATGTACGCCCGCCCACCGACCCGGCCCGACGCGTTCGCCGACGGCTGTGGACGGAGGTGATCCGGGCCTCCCGCGTGGAGGACCGGACGCGTCCGGTTTGGACCCCGTCCGGGGGCCGTGGGACGATGACCCGTCCCCCGCCAGCGCTCCCGTGAGGTCCCATGTCGTCCGCGCCGTCACTCGCCCGTCAGCTCCTCCGGCGGAAGCCCGTGGAGCAGCTCCGCGCAGAGGCGGCGGAGGGGGTCGACGGACAGCCGCTCCGCCGGACCCTGGGGGTGTGGCACCTGACCATGATCAGCGTCGGCGCGACCCTCGGCACCGGCATCCTGGTCGTCCTCGGCACCGCCGTGCCACTCGCCGGGCCCGCCGTCTGGATCTCCTTCGTCCTCGCCGGCGTCGCTGCGCTGCTCTCGGCACTGTCCTACGCGGAGATGGCCGGTGCCGTCCCCACCTCCGGGTCGAGCTACTCCTACACGTACGCGACGATGGGCGAGGGCATCGCCTGGGTCTGCGGGTGGTGCCTGGTCCTCGAGTACGCGGTGTCCGTCGCCGCCGTCGCCGTCGGTGCCAGCGAGTACGTCGACGAGACCCTGCGCGTCTTCGGACTGCACCTGCCGACCGCGCTGTCCGCGCCTCCGGGTGACGGCGGGGTGGTCAACCTGCCGGCGGCCGCGCTCGTCCTCGTCGCGATGCTGATCCTGCTGCCCGGGGCGAAGGAGAGCGCCTGGGTGAACACGCTGATGGTGCTCGTGAAGATCGCGCTGCTGGTGTTCTTCGTCATCGTGGCGTTCTCGGCGTTCCGGGTCGGGAACTTCGAACCGCTCGCCCCGATGGGCGCGGCGGGCGTCAGCGCGGCGGCCTCTCGGCTGTTCTTCTCGTACATCGGGTTCGACGCCGCATCAACCGCCGGCGAAGAGGCGAAGGACCCCCGCCGCGACCTGCCGCGCGCCATCATCGGGTCGATCGCGCTCATCACCGCGCTGTACATCCTGGTGGCCGTCGCGGCGATCGGCGCGCGGTCGTGGACGTCGTTCTCGGCCGACGAGGCCTCACTCGTCCGCATCGTCGTCGACGTCACCGGGCTGCCCGTCGTCGCGCTCGTGTTCTCGGTCGGTGCCGTCATCGCGATCGCCAGTGTCGTCCTCACCGTGCTCTACGGCCAGACCCGCATCCTGCTCACCATGGCGCGTGACGGTCTCGTGCCGAAGGTGTTCGGCCGGGTGTCCCCGCGCACCGGGACCCCGATCGCGAACACGCTCATCGTCGGCATCGTGGTCACGATCGTGTCGGCGCTCCTCCCCCTCGGGGAGCTCGCCGACGCGACCAGCATCGGCACCCTCATCGCGTTCGCCCTCGTGAACGTCTCGGTGATCGTGCTCCGTCGGACCCAGCCGGACCTGGAACGGTCGTACCGCGTGCCGTTCTTCCCCGTGGTGCCGGTGCTCGGAGTCCTGTTCTGCCTGTTCCTGGCGGTGACACTGGGCTCGGGGACGTGGATCGCGTTCGGCATCTGGATGGTCGCCGGCGCCGTGCTCTACGTGGCCTACGGCCGCCGCCACAGCACGCTCGCGTAGCGGCCCTGGCCCGCGGCCGCCCTGGCCCGAGTTTCGCGCCCAGCGACACCACTCGCGCTCAGGAGCCCGAACGGTGTCGCTGGGCGCGAAACGTACTCGTCCTCCACAGTGGCGCCACCACGGGCCGCCGTCCACAGCGCGAGCATGGCGAGACCGACGGAGCGATCCGGAACCACACGATGGGCCATGGAGCACCACCGGAAGCGACCGCACCTCCTCCGAACCGACATGGCCGATCGCAGTGCCGCGAGAGCAACGCAGCGAGCGCACCGGTCTGGCGACGTCGTCCTGATCCGGCAGGGCGTGTACATGCCCCGCGGAGAGTGGGAGGCGCTCGAGGAGACCGGACGGCACCTCGCCCGGGCTCGTGCGGTGGCTCCCGAGCTGGAGGAGGGAACGGGTTTCTCGCACGTCACGGCTGCCCTCGCTCTTGGCTGGCCGTTGATCGGGCCAGCGCCAGAACGCGTGCACGTCATCGATGACCGCCGCACCACGACCGTGCACCGAGCCGGCCTGGTGCGGCACGCGGGTCCGCTCCCCGCAGTGGACCCCGTGCGACTCGACGGCGTACCGGTGACGGCTCCGGTCCCCACGGCTGTCGCGCTCATCGTCAGTGCGCCGGTGCACGTCGCAGCAGTCGCCGTCGACGCCGCGGTCCGAGCACGGGTCATCGAGCCATCCCGTCTCGCCGAGGAGCTCCCCCTCGGTCCGGCCCGCGGCTCAGCCCGTGCTCAGCTCGTCCTGTCCGCGCTCGACGAGCGACACGAGTCACCCGGGGAGTCGTTCACGGCGATCCGTCTGGTCGAGATCGGAGCGCCGGCGACGATCCCGCAGCACGAGTTCGTCCTGCCTGACGGGCGACGTGATCGCCTCGACTTCTGGCTCCCGAGCCGGGGACTCGTGGTCGAGTTCGACGGGAAGCAGAAGTACCGCGATCCGACGATGATCGGCACGTCGGACCCGGCGGAGGTGCTCTGGCGCGAGAAAGTCCGGGAAGACCGGATCCGGTCTCGGCCGAAGGTCCGAGCGGTCATCCGCGTGACCTGGTGGCATCTCGTCGAGCCAGACCGCCTGCGAGCACTCTTCCGGGCGCACGGTGTCCGGCTGTGAGCGGTGGGACTTTTCGCGCTCAGCGACACGGTTCGCGGGTCCGGCCGCGAACCGTGTCGCTCAGCGCGAAAAGTCGCCGCCCCCGGCCCGCCCGCGGCCCGCACACGACGAAGGCCGCCGCCCCGAGGGGCAGCGGCCTTCGTGACCAGAAGGTCGGACTCAGACGAGCTCGACGGTGGCGCCGACGGCCTCGAGGGCAGCCTTCGCCTTGTCGGCAGCTTCCTTGTTCGCACCTTCGAGGATCTTCGCGTCAGCGGTCTCGACGAGCGCCTTGGCCTCGCCCAGGCCGAGCGACGTGAGGCCACGGACCTCCTTGATGACCTGGATCTTCTTGTCACCGGCCGACTTGAGCACGACGTCGAATTCGGTCTTCTCCTCGACCTCCTCGGCGGGGGCAGCAGCGCCACCGGCCGCGGCGACCGCGACGGGGGCAGCAGCGGTGACCTCGAAGACCTCTTCGAACTTCTTCACGAAGTCCGAGAGCTCGATGAGCGTGAGCTCCTTGAAGGCCTCGATGAGCTCGTCCTGCGAAAGCTTCGCCATGATTTTCTCCTACTACTCAGTACGTGATGTGGTTGTGGAACGCGTGCCTGGTCAGGCCGCGGACTCCTGCTTCTCGCGGAGGGCGTCCACCGTGCGGACGGCCTGCGAGAGGGGTGCGTTGAACAGGTACGCAGCACCGAACAGCGAGGCCTTGAAGGCGCCGGCGAGCTTGCCGAGCAGCACTTCGCGGGACTCGAGGTCGGCGAGCTTGTCCACCTCGGTCGCGGAGAGCGGGTTACCGTCGAAGTAACCACCCTTCACCACGAGCTCGGGGTTCGCCTTGGCGAATGCACGCAGCGACTTCGCGACGGCGACGGTGTCACCGTGGACGAAGGCGAGAGCGGACGGACCGGCGAGCTCGTCGTCGAACGACGTGATGCCTGCCTCGTTGGCCGCGATCTTGGTCAGCGTGTTCTTCACCACGGCGTACGTGGCGTGCTCACGGATCGAGTTGCGGAGCTCCTTGAGCTGCGCGACCGTGAGACCGCGGTACTCGGTGAGCAGAACGGCGTTCGAGCTACGGAAGGACTCCGTGAGCTCGGCGACCGCAGCTTCCTTGTTCGCCATGGTTCTCCTTGGGGTTCTTGCTGGCAGCCCCGGGTCCCATGGCTGTGGTGAACACAACCCGCACACGAAAAAAGCTCCGGCGCAGAGGCTCGGAGCTGCTCCCGCACGATGTGTGGGAGTGGTTCTGAACACCTGCGCGGGCTGCCTCGTGACGAGGACCTTCGGTCACTGTCCATGCGTGAGCACGGCAGCGACGACCAGCGGTCTTTGGCTGAACAGAACGGTACCACAGCCCGGGCGCGTTCCGGAACCTCGGGTCCAGCCTGGAGGCCCGCCCCACCTCCGCCCCGCCGGTCCGGTCAGGAACGCCCCGGCACCTCGGCCCACGCGTCCGACGCGCCCGATGCCGCGGAGTCCGACGCGTCCGATGCCGCGGAGTCCGACGCGTCCGATGCCGCGGAGCCGACCGCTGCACCGGCCGTACCCGCATCGGTCACACCTGCGCCAGCAGCAGCACCACCAGCACCAGCCGTCTCCGCGCCGCGCTCCGGCAGGTGCACCGTGAACACCGTGTCCCCCGGCTCGCTCGCCACGCTGACCCGCCCGCCGTGCGCCTGCACGACGGCGTCGACGATCGCGAGTCCGAGTCCCGTCGACCCCGCGGTCCGCGACCGCGAGCTGTCGGCGCGGGCGAACCGCTCGAAGAGCTTCGGCAGGAACTCGGGGTCGATCCCCTGCCCGTCGTCGCGGACGGTGAGGTCGACACCGCCGTCCGACGCCGGCGCGATGCCGACCGTGATCCGCGTGCCGTCGGGCGTGTGGGTCCGGGCGTTGGTGACGAGGTTGACGATCACCTGGTGCAGGCGTGCGGCGTCGCCGACGACCTCGACGGGTTCGGACGGCAGGTCGACCTCGATCGGGTGGTCCGGCGAGGCAGCGTGGGCGTCGTTCACGGCGTCGAGCACGAGACCGGTCAGGTCGACGTCGGCGAACTGGATCTCGCGGCCCTCGTCGAGGCGGGCGAGCAGCAGCAGGTCCTCGACCATCGAGGTCATCCGGACGGACTCCGACTCGACCCGGCTCATCGCGTAGACGACGTCCGGCGGCAGGTCGGCACCCATCCGTCGGGTGAGTTCGGCGTACCCGCGGATCGATGCCAGGGGCGTCCGGAGCTCGTGGGAGGCATCCGCGACGAACTGCCGGACCTTCTGCTCGGACCGCTCCCGGGCCTGCATGGCGTTGCCGATGTGCCCGAGCATCCGGTTGAACGCGGTGCCGACCCGGCCGACCTCGGTCGCGGGGTCGGCGTCGGGGACACGGACGCCGTCGAGGGCGTTGCTGCGGTCGAGCGGCATCCGGGCGACGGTGGAAGCGGTCTCGGCGACGCGGTCGAGTGGCCGGAGCGCTCGTCGGACCGCGGCGGCCGCGACCAGGGAAGCGGCGAGGAGGGCGAGCCCGGTGACCACGAGCACCACCCCGAACAGCTTCCACACACTCTCGTACACCGGGGCGAGGGGCAGGCCGACGACGAGGACCGCGGGCCCGACAGCGGCCGCCGTGACCCGGTAGCGCCCGACGTCGGAACCGAGGGCGATCGTGTGCGGGCGCCCGTCGACACGGAGCCCGCTCAGTGGCCGGACGACCGCGCTCGACAGCTGGTCGACCTTGCCGGAGTTGTCGAGCAGGCTCCCCGCGACCACGTTGCCGTCGACGACGTAGACCGTGAGCGTCCCGGCCGCCTGGCCCGACGGACGACCGAACTCCGACCCCGGCCCGTTCGGCCCCTGCTGCTCGACCGACCGCTGCGCTCGGTTCGTCGCGTACTGCAACTGCTCGTCGATCGCCGAGCGTTGGATGGAGAACAGCGCGACGATGCTGCCGCCCCCGATCACCGCGCTGACGGCGACGACGAGGGCGACGATGCTCAGGACGAGCCGGCGACGGAGGGTCATGAGGGCGCCCGGCGTCAGGCGGTGGGCTTGATGACGTAGCCGACGCCACGCACGGTGTGGATCATCGGCTCCTCGCCGACGTCGATCTTCTTGCGCAGGTACGAGATGTAGATCTCGACGACGGAGGACTTGCCACCGAAGTCGTACGACCACACCCGGTCGAGGATCTGCGCCTTCGACAGGACGCGGCGCGGGTTGCGCATGAGGAAGCGGAGCAGCTCGAACTCGGTGGCGGTCAACTCGACGGCGCGGCCGGCGCGGGTCACCTCGTACGACTCCTCGTCGAGCACCAGGTCCCCGACGACGATGCGGGAGTCCCCGGCCTCGCTGACGGAGATCTGCGAGCGACGGATGAGCCCTCGGAGGCGCGCGACGACCTCTTCGAGGGAGAACGGCTTGGTGACGTAGTCGTCGCCGCCGGCGGTGAGCCCGGTGACGCGGTCCTCGACGGAGTCCTTGGCGGTGAGGAACAGCACCGGGGTGTCGTCGTTGTTCTGCCGCAGTCGGCTGAGGACCTGCAGTCCGTCGAGGTCCGGCATCATCACGTCGAGCACCATCGCGTCGGGGCGGAACTCGCGGGCCTTGGTGAGGGCGTCCTGGCCGCCGTTCGCGCTGCGGACGTCCCAGCCCTCGTAGCGGAGCGCCATCGAGAGCAGGTCGGTGAGGCTGGCTTCGTCGTCGACGACCAGGATGCGCAACGGGGAACCGTCGGCACGTGTGAGACGCGGGGGTGCGGAGGGCTGGGAGATGGTCACGTCTTCGAGTATCGAGAGATTCCTATGAGCCGTCTGTGGCCCGTCCCAGTGCGCCCTGTGCATCGAACTCGCAGTGAGAGGGGTCGTGATCAGCCAGGCGCACGGCGCGAGCACGAGCGGCCGGTTCCACGGCCGGACGCCCGGCGGGTACGCGGAGCACCTCCGGCGGACCCACGGCGACGCGTCCTGACCTCCATGGCGTCCTCATAGCGGACCGAAGGGGTGCCCTTGGCGGCGCTTCCTAGGTTCTCCTCGTCGGCCCCCGCCGCGCGATCCGCGCGACCGGTGCTCCCCGAGCCGGCCCCCACCGAGGAGAACCATGTTCCTGACCTACCTCAGGCGCGAACTGACGAACCGCAAGAAGCAGACGGTGATCATCGCCGTCGGGATGGCACTGGCCATCGCGCTCGTCGTCATCGTGTCGTCGATCGCGAGCGGCGTGCAGTCCGCCCAGTCCAGCGTCCTGCAGTCCGTGTACGGCGTCGGCACCGACATCACGGTCACGAAGACCGAGACCCCGTCGTCGAGCAGCACCGGGCGTCCGTCGTTCGACTTCGGCGACCAGGGCTCGTCGGACAGCAGCAGCGGGTCGACGGACCTGTCCCAGTCCCGCCTCGCGGTGTCCCGCGGGTCGAGCACCCTGAGCGCGGCGAACGTGGCGACGGTCACCGGCACGGACGGGGTCGAGGCCGCGACCGGGGTCCTGACGCTCGAGAACAGCACGTTCTCGGGGCAGGTCGAGCAGAGCGACGGCAGCAGCAGCAGCAGTGACAGCGCAGCACAGGGCGGGCCGCCGAGCGGCACCGACCAGGGCGGCGGCGGCTTCGGCGGCGGCTCGTTCAGCGTCGACTCGTTCACCGTGACCGGCATCCCGGTGTCCGGCGACACGGTCGGCCCGCTCACCAGCACCGAGACCACGAAGGGCCGGACCTTCACCACGGCGGACGCCGGCAAGGACGTCGCCGTGCTCGACTCCGCGTACGCGAAGAGCGAGTCGAAGGCCGTCGGCGACACCGTCTCGATCGGCGGGAAGACGTTCGACGTCATCGGGATCGTCGCCTCGACCGGGTCCGCGTCCACCACCGGATCGAACACGTACATCCCGCTCGACACCGCGCAGACGCTCGCCGACCTGACCGGGAAGGTGACCTCGATCTACGTGTCCGCGGAGTCGTCCTCGGACGTCGCGACGATCAAGACCACGCTGCAGAAGGCGTTGGCGAGCGCGACCGTCTCCACCGAGTCCGACCTCGCCTCGAGCGTGTCCGGCTCCCTCGCGACGGCCTCGACGCTCGTGTCGAACCTCGGCCGGTGGCTGTCGATCGTCGTCCTGGCGGCGGCGTTCCTCATCGCGATCCTGTTCACCATCTCGGGCGTCACCCGACGGACCCGAGAGTTCGGCACGCTGAAGGCCATCGGCTGGTCGAACGGCCGCATCACCCGGCAGGTCGCGGGCGAGTCACTCGTGCAGGGCCTGATCGGCGGCGTGATCGGCGCCGCGGCCGGACTCGTCGGCATCCTCGTGGTGAACGTGATCGCCCCCACGGTCTCGGCGAGCGCCGCCACCAGCACCCGGACGGGGCCCGGCGCGGGCGGTGCCGCGCCCGGAGCGGCCGCGACGGCAGCGGCCGGCAGCGGCACGACCGGCGGCGCCCCCGCGGGCGGCTTCGGCGGCGGCGGGCAGACGGCGGCGACCACGGACGTCGTCCTGCACGCCCCGGTCACCGTCGAGGTGATCCTGCTCGCGATCGGGCTCGCGGTCCTCGGCGGACTGCTCGCCGGCGCGCTCGGCGGGTGGCGGGCCTCCCGTCTCCGCCCCGCGGAAGCGCTGCGGAGCGTGGCGTGATGCGGTCGACGAACCGCGAACACCCGGCAGCACCCACCATCCAGACGACCGATCCAGGAGCCATCGTGACCACCACCGAGACCGCAGCCGCCACGGGTGGCGTGCCCATCGCCTCCCGACCCGCGTACCGCTTGTCGGGCGTGACGAAGACGTACCGGCAGAAGAACCGCACCGTCACCGCGCTGGCCGGGGTGGACCTCGAGATCCCGCAGGGGCAGCTCGTCGCCGTCCAGGGGCCGACCGGCGGCGGCAAGTCGACGCTGCTGCAGATGCTCGGTGCGCTCGACCGGCCGAGCAGTGGCTCGGTGCACCTGGGCGACCGGGACGTCGCCTCCCTCGGCGACCGTGCCCTCACCGACGTCCGGGCCACCGAGATCGGCTTCGTGTTCCAGAGCTTCAACCTCATCCCGACCCTGACCGCGCTGGAGAACGTCGAGACCGCGTTCGCGGGCAGCCTGGCCAACCGGTCCCGTGCCGAGGTCCGCGGACGTGCCACGACCGCACTGCGTGAGGTCGGCCTCGAGGAACGTCTCGACCACCTGCCCGCCGAGCTCTCCGGCGGCCAGCAGCAGCGCGTCGCGATCGCCCGCGCGCTGGTGAAGGACCCGACCGTCCTGCTGGCGGACGAGCCGACCGGTGCGCTGGACGAGGGCACCCGTGACGAGATCATGGGCCTCATCGAACGGCAGTGGAAGGACCGCGGGCTGACGGTCGTCATCGTGACACACGACTCGTGGGTGGCGCGGCGGGCGGAGCGCCGGCTCCACATCAAGCAGGGACAGGTGCGCGACGTCTAGTCGCGGCTGATCCGCCGGGCGGGAGGACCGGTCAGTGGCGGGACACCGGTGTTCGTGCGTCGCACCGCGGATCGCCGCGGCGCGGCGCACCGACACCGGTGTTCCCGAGTCAGCCCGCCGTCGTGACCGGGTAGTCGCAGTACGCGAACCACGACGAGTCCGGCGCCCACGGTGGGACGTTCACGGTCCCCTGACCGCCGTCGAGGGTGACCAGGGTCTCGGGCACCACCGCGATCCGCGCACCCCGTGCCAGGACCCCGGGCAGCAGCCGGAGCTCCACGCGGTGGTCGGCGGGGTGCCCCTGCACGCCCGGCTCGTACGACAGGTACAGCAGGTGTGTGCCGTCCGGGGAGACGTGCGGGAACCAGTTCACCCGCTCGTCGCCGGTGATCTGCACGGGCTCGGTCGACCCGTCCCGCAGCGCGGCGAGCTGTGCGGTGCCGGGGGTGAACCGCTCGGTGTTGAACAGCAGGACGTCTCCGGCGTACGAGCAACCGTCCGTCGGGTGTTCGTCCCGGGTGAGGAAGGTCGGCTCTCCCGTCACGGGGTCGACGAGCGCGACGTCGGTCGTCCAGACGCCGTCCTCGGACAGGTCGCCGACGATGGCGGCCAGCGTCGACCCGTCCGGGGCGATGCCGTGCAGGTAGTACTTCCGCACCACGGGCAGGGCGCGTGCGGTGTCCGTGATCCGGACGCCCGCTCCCCCGGCGGGCAGCGGCACGCGGTACAGCTCGCCGTCGCGGGCGCTCACGACGACGGACTCCCCCGACGGGTCGAGCACGTGGTCGTTGTTGATCTCGGGCACGCCGTCCATCGGCACCGGCACCAGGGCGGTCTCGTCGAGGACGGTCCCGGCCTCCGGCAGCGGCAGCAGCCAGAGGTCCCCGTCGCCGTTTAGGACGAGCGTGTCGGCGTCCAGGACGTTCGGGGCCTCGACGAGCACCGTGTCCGAGGCGAACACCAGCCGCGCGGTCCGCGTCTCGACGTCGTACACGTGCACGCGGCTGGTCTGGCCGGGCAGCAGCTGCCGCCCACGGGTCTCGGTCATGTGTCCATCCTGTCGTGCGTGGTCGGTCGAGCGGCGGCTGGGGCCGCATGACGGACGGGAGGCGCGGTGCGGGACGGACCCGCGCCGCGCCTCCCGTCAGTGGGGTACGGCTACTTCACCGCACCGGCGGTCAGACCGGCGACGAACTGGCGCTGCACCACGAGGAACGCGATGACGACCGGGATCGACACGACCAGCGACGCGGCCATGATCTGGTTCCAGTACACGTTCGTCTGCGTCGAGTACTGCTGCAGACCGACCGCGAGCGTGGAGCCGAGACCGTTCGTCATGACGGAGGCGAAGAGCACCTCACCCCAGGCCGTCATGAACGAGTAGATGCCGACGGCCACGAGACCCGGGCGGGCCGACGGCAGGATGATGCGGAACAGCGCGCCCATCGGGCCGGACCCGTCGACCATCGCGGCCTCGTCGAGCTCCCGCGGGATCGTCTCGAAGTAGCCCGCGAGCATCCAGATCGAGAACGGCAGCGTGAACGTCAGGTACGTGATGATCAGGCCGAGCCAGCTGCCGACGAGCTGGATGCCGAGTGAGTTGCCGAGGTTCGTGAAGATCAGGAACAGCGGCAGCAGGAACAGCACGCCGGGGAACATCTGGGTCGAGAGCACCGTCGTGGTGAAGGCGCTCTTGCCCTTGAAGTTCCACCGCGACACCGCGTAGGCGGCGAACGTGGCGATGATCAGCGAGAACACCGTCGCGACCGTGCAGACCACGAGCGAGTTGACGAAGTACCGCGCCAGCGGGACGGTCGACCACATGTCGATGAACGGCTGGAAGGTGATGTTCGACGGGATCCACGTGAAGTCGTTCTGCACGTCACCGAGCGGCTTGATCGCCGTGGTGACCATCACGTAGAGCGGCACCACCGTGAAGACGGTGAGCAGGACGAGGACGATGACCTTGAAGGACTTTGCGCCCACTGTTTCACGCACGGACGGACCTCCGGTTGGTGACGGCCAGGTAGATGCCGGTGACGACGAGCAGGAAGAGGAGGAGCAGCACGCTCATCGCGGCCCCGGAGCCGAAGTTCCAGGTGATGAACGACGCGTTGTAGATGTGGAAGCTCAGCAGGTCGGCGGCCGGGGGCTGTGCGGTCGAACCGAACAACACGAACGGTGTGTTGAAGTCGTTGAACGTCCAGAGGAACATCACGAGCACGAGGGTGACGTTCACCGGGCGGACCATCGGCAGGGTGATGGAGCGCCACTGGCGGAAGGGCTTGGCACCGTCGACCGACGCGGCCTCGTACACGTCGGCCGGCACGGACTGCAGACCCGCCATGAGCATGAGGAACGCGAACGGCCAGGTCTTCCAGATGGCGACGACCACGACGGCCACGAAGGCGTTGTTGCCGATCAGCCAGAACGGCGGGTTGGCTCCGAACAGGTGCAACTGGTCCACGAGGATGTGGTTCAGGGCTCCGGAGTCACGCTGGAACATGAACTTCCAGGTGATCACACCGGCGTACATCGGCAGCGCGTAGGGGATCAGGAAGAGCGTGCGGAACAGGCCTCGGCCGAGGAACGGCTTCTGCAGCGCGACGGCGGCGGCCATGCCGAAGCCCCAGGAGAGCCCGACCACGAGGATCGTGAACGCGCAGGTGATGAGGAACGAGTTGAGCAGCCCACGACCGATGGCCTGATCGAAGTCAACCGCGACGGAGTAGTTGCGCAGCCCGGCGAACGGGGCGGCGCCCCAGTTCGCGATGAAGTACTTGGTGAGCTGGACGAAGCTGATCCAGATGCCGACGAGCATCGGCACGATGTGGATGAGCAGTTCGAAGAGGATCGCGGGACCGACGAGCGCGTACGGGAGCCACGGGACGCGGCGCTTCCCACGGGGCGGACCCGACAGGGTCGGCGCCTTCGTGTGCGTCAGGTCGATGGCCTCGGAGTCTGGCAGGACCGTCGTGGACATGGGCAGGCCTTCCGGCTGGGGTGGAGGTGGTTCGAGCGGTGGGGCGGGAGGCCCGGACGGCGCCCTCGCGGACGCGATCCGGGCCTCCCGTCAGATCAACCTGCGGCCTGGGAGACCTGGTCCTGGGCCGTCTGCAGCGCGTCCTTGATGTCCTTGTCGGACACCTTCGAACCCGTTGCGATCTTGGCGAACATGTCGTTCATCGCCTTGCCGACCGTGGACTCGAACTGGTCCTCGGCGGGCACCAGCGGGAGCGGCTTCGCCTTGTTGTTGTAGATGTCGAGGAACGTCTTCGTCTGCTCGTCCGTGACGGAGTCGGCCGCGGCAGCGAGCACCGGCAGCGCCGCGTACGGCTTGTCGAGCGTGGTCTGCGTGTCGGGGCTCGTCATGTACTTGACGAACTTCAGCGCGCCCTCCTTGTTCTTCGTGTTCTTGAAGATCGAGAGGTTGATGCCGGCCGGGAAGCTGGCGATCTGCTCGCCGCCACTCGGTGCCGGCAGCGGCACCACACCGAACTCGTCGGACTTCATGCCGAGCGATTCGATGGTGGTGTTCGCGTTGTTCTGGTTGAGGATCATCGCGGCCTTCTTGTTCGCGAAGTCCGCGACCGACTGGTTCGCGTTGTCGTACTGCGCGTTCGAGGGGTTCGCCGCCTTGGTGTCCTGCATCAGGTCGATGTAGCGCTTGATGCCGTCGACGTTCTCGTCCGACGCGAAGGTCGGCTTGCCGTCCTTGTCGAACCACTCGCCGCCGTTCTGCGCCGAGTTGATGAACGCGAAGTGCGCGTTCTCGGTGTACGAGCCACCGGCGAGGCTGAAGCCGTACTTGCCACCGGTGGTGAGCTTCTTCGCCGCGGCGGTCAGCTCCTCCCAGGTGGTGGGGGCTTCGACGCCGGCGTCGGCGAGCATCTGCTTGTTGTAGAACAGGCCGTAGGCGAGGCCGTAGAGCGGGACGCTCGTGACGGTCTTGCCGGGGGCACCACCGGTGGAGAGCGCGACCTTGCCGAACTTGTCGGCACCGCCGATCGCCTTCATCTCCGGGTCACCGAACTCCTGGAAGGCGCCGGTGGCCTGGAGCGAGGTCGCCCAGGTGTTGCCGATGTTCACCACGTCCGGGCCCTGGCCCGACGTGACGGCGGTCTGGATCTTCGTCTGGAGGTCGTTCCAGCCGATGACCTGGAGGTCGACCTTGATCCCGGTCTCCTTGGTGAACTTCTTCAGGACGGGGGTCAGCACCTCCTTGTCGTTCTGCAGGGAGGTGCCCTGGTTCGACGCCCAGTAGGTGAGCGTCTTCGAGTCGCCGGCGGAACCGGACGACCCGGAGGAGCAGGCTGCGAGGCCGGACACGGTGAGTGCCGCGGCCGCGGTGATGGCCAGTGCGCGGATGGCAGTGCGCATGACTCTCTACTTTCTCGTCGTTGAGATGGTGCAGGAGGGTGGTGCTCGGTGGTGGTGCTGGGTGCTGCTGTGTGGGACGGGGCAGGGTCGGGTCGGACCAGGGTCCGGCCGGCTGGACCTGGTCAGGCCAGGGTCTGCTCCGCGGGGTCCCAACCCTCGGGGAGGGTCGGGGAGGGTGCGACGGTGCTCTCGACGAGCACGGTCTCACCACGTTCGGCGGCCTCGGCGATGGAGACCATCACGTCGAGGACGTGGAAGGCGAGGGCACCGGGGACCCGGTTCTCCTCACCAGCGCGGAGGGAGCGAGCCAGGTCGACCACGCCCGTCCCCCGCGAGTAGGTGGACCCGACAGCGGGGATCGTCTCGGGCTCGTCGGCGCCGAGCGCGTACAGCTCGGTGTCGCCGTCGAAGTTGTTCGGGTCGGGGAACACGACCGTACCGGTCTCGCCCGCGATCTCGACGAAGCCGGTGCGGCCGCGGTCGGACTCGAACGAGAAGACGCTCTGGGCGCTGCCGCCGTTCTCGAACTGGATCAGTGCCGAGTGGTTCGTCGGGACGTCGACCGGGAACTCGGTGCCGGCCTTCGGGCCCGAGCCGATCGTGCGGGTCGCGCGGGACTTCGATGCGGTGGCGGTGACCTTCGCGACGGGTCCGAACGCCTGCACGAGGGTCGTGATGTAGTACGGGCCGATGTCGAACAGCGGGCCGGCGCCGTAGGCGAAGAGGAACTCGGGGCTCGGGTGCCAGGACTCCGGGCCGGGGCTCTGGAACAGGGTGAGCCCGTTCAGCGGCTTCCCGATGCGACCGTCCCGGATGGTCCGGAGCGCGGTCTGCAGTCCGGCACCGAGGAACGTGTCGGGGGCAACGCTGACCGTCTTGCCTGCGGCGACCGCGGCGTCGCGCAGCTGCGCCGCACTCTGTCGGTCGAGCGCGTAGGGCTTCTCGCCCCACACGTGCTTGCCGGCGGCCAGGGCCTGCAGGGCGACCTCGACGTGCGCGGCCGGGATCGTGAGGTTCACGACGATCTCGATGTCGTCGATCGCCAGCAGCTCGTCGACCGTGCCGGAGCCCGCCACGCCCCACTTCTCGGCCTGCGACGCTGCGCGGGGCAGGTCGATGTCAGCGATGAAGAGGACCTCGACGTCGGGGAAGACGGTCAGGTTGGACAGGTACTGGTCCGAGATGACGCCGGCGCCGATCACGCCGACGCCGACGCGTCCCGCGGCGCTCATGCGTGTGCTCCGGCGAGGAAGGCGTACGAGTCGCGCACAGCCTGCACGACGTCGCCGTCGTGGTCGTCGAGCTCGATGACCTGCTGGGCGTCGGGTGCGGCGGCGACGATGTCGCGCACCGGCATGATCCCCTTGCCGACCGCAACCTGCTGCTTGTCGTCGTGCGAGCCGTCGCCGTCCTTGACGTGCAGGAAGCGGACCTGGTCACCGAGCCGGCCGAGGACGGCCACGGGGTCGTCACCGCCGACCTTCGCCCAGTAGGTGTCGAGCTCGAGGACGACGGCGTCGGAGAGTGCCCCGGCGAAGACCTCGAAGGCGCTCGTGCCGTCGATGCGGTTCGAGAACTCGAACGCGTGGTTGTGGTACCCGAGCGCCAGGCCGTGATCGGCGGCGCGCGGGGCGAGGTCGTTGAACTGTCGGGCGATGGCCTCGACGTCCTCGCGGGTGGTCCAGCGGGCTTCGTCGACGTGCGGGTCGATCAGGGTGCCGAGCCCGACGGTGACACTCGCGCCGAGGATGCGCTCGAGTTCCTGCTGGTCTGCGTCCACCAGACGTGCGTGCCCGCTGGGCGCGGTCAGATTGGCCTGCTGCAGAGCAGCCGCGTACTCGTCGGCACGCTCCACGAAGCCGAAGAGTTCGACGTTCGTGAAACCGATGTCGGCGATCGTCGCCAGGGTTCCGGGGAGGTCCGTCGTCAGTGCGTCACGCACCGTGTAGAGCTGGACCGAGAGCGGTTGGGGCACCAGGTGTTCTCCTCATCGAGATGTGGTCTTCGCTGACCGCTCGTCACACTATGGGCCCTTTTGTCGGCGGTCAAGCAAAAGTTCGGAGAAGTTCGACGACCTTCGTTGCGTGGCTCGGAGGATGTGTGGTTCACTCCGAGCATGGTCGACTTGACTCGGACGGCAACGACGCCGCCGGTCGGGGCCAGTGAGCTCTTCCAGATCCTGCGAGACGGCGTCCCGCGGACCCGTGGTGAACTCGCTGCCCTCACCGGGATGGCGCGCTCGACCATCGGCGTGCGCATCGACGCACTCGTCGACGTCGGACTCGTCGGTGCCGTCGACACCGCCGCCTCCACCGGAGGACGTCCCCCCGCACAGATCGCCCTGCGCCCCGCCGCCCGGCTCGTCGTCGCCGCGGACCTCGGCGCCTCGCACGGTCGCGTGGCCGTGACCGACCTCGTCGGCACGCAGCTCGCCAGCCGTGACGCTCGGATCGACATCGCCGCCGGCCCCGTCCCCACCCTCGAGTGGCTGGTCGGCGTCGTGGACGAGCTCCTCGACTCGGTCGGCCGCGTCCGCGACGACGTCATCGCGTTCGGCATCGGCCTGCCCGGCCCCGTCGAGTTCTCCACCGGACGTCCCGCGAACCCGCCGATCATGCCCGGCTGGGACGGCTTCGACGTCCCCGGATGGCTCCGCCAGCACGTCCGTGCCCACGTGCTCGTCGACAACGACGTGAACATCGCCGCGCTCGGGGAACGCGCGCACGGCTGGCCGGACCTCGACCACCTGCTCTTCGTCAAGGTCGCCACCGGCATCGGGTCCGGCATCGTGTCGGAGGGCCGGCTCCAGCGTGGCGCGCAGGGCACCGCAGGTGACATCGGGCACGTCCGTGTCTCCCGTGCGGGCGACGTCCCGTGCCACTGCGGCAACACCGGTTGCCTGGAGGCCGTCGCCTCCGGCCCGGCGATCGCCCGGTCGCTCCGCGCGAAGGGGCACGACGTCCACACCAGCGCGGACGTCGTCGACCTCGTCGCACGGTCCGACCTCGACGCGATCGGGGCGGTTCGCCAGGCGGGCCGCGACATCGGCGAGGTCCTCGCCACCTGCGTCTCGTTGATCAACCCGTCCGTCATCGCCCTCGGCGGCTCGATCACCCAGGCCGGGGAGCACCTGCTCGCCGGCGTCCGGGAGGTCGTCTACTCCCGCTCGATGCCGCTCGCCACCGAACACCTCGTGATCGCACAGTCCCGCGCCGGGTCGATCGCCGCGCTGCAGGGTGCCGCAGCCCTCGCCATCGCGTACGCACTCTCCCCCGCGGGCGTCGACGAGTTGGTCACCCTGGCCGAGGGGCGGCAACTGACCGAGGGCCGGCACCTCGCCGAGGGGCGGCAGCTGGTCTCCTGACCGGCACCGTCCGACCGCGTGCCGGTTTCGCCCCTGCCGGTGGTCGGGTGGACAATCGTGGGGTGACGATCGTGCAGCCCACTCTCTGGGGCGACCTGGATGACGGGTGGGAGGCCCAGCCCGGCTCCGGCACGTCGGCAGGCTCCGACACGTCGGCAGGCTCCGACACGTCGGCAGGCTCCGGCACGTCGGCAGGCTCCGGCACGTCGTCCGGCGGGCGGTCCGCCGGCACTGCTCGACCCGCCCGCGCGCACGACACCTTCACGGCTCTCCGCGGACACACCGAGCGGATCGTCGCACACTCCTCGGACCGCGTCGCCTGGCTCCGCGCCCGCGCCATGGGCATCACGGCGACCGACGTCGCCCGCCTCGCCTCGCTGCGTGCCGTCGATGCGGTCGTCGCCGACAAGCGGTACGGCTCCCGGTTCGCCGGGAACGTCTACACCGAGCACGGCAAGGAACGCGAACCCGTGATCGCCTCGTGGGTCGCCGCGACGCACGGCATCCAGCCTTCCGCACACCTGTTCCACGCGGCGACGAACCGGGCACACCTGGCGACGCCGGACGGCGTCGGCCTGGACCGCGACGGACGCCTGCTCCTCGCCGAGATCAAGACGACCGCGAACGGGTTCACCCGGGTCCCCCGACACTACATGCGGCAGGTCTGGTGGCAGCAGTACGTGCTCGGCGCGGACCGGACGCTGTTCGTGTGGGAGAAGCACGACGACTTCGTGCCGGTCGCCGACGAGCCCGAGTGCCGGTGGATCGACCGCGACGACGACGCGATCCGGGGTCTCATCGCCCTCGCGGACCTGGTGCTCGACCGACTGCGGGACGCTCGCTGACCGGGATCAGCCGCAGTCTGGACAGCGCGACGACGATCAGCCCCATCAGGCCGATGAACACCGCGACGCCCAGGCAGTACAGCGCGACGACGCCGTAGCCGGACTCCGGGTCGAGGAACGGGTACGGCACCCAGCCGTCGGTCGCACCGCGGCTGACGACCACGACCAGCCAGACCGCCGGGTAGACCAGGAAGCACCAGACGTCGCGGAAGGCCAGGCGGCTGCGGTCGGAGAACAGCAGCCAGTCCAGCACGACGTACAGCGGGATCCACCGGTGCAGGACGTCGTTCGACCAGGACGCCCCCACGGCCTGTCCGACCTGGGCGAGCAGGGTGTTGTAGACCAGGCCAGTCGTCGCGATGTACACCGTGGCCGCACCACGGAAGAGGTCCAGGCGGCGGCCTGCCTCGCGGCGGCGGATCACTGCCACCACGGTGAGGACCAAGACGACGGCGACCAGGATGTTCGACTGGTTCGTGAAGTACCCGAAGAAGTTCCAGAACACGAACCCGTTCTGGAGCGCCCGCTGCAGGTCGTCCACGATGGCGGCGACGATGGCGATCACGGCAGCGAGCCGCAGGGGGTTCACGAGGATCCGCACGGGCCCACGGTACTGGTCCGTCGACTCGTCCGGAAACGACGAACGGCCCGCACCGGAGTGCGGGCCGTTCGTGTGGTGCTGTGGTGCTGTTCTGCTGTTCTGCTGCGGGTCAGGACGATCCGCCGCTGACCAGGATCAGAAGACGTTGACGTCCAGCGGGATGCCCGGGCCGAAGGTCGTCGAGACGGCGCCCTTCATGATGTAGCGGCCCTTGGCGGCGCTCGGCTTGAGACGGACGATCTCGTCCAGCGCGGTGGTGATGTTCTCGTCGAGCTGCTCCGGCGTGAACGAGGCCTTGCCGACGACGAAGTGCACGTTGGAGTGCTTGTCGACGCGGAACTCGATCTTGCCGCCCTTGATGTCGTTCACGGCCTGGGCCACGTTCGGCGTCACGGTGCCGGTCTTCGGGTTCGGCATGAGGCCGCGCGGGCCGAGCACCTTGCCGAGACGACCGACCTTGCCCATCAGCTCCGGGGTGGAGACCGCGGAGTCGAACGAGGTGTAGCCCTCGGCGACCTTCGCGATGAGCTCGTCGCCACCGACCTCGTCGGCGCCGGCGGCGATGGCGGCCTCAGCGGCTGCACCCGTCGCGAAGACGATGACGCGGGCGGTCTTGCCGGTGCCGTGCGGGAGGATGACGGTGCCGCGCACCATCTGGTCCGCCTTGCGCGGGTCCACGCCGAGCTTCAGTGCGACCTCGACGGTGGAGTCGGTCTTCGCAGAGCCGGTCTCCTTCGCCAGGGCGACTGCCTCGGTCGGGGTGTAGAACTTGTCGGCCTCGATCTTCGCGGCCGCGGCGCGGTACGCCTTGGACTTCTTCGCCATGGTGGTCTCCTTGCGAGATACGTGGTTGGCGAGCCGGCGCGGCTCTCCCACGGTGAGTACTGGGGTGTGGAGGGTGAGGCTCAGGCCTCGACCGTGATGCCCATCGAACGAGCGGTACCGGCGATGATCTTCGTCGCCTGCTCGATGTCGTTGGCGTTCAGGTCTGCCTGCTTGGTCTCGGCGATCTGACGGATCTGGTCCGCCGTGATGCGTCCGGCCTTCACCGTGT
Organism: Curtobacterium sp. MCBD17_030; assembly: GCF_003224255.1. Taxonomy (NCBI): domain Bacteria; kingdom Bacillati; phylum Actinomycetota; class Actinomycetes; order Micrococcales; family Microbacteriaceae; genus Curtobacterium; species Curtobacterium sp. MCBD17_030. The sequence continues at coordinate 132,649 of NZ_QKLI01000002.1, read as the reverse complement.
GCGGCGTCGCGGAACCCTTGTTCACACCCGCGGCCTTCTTGATGAGTTCGGCGGCCGGCGGGGTCTTGAGGATGAACGTGAACGAACGGTCCTCGTAGACGGTGATCTCCACCGGGATGACGTTGCCGCGCTGCGACTCGGTCTGGGCGTTGTACGCCTTGCAGAACTCCATGATGTTCACGCCGTGCTGACCGAGCGCCGGACCGATCGGCGGTGCCGGGTTGGCGGCGCCCGCGTTGATCTGCAGCTTGATCAGGCCCGTGACCTTCTTCTTCGGTGCCATGTTTCGCTTTCCTCCTGGGATCGAACGCACGGGGATCCGTGCACTCTCCCGCGTCTCCGGCGGTTCCGGATCGCGGTGACGGACCCGCAGCGCACCAGGCGCGCGGACCCAAACTCGAACAGTCTAGTGGATGGTGTCCAGCTCTAGAGCTTGGTCACCTGGTCGAAGCTGAGCTCGACCGGCGTCTCGCGCTCGAAGAGCGAGACGAGCACGGTGAGCTTGCCGCTCTCCGGCTTGATCTCGGAGATCGACCCCGGCAGACCCGCGAACGAGCCTTCCTTGATGGTGATCGTCTCGCCGACCTCGAAGTCGACCTCAGCCTGGGGCTGCGCCTGTGCGGCACCGCCACCCTTCGCGCCACCCTTGGTCGGGGCGGTCTCGGCGACCTGGACGAGGGACTTCAGCATGCCGAAGGCCTCGTCGAAGCGGAGCGGGGTCGGGTTGTGGGCGTTGCCGACGAAGCCGGTCACACCGGGGGTGTGACGGACGACCGACCACGAGTCCTCGTCGAGGTCCATGCGGACGAGCACGTAGCCGGGGATCCGGACGCGGGTGACCAGCTTGCGCTGCCCGTTCTTGATCTCGACGACGTCCTCCATCGGGACCTCAGCCTGGTAGATGTAGTCCTCCATCGACATCGAGACCATGCGGTTCTCGATGTTCGCCTTCACGCGGCGCTCGAAGCCCGCGTAGGAGTGGATGACGTACCACTTGCCCGGCTTCATCCGCAGTTCGGCCTTGAACGCCTCGTACGGGTCGACCTCGGACTCTTCTTCGTCGTCCTCGGCCGTGATCGTGACCTCGGCGTCAGGGGCGACGTCGACCTCGGACTCCGGGGCGATCGCTCCGAGGGCGTCCGCGGACTCCTCGGCAGCGATGGTCTCGTTCGCCTCGGCGGCGGTCTCGTCCTCGAGTTCGGACTCTTCTTCGTCCTCGACGGCCTCGACGGCGGCTTCGGCCTCGTCAGCGGTGTCGATCTCGAGCGCGTCGTCGACGACCGCGTCGGCCTCGGGGTCACGCGACTCGGCGAGGGCGGCGAGCGTCTCGTCGAGCTCGGCGGCGACCGTGCCGTCGTCCGGCTCGTCACTCAGACCGAGGGACTCGTCGTCCTCGTCCTCGACCGAGATCGCGCGCTCCTCGGCGGAGTCGATCGAACGGAGTTCGCTCGTCTCGACGTCGCCTTCCTGGTTCTCCTCGACCTCGGAAGACTGCTCGGCAGCGGTCGCGAGGTCGATGTCGTCGCGGGAGTAGTCAGACACAGTCGGTTCTTTCCGTTCGATGGTGCGGATCGGGTTGGCGCTCGCGTCCCGGGCGGGGAACGGGTCGCCGTCTCCGGGAGACCGTACCCCGAGGAGGACCGGAGCGGTCGGACCTGCGGACAGGCCGGGCGCGCCAGGAGTGCAACGCGCCGGGGTTCATGCCGGCTGGGTCAGGCCGTGGGGCCGTTGCCGAACACGTAACCGACGCCGAGACCGAACACGAAGTCGAGGACCGACACGAGGATCATCATCACGACGACGAACACGAGCACGACACCCGTGTAGCTGAAGAGTTCCTTGCGGGTCGGTGTGACGACCTTGCGCAGTTCGCCGAAGACCTGGCGGATGAACAGTGCGATCGCGGCGAACGGGCCGCGGCGCTGTGCGCGGTCGACCTTTGCCTGGGCGACGACGTCGTCGGCCGTCTCCACGTCTTTGCTCGCCACTTCAACCCTTCCCGATGTGCAGGGCGGACAGGACTTGAACCTGCAACCTGCGGTTTTGGAGACCGCTGCTCTACCAATTGAGCCACCGCCCTTCGGAACGTCCACCCGTGCGGGATCCGGTCGTTCCAGGGAGAAGAAGTCCGATTTCCACAGACTTCAACCGCCGCAGAACAGTGTACGGGAGTCGCGACGGCGGTGTCCACTTGACGGATGCTCCGGCGCGGCGCGTCGGTAGGCTGAACCCGTGAGCACCGACGCCGCCAGCCCTCAGCCCACCGACAGCCCCGACACCAGCACACGGCCCCGTATCGCCTCCCGGATCGCCGCCATCGCCGAGTCCGCCACCCTCAAGGTCGATGCCAAGGCCAAGGCGCTGAAGGCCTCCGGTCGCCCGGTGATCTCCTTCGCCGCCGGCGAGCCGGACTTCGCCACTCCGGCACACGTCGTCGACGCGGCCGTCGCGGCGGCGCAGGACCCGGCGAACCACCGGTACACGCCGGCCACGGGCCTCCCGGACCTCAAGCGCGCCGTCGCCGACAAGACCGCGCGGGAGTCCGGCATCGCCGTCGACCCGTCGCAGGTCGTCGTGACGAACGGCGGCAAGCAGGCCGTCTACCAGGCGTTCCAGACCGTGGTCGACGCCGGCGACGAGGTCCTGCTGCCGGCGCCGTACTGGACCACCTACCCCGAGGCCGTGCGGCTCGCCGGCGGTGTCCCGGTCGACGTCTTCGCCGGCAGCGACCAGGGCTACCTGGTCACCGTCGAGCAGCTCGAGGCGGCGCGGACCCCGCGCACGAAGGCGCTGCTCTTCTGCTCCCCCTCGAACCCGACCGGCGCCGTCTACTCGGCTGAGCAGACCCGCGCCATCGGCGAGTGGGCGCTGGAGCACGGCATCTGGGTGATCAGCGACGAGATCTACCAGGACCTCGTCTACGACGGCATCACGTTCTCCGGGGTGCTCGAGCAGGTCCCGGCCCTCGCGGACACGACCATCCTGGTCAACGGCGTCGCCAAGACGTACGCCATGACCGGCTGGCGGGTCGGGTGGATGATCGGCCCGTCCGACGCGATCAAGGCCGCGTCGAACCTCCAGTCCCACCTGTCGTCGAACGTCTCGAACATCTCGCAGCGGGCCGCGATCGCGGCGTTGAACGGCCCGCAGGAGCCCGTCATCGCGATGCGCGAGGCCTTCGACCGCCGTCGGAAGGCGATCGTCGCGGGCCTCAACGCGATCCCGGGCTTCGTGACGCCGGAGCCGCAGGGCGCCTTCTACGTCTACCCGGACGTCACCGCGCTCCTCGGTCGCGAGTGGGCCGGCAGCACGCCGACCACGACCCTCGAACTCGCCGACCTGATCCTCGAGCACGCCGAGGTCGCGGTCGTCCCCGGTGAGGCGTTCGGTCCCTCCGGCTACCTGCGGCTGTCGTACGCACTGGGCGACGACGACATCGCCGAGGGCGTCGCGCGGCTGGCTCGCTTCTTCGGCTGACCTCAGCGCGATCACACCCCGCCCGTCGCGCCCCGCTTCGCACATCGCGCCCCGTCGAGACGGGGCGCGATGTCGTTCACGGGGCGCGATGTCGTTCACGGGGCGAGACCACCGAGCACGGGGCGCAGTGGCCGGGCACGACGGGGCGGGATCACCGGGCGCGGTGCGGCGTCGGCGCGCCGGATGTCAGGCGAACAGGTCGCCGACCACGACCGGCTCCGGGACGAGCGTCACCCCGAAGCGGTTCGCCACGGTCAGCTGCACGTACCGCGCGAGCTCGGCGACCTGGGCCGCCGTCGCTCCCCCACGGTTCGTCAGCGCCAGGGTGTGCTTCGAGGAGATCGCCGCTCGGGACCCCGGCACGCCGTACCCACGGTGGATCCCGGCGTGCTCGATGAGCCACGCTGCGCTGAGCTTCACGTCGTCGCCGGCCGGCCAGCGCGGTGCGTCGGCGGGCATCGTCTCGGCGAACCCGGCCGAAACGATCGGGTTGGTGAAGAAGGACCCGGCGCTCCAGGTGTCCGGGTCGGCGTCGTCGAGCACCATGCCCTTCGACCCGCGGAGCCGCAACACCTCGGCGCGGACGTCGGCGGGGGCGACGCGGCTGCCGAGCTCGACGCCCAGGGACCCGGCGAGCTGGGCGTACCGCACGGGCACGCCGTCGTCGGTGGCCGTGCCGAGCCGGAACTCGACCGTCAGGACGACGCCGCGGCGCCCGTGCTTCAGCGTGCTCGTGCGGTAGCCGAGCGCCAGCTCGGACGCGGGGACCCAGGACCGCTCCCCGGTCTCGGCGTCCAGGAAGTCGACCGCGGTGAGCACGTCGGACAGCTCGACCCCGTAGGCGCCGATGTTCTGCACGGGGGCGGCGCCGACCGTGCCCGGGATGCCGCTGAGGGCCTCCAGGCCGGTCCACCCGCGCTCGACGGTCGTCGCGATGAACGCGTCCCACGGCTCCCCCGCCGCGACGCGGACGGTGACCCCGTCGTCGTCGGACTCGGCGCTGACCCCGCGGGTGCGGACCACGACGACGGTGCCGGGGAAGCCCTGGTCGGCGACCAGCAGGTTGCTGCCGCCACCGAGGACCAGCCAGTCGTCCTCGTCCGACCACGCCTCGACGACGTGGGCGACGAGGTCGTCGGTCGTGTCCGCGACCAGGAGGCGGCCGGCCGGGCCGCCGACGCGGAGGGTGGTCAGCTCGGCGAGCGTCGTGTCCGTCACGGTCGGCGGAACGCCACCGTGACCTGAGCCTTGCCGAGCACGGTCTGCCCGGCGGCGGTCACGGTGAGGTCGATGCGCAGCGGTCGGCCCTGCTCGTCGAGTGTGCCGACCTTGGCGACGACACCGACGTCGGCCCCGTCGGTCGGGTCCACGACGACGGGACGGGTGAAGCGGACGCCGTACGAGGCGACCCAGCCGCGGTCGCCGAGCCACTCGGCGACCGGCTGGACAGCCGAGCCCATCGTGAGCATGCCGTGCGCCAGGACACCGGGCAGGCCGACCGACGCGGCGACGTCGTCACGGTAGTGGATCGGGTTGAAGTCGCCGGAGGCGCCGGCGTACCGGACGAGCGAGTCGCGCGTGAGGTGCACCTGTCGCTCCGCGACGACGGTGCCGACCTGCAGGTCGGAGGCGGTGTCGGTCATGCGTCATCTCCTCGGACGACGAGGGTGGACGTGGCGGTGACGACGTGCTCGCCGTCGGCGTCGACGACCGTCGACTCGGCGGTGACCATCGCGTTGCCGCCGAGGGTCTTGACGCTCGTCACGGCCAAGGTGGCGGTCAGCTCGTCACCGGCGACGATCGGGCGTGCGTAGGCGAACCGCTGCTCACCGTGCACGACGCGGGAGAAGTCGATGCCGGCGTCCGGCTCGGCGAGGAGCTGAGCGAGCGTGGCTTCCTGCACGACGACCGCGAAGGTCGCCGGTGCGACGACGTCGGCGTGCCCGGCGGCTCGGGCAGCTGCGGGGTCGGAGTGGATCGGGTTCGTCGCGAACACGGCGCGGGAGAACTCGCGCACCTTCTCGCGACCGACCAGGTACGGCGGGGCCGGCGGGAACGTCCTGCCGACGAGCTCGGGGTTCACTGACACCGCAGCAGTCTACCGAGGCCCTCGCACGCCCGGACATACATGAGTTTGCATCGGTTAAGCTGCCGAGGCGTTGGTCGGGGGACGACCGAGCGGACCCGCGGGGAGTGGCGATGGAGACGACGACCGAGTACACGGTGCTCGAACACCACCGGTGCACCGCGGTGGAACTCGTCGACGCCGCCCTGCGCGCGCACGGGCACCACGTCGTCACCGAGAGCGGACGCCTCGTCGTCGTCGCCGGAGACCGGATCGCGACGGCGTTGTTCGGCGCGTTCGTCCGTCCCGCACGGCAGTACCGGCGGTACGAGGTCGCCCTGTCCGCGACGCCGGGCCACGCGGTGCTCACCCTGCGCCACGCGGGCCACGGAGCGGCCGTCGCGGGCGGCATGATCGGCGCGAAGCGGCGTCGGGAGGCCTGGCACCACGTCACGGCCCTCGTCGAGACCACCCTGCACGGCGGTGGGGTCCTGCTGCACCGGACCGACCGCGTCGACGTGTCGGGCACCTCGCTGCGCTGAGGCAGCGGCTGGCGGCGGCGCGCCCCGACGCAGACGCGAAAGCGACAGATGTGCGCGGTGAGACGGCGGAGATCTGTCCGTTTCGCGCCCCGATCCCACCAGACCGTGACGGGGCACCCCCACCGCTGGCCGGTGGCGGCGGGCCCCGACGCGGACGCCAGAGCGACAGATGCGCGGGGTCGGACGGCGCAGGTCTGCCGGTTTCGCGCCCGGTGCCGGTCGCGCCCCGGCGCCGGTCCCGGCCGCGCCGCGGTTCGGCCCCGGTCCCGCCAGACAGCGGCCGGACGGGAGGCGCGGGACGGGTCCTCGGGGAGCGGCCGACCGCGCAGGACGGGGCGGGAACGACGAAGGCCCGGCGCTGCTGCGCCGGGCCTTGCCGTCTTCACGTCGTTCCCGCTGGCGACACATGTTCGACCAGCGCGGTAGCGAGGGCGGGACTTGAACCCGCGACACCACGATTATGAGCCGTGTGCTCTAACCAACTGAGCTACCCCGCCATGGATCCGCAGTGATCACCGCGAAGTGACGACACTGCGAGTCAGAGCCCCGAGTCAGGATTGAACTGACGACCCCTTCCTTACCATGGAAGTGCTCTACCACTGAGCTATCGGGGCGAGTACCGCGAGCGGCACCACACGAGGATAGCAGACCCGCGACGGTGGTCCGGAACCGACCGTGACGCCCGGGCGTGCCGTCCCTGAGGGCTAGTTCGCGTTCGCCCGGAGCCAGGCCAGCGGGTCCACCGGGACACCGTCGATGCGGATCTCGAGGTGCAGGTGCGGCCCGGTCGAGTTGCCCGAGCTGCCGACCAGGCCGACGGTCTGGCCGACCTTCACCTGCTCGCCCTGCACGACCTGGAACGAGTTGTCGAGCATGTGCCCGTAGACGCTGACGAACTGCTTGCCGTCGACGTCGTGCTCGACCCAGACGTCGTTGCCGAAGCCGCCGTCGTTCGCCTGCACCTTGATGACGGTCCCGTCGGCCACGGCTCCGATCGCGGTGCCGGCACCGGGGGCGAAGTCGACGCCCTGGTGGAACGTCGAGCAGAACGAGCACCCGGCGACCTGCCGGCCACCGAAACCCGAGGAGATCGGCACACCGACCGGGAACGGCCACTGGATCGTGCCGTTCGCGTCGTTCGTGAACGTCGAGGAGTCGGTCGCCGTGCCGGCCGCCGGGGTGACGCTCCGCTGCGCTTCGGACACGGTGTACGCGTCACGGTCCACCGGACCTTCGACGGCGTCACCGACGGACAGCGACTGTGCGTCCTGCACTGAGGCGCGGACGGTCGCGGCGCCCGGCTGCGGGACGTAGAGGGCCTGTGCCGGCAGCGAAGTCGAGACCACGAGACCAGCGGTGAAGAGCAACGCGCCGACGACCGTCACGCGGGACGCCGTCCGACGGAAGGACACCCCGGAGGCCCGGGTCGCACGACCGGTAGCGGGAACGGTGCGGGCGATGTGCCGCGTGGCACGGTCCACCCGAGGGCCGTCGGCGATCACCGGGACGGTCGGGGCGGCGGAGCGGGCCGCCTTCGGGGTCGCGCTGCGTGTGGCCTGCTTCGTCACCGGGGCCCGACGGGCAGAGGCGCGACGAGTGGCACGCGGCACCGGAGCGCGCTCGGCGAGCGGCGCGACGACCGGCGAGGACGGCGCCGGCGGCGTCAGCGGTGCGGCGCTCGAGGCGGGGAGGACCGGCGACGAGGGGGCCGGCGGCGTCGCGGGGCCGGAGCTGACGGGCGCCGGACGAGCCGCGTCACGGGAGGTTCCGGGAGCCGAACGGTCGACGTCCGACCGACGGCGGGACGTCTTCGCGGCGGCACGTTCGGCTTCGATCCGAGCTCGTCTCGTCAGGTGCACGGACGGGACCGCCCCGGGGGCGGTGCGGTCGATGGTCGTGGGCGTCTGCGAGGAGTCGAGCATGCGTTCGGTGATGATCCTGAGTTCGAGGCACGGGCGCTCGTCGGTAACGAGCAGGTAACGGGACTCATGAACGCTAGCAAAGGACCCCGGTCCTCGCCAGTCGCCTGCACGCCTGTGCATGCCCCCCAGAGCGGGTGTCGAGCACGGGGACGTCAGCCGGTGCGTCAGCGCGTGGCCGGACTCAGGACCCCAGGACGTCGTCCTCGAGCGTGCGGACCAGGGTGGCGAGGTCCTCGACGATGCTCGGCGCGGCGAAGAGGAAGGACCGCGTGTCGCCGACCTCCCACGTCCGGACGTCCGCTCCGGCAGCGGCGGCCACGATCGAACCGGCTGCCATGTCCCACGGGTTGATGCCCCGCTCGTAGTAGGCGTCGACCGTGCCGACCGCCACGGCGCAGCAGTCCAGCGCGGCTGCTCCGGCGCGGCGGACGTCGCGCACCTCGGTGATGAGTCCGGCGAGGACGGCCGCCTGCTCCCACCGACGCTCGGCCGTGTACCCGAAGCCCGTGGCGACGAGCGTCTCGGCCAGGGACTCCGGCGTGGCGACCGCGATCGGCCGTCCGTCCAGGCTCGCCGCTCCCCCGGCGACCGCGCGGTACACCTGCCCGGTGGCCGGGGCGATGACGACACCGGCGACGGGCTCCCACATCGCCGGGTCGGGCACGCCGCGGACGACGCCGATGCTCACGGCGTAGACGGGGCTGCCGTAGAGGTAGTTGACGGTGCCGTCGATGGGGTCGACCACCCAGGTGAGGCCGGAGGTGCCGGAGGCGGCGCCGGACTCCTCGCCGAAGAAGGCGTCGTCGGGGCGTGCTTCGGCGATGCGTCGGCGGATCAGCGCCTCGACCTCGCGGTCGGCAGCGGTCACGACGTCCGCGATGCTCGACTTGCGGTCCGCGACCTCGACCCCTTCGGCGCGGCGCTGCGCGGCGAGCGCGGCGGCTTCGCGGGCGATCGCCTCCGCCAGGTCGGCGAGGGCATCAGGAGCAGCGGACACGACCGAGGGGTTCGACATACCCCGATCCTGCCCCACCGCAGCTCTGCCGCGGCCCCGGCTCCGCGAGAGCACCGGCAGCAACGCGAATGGCCCCGTCCGGAGACGGGGCCATTCCGACGAGCCGACAGAGGACTGCGGCTGACACGTGGCGAGTGAGGGATTCGAACCCCCGGAGGCATACGCCGGCTGATTTACAGTCAGATCCCTTTGGCCGCTTGGGTAACTCGCCATGTGCGCACCCGGCCCGTGTCGTCACCGACCGAAGGCGCGGTGAAGAGCATAGCCGATGTTCGGAGGTGGTCGCGACCACGGCCGGGCGGAAGACACTCGCACCGGGCCGGGTCGGGCCTCCGGCACGGGGCGGCGTGGCGCCCGATAGGCTGGACGGTATGGCAGACAGCTCCTTCGACGTGGTCAGCAAGGTCGACAAGATGGAGGCGGAGAACGCCCTCAACCAGGCGGCGAAGGAGATCGAGCAGCGGTACGACTTCAAGGGTGTCGGTGCATCCGTCGCGTTCAGCGGCGAGGACGTCCTCATCAAGGCCTCGACCGAGGAGCGCGCCCTGGCCGTCCTCGACGTGCTGCAGACGAAGGCGATCAAGCGCGGCATCAGCCTGAAGAGCCTGGACGCCGGCGAGCCGTTCCCCTCGGGCAAGGAGTTCCGCATCGAGGTGAAGTTCAAGAACGGCATCGAGCAGGACATCGCGAAGAAGATCGGTGCGGTCATCCGTGCCGAGGCGCCGAAGACCGTGAAGAGCCAGGTGCAGGGCGACGAGCTGCGGGTCTCCTCGAAGAGCCGTGACGACCTGCAACAGACCATCCAGCTGCTCAAGGGCCAGGAGTTCGACGTCCCCCTGCAGTTCATCAACTTCCGCTGACCGCGCTCCCCCGCGCAGAGACAGGCCCGACACCGTGGAGCACTGGCTCGTCGTTGCGCTGATCATCGTCCTGGTCCTGTTGGACCTGGCGATCCGCGCCTTCTCACTCGTCATCGTCCCGATCAACCGGAAGCCGCAGACGGCGACGGGCTGGTTGCTGGCGATCTTCCTCATCCCCTACATCGGGTTCGTCGTGTTCCTCCTGCTCGGGTCCTCGAAGCTCCCCCGGGCCCGCCGCGAGAAGCAGACCGAGATCAACCGCTACATCCTCGAGCAGACCGAGGGCATCGAGCGGGTGCGCCGCGACCACCCGTGGCCGACGTGGCTCGAGAGCATCACGAAGTTGAACCGGCAGCTCGGGTCCATGCCGCTGGTCGGCGGCAACCAGGCCGAGCTGTACCCGCACTACGACGACGCGTTCGCGGAGATGACGCACGCCGTCGACGCCGCGCGACGATTCGTGCACGTGGAGTTCTACATCGCGTCCCTCGACGACACCACCCGGCCGTTCTTCGAGTCGCTGGCACGTGCACAGGCACGTGGCGTGACGGTCCGGTTCCTCATGGACCACTGGGCGAGCAAGAGCTACCCGTACTTCAAGGACACCCTGGCGTTCCTCGACGCGGCGGGCATCGAGTGGCACCTGATGCTGCCGCTGCTGCCGCTGGAAGGGAAGTTCCAGCGTCCCGACCTCCGCAACCACCGGAAGATCCTGGTCGTCGACGGGTCTGTGGCGTTCACGGGGTCGCAGAACCTCATCGACCGTTCGTACGACACCAAGGCCAACATCGAGCGCGGGCTGCGGTGGCGCGACCTGTTCGCCCGGTTCGAGGGCCCCGTCGTCGCGGGCATCAACGCCCTGTTCGTCACCGACTGGTACAGCGAGACCGACGAGCTGCTGCTCCGCGAGAGCGACCCCGTGCACCGGGCGGACCGGCAGGACTCCCTGGACTGCCAGGTCGTGCCGTCCGGGCCGGGCTTCGACGGTGAGAACAACCTGCGCCTGTTCAACGCCCTGCTGTACTCGGCGCAGAAGCGGGTGTCGATCACGTCGCCGTACTTCGTCCCGGACGACTCGATGCTCTACGCGATCACGACGACCGCGCAGCGCGGGGTCGAGGTCGAGCTGTTCGTCGGTGAGATCGGCGACCACGCGATGACGTGGCACGCCCAGCGCTCCTACTACGAGGGGCTGCTCCGGGCGGGCGTGCGGATCTGGCTGTACCGTGCGCCGACCGTGCTGCACGCCAAGCACTTCACGATCGACGACGACGTCGCGGTGATCGGGTCGAGCAACATGGACATGCGCTCGTTCACCCTGAACCTCGAGATCTCGGTGATGGTGCGCGGGAAGTCCTTCGTGGACGCGCTGCGGGACGTCCAGGACGACTACCGCGCCGCCAGCCGCGAGCTGACGCTCGACGAGTGGCTCACCCGACCGCGTCGGTCGCGGGTGTTCGACAACGTGGCGCGGTTGACGGCAGCGTTGCAGTAGCGGTCGGCCGGGAGGCCCGCCCCACGCCCGCCCCGTCGCCACCGGTCAGCTGGTGGGCGCGGGCACCGCCGAGGCGATCCTCGCGGTCAGGCGTTCGAGCGGCCCCCGTCCGAGGAACCGTCGCCACACCATCGCGAACAGCACCGCGCCGACCACGAACCCCCACCAGGTCGAGGGTCCCTGCGGCATGTCGGGCCACAGGGCGATGACGACGAGGTGCAGCGCGTAGACGGTCAGCGGCATCGACCCCACCGCCGCCAGGGGGAACGCGATCCGGGTGACGAACGGCCCGTGCCCGTCGACGAGCAGCCGGCACAGGGCGATCACGGCGACGGCGACGGCAGCGGTGCCGGCCACGTCCACGATCGACGACGAATGGTCAAGTGGTGAGAGGAACACCTGCGCGAACGTCTGACCGGCGTCGGAGCCGGACGGCACGAAGGGCACGCCGGGGAAGGCGTACGTCGTGTCGGACGGGATCGGTGCAGTGGCGTTCCCGATGAGGTACGCCGCGGCCGCGACCACGATGCCGGACACGAGGAGCAGGACCTGCCGCATCGAGTCTCCCCCCACCAGCACGGCCCAGGCGCCGCTGGCGTGTCGCCCGGGAGTCGGCGGTGCGGACCCGGGTCGGGACCGCGCGACGGCGAGCCCGACCAGCACGTACGTGGCGAAGGTGACGACGGGGTAGACCAGCCCGAGCTGGACGCCGAACATGCCCGCCTCGGCGTAGAGCGGCAGGATCGCCAGCGCGACCGGTGCGGCTGCGACCGCGCAGGCCACGGCGAGCAGGAGCAGTGCCCACGGCCGCCAGCGGAGCACGGGCAGGGCCAGCAGGAACAGGGCGCCGTAGGTGGGCAGCACCACGTACACCGGCGTCTGCAGTGTCATCAGCAGCAGCCCGACGACGACCACCACGACCGCGCGGAGTGCCAGGCGTGCCCGGACCCGACCGATGTCGGGCGGCCCGGGCGGTCGGTCACGGCCGCTGACGAGTCCGATCGACACCCCGGCGAGCACCGCGAAGAGCGCGGCGGACCGGCCGTTCACCACGGCGCTGAAGCTCGTCGGGTCCGCCCAGTCGACGTTCTCGGCGACGTCACCGACGTGCGCGGCCATCATCCCGAAGAGGGCGAGGGACCGGGCCACGTCGACCCCGACGAGCCGGCCGGACGATGCAACGCCCGGCACCCCGCGTCGGGGTACCGGGCGCAGCGTGGTCATGCTCGGACCTGCGAGGCGTTCAGGCCTGCGAGTCGGCGCGGGAGCGGCGCAGCGAGACGTCGATCATCTCGTCGCGGGGCACGACCTTGACGCGCGCACGGCCCTCGGCCTCGCCGAGTGCGATCTCGTGCTGGTCGAGGGCGTGCCACCCGTCGAGGTCGGTGAATTCGACGCCGCGTTCGCGGAGCAGTGCCGGGATCGCCTCTTCCGAGGGGTCCTCCGGGCTCCACCAGGTGCCCTGGTCGGTGACGACGTGCTGCACGGTCTCCATCGCGTCGGACTTGGTGTGCCCGATCAAGCCGACGGGTCCGCGCTTGATCCACCCGGTGGCGTAGACGCCCGGGATGCGGTTGCCGTCGGTGTCGAGGACCTGACCCTCGTGGTTCGGGATGATCCCGTAGCGCTCGTCGAACGGCACGCCGGGCAGGGGTGACCCGACGTAGCCGACCGCGCGGTAGAGGGCCTGGATCGGGATCTCGCGGATCTCACCCGTGCCCTCGACGCCGCCCTGGCCGTCCGGACGGGTGCGCTCGTACCGGATGGCGCGGAGCGCACCGTCGTCGTCACCGAGCAGTTCGAGCGGCTTGGCGTAGAAGTGCAGGTGCAGGCGACGGCTGGCGGTGCCGACCTCGCGCGTGCGCCACTGCTGCAGCACGCGGTCGATGACGGTGACCTGCTTGTTCGTGGCGATCGCGAGCTTCGAGGCCTCGTCGTGGTCGAAGTCCTCGTCGTACACGACCATGTCGACGTCGCGCAGTTCGCCGAGTTCACGCAGCTCCAGCGGCGTGAACTTCACCTGCGCCGGTCCACGGCGTCCGAAGACGTGGACGTCGGTGACCGGCGAGGCCTTGAGGCCCTCGTACACGTTCGCCGGGATCTCGGTCGGCAGCAGGTCGTCGGCGTGCTTCGCCAGGATGCGGGACACGTCGAGCGCGACGTTGCCGTTGCCGATGACCGCGACGCTCTCGGCCGTGAGCGGCCAGGTGCGGGGGACGTCGGGGTGCCCGTCGAACCAGCTGACGAAGTCGGCGGCGCCGTAGGAGCCGTCGAGGTCGATGCCGGGGATGTCCAGGTCGGCGTCCTTGATCGCGCCGGTCGAGAACACGACCGCGTTGTAGTGACGCTTCAGGTCCTCGAGCGTGATGTCCTCGCCGAAGCGGACGTTGCCGAAGATCCGGATGTCACCGCGGTCCAGGACGTCGCGGAGGGCGTTGATGATCCCCTTGATGCGGGGGTGGTCGGGCGCGACGCCGTAGCGCACCAGACCGTACGGGGCCGGGAGCTGCTCGAACAGGTCGATCGAGACGTCGAAGCCGCGTGCCTCCCGCAGGAGGATGTCCGCGGCGTAGATGCCGGCCGGACCGGCGCCGACGATGGCGAGTCGGAGGGTGGGCACTGATCGGTCTCCAGTTTCGTTCGGGTCAGCGGCTGCGGTCGACGACCGTCTCCGCGAACCGGGTGAGGGCTCGTTTGACGGTGCCGTCCGGCAGGGGCGCCAGGGCGGCGACCGCTTCGTCAGCCCAGTTCGCGGCCAAGGAACGGGTCGCCAGGGTCGCGTCGTGCGCGCGGAGCTCGGCGACGGCGCTCTGGTACGCGTCCGAGTGGACAGCGTCGTCGGGTGCGTCGCGGACGTCCCGCTCGATGCGGGCGAGGAGGGCCGCAGCACCCTCGTCGGTGGCGGCACGACGACGGAGCTGCAGCAGGGGCAACGTGTCCACGCCGGCACGGAGGTCGTTCCCGGCGATCTTGCCGGTCTTGTCCTTCGCCGGTGCCAGGTCGATGACGTCGTCGACGAGCTGGAAGGCGACGCCGACCTTCTCGCCGAAGGTGCCGACGGCCTCGAGCAGGGATCGGTCGGCACCGGAGAACATCACGCCGGCACGGGCGGCGGTGGCGATGAGGGACCCCGTCTTGTCGCTGAGCACCTGGATGTAGTGCTCGACCGGGTCGTCCTCCGGCTGCGGGCCGGTCGTCTCGTGGAGCTGACCCATGCAGAGGCGCTGGAAGGTCTCCGCCTGCATCCGGATGCCCTCCGGCCCCAGGTCCGCGGTGATGAGCGAGGCGCGGGCGAAGAGCAGGTCCCCCGTGAGGATCGCGATGTTGTTGCCGTAGGTGACGTGGGCGGCCGGGACACCGCGGCGCACCGGTGCCTCGTCCATCACGTCGTCGTGGTAAAGCGAGGCCAGGTGCGTCATCTCGACGCTGACCGCGGCCTTCACCACGTGGTCGGTCACACCGTCGCCGAGTTGCGCGATGAGCAGCGTCAGGGTCGGACGGATGCGCTTGCCGCCCGCGGCGAGCAGGTACCGGCTGGTGGTGTCGGCCAGGGTGTCGGCGGAGCGCATGGCGTCCTCGAGCCCCTGCTCGACGTGTTCGAGCCCGTCGTCGACCGCGGCGATGAAACGACGGTCGGCCGGGGTGGCGAACAGACGCTCGCCGATGCCCAGGGACGCTCGGAGACTCTGTGCGCGTCGGGCGACCGGGACACTCGGGTTCAACTGCTGCTCCGTACTCGCGGGGTGGCGGTGGGGACCTGGGCCGCGGGCCTAGGCCTCGGGCTCCACGCGGGGCTGCTCACCCGTGGGCTGGTGCTCGCGACGTGCCTTCGCACGGCGGGCGGCGGACTCGCGCACGCTGCCCTCGACTGGCTTGCGGCCACGGTGCAGGGCGACGATGCCGGCGGTCAGGTTGCGGTGCGCGACCATCGTGAAGCCGACACCGCGGAGCCACTGGCTGAGGACCTGCTGGTCCGGCCAGGCCTCGATCGACTCGGCGAGGTAGCGGTAGGCGGCCGGGTTGCTGCTCGAGAGCCTGGCGATGCCCGGCAGGACGCGCTTGAGGTACGTGTTGTAGCCGAAGCGCAGTGCGGCGAACGGCGGCGTGGAGAACTCGCAGATGACGAGACGGCCGCCGGGCTTGAGGACCCGCAGCATCTCGGTCAGGGCCTGCATCGGGTCGTTCACGTTGCGCAGCCCGAACGAGATCGTGACCGCGTCGAACGACTCGTCCGAGAAGGGCAGGTGCTCGGCGTCGCCCTCGACGAAGGTGATCTCGGGGTGGCGTTCGCGGCCGACCGCGATCATGCCGGACGACAGGTCGAGGGCGGTGACCTCCGCGCCCTTCTTCGCCAGGGCCGCGGAACTGGTCCCGGTGCCGGCGGCGAGGTCGAGCACACGCTCGCCCGGCTGGGGGTCGACGGCCTTGACCGTCGCGACGCGCCACAGCGGTGCGTTGCCCGCCGACAGGATGTCGTTGGTCAGGTCGTACTTCGCTGCGACGTCGTCGAACATGGCCGCCACTTCGTCCGGCCGCTTGTGCATGTCCGCTCTGCTCACCCGGTCATCCTAGAGGCCGCGGCCCGACGCTTCCCGGTAGGCGTGCAGGAGCGGGACAGCCCGGGCGCGCCCTGACGCGTAGCATCGGTCCGTGACCCGTCCCACCACAGCGGTCCAGCCGCTCACGGTCTCGACCCGCATCCTCGACGACCCGGGAGCCGTGCTCCGCCACACCCTCGCCGGAGCGCCGTTGGCCTTCGTGCGGGGCGGTGACGGGATCGTCGGGATCGGCGAGGCCATGCGCTTCGAGTTCTCCGGCCCGACCCGGATGCGCGACGCCTCCGCCCGGTGGCGGCAGATCGTCGCCGCCGCGGTGGTCGACGACCCGGTGCGGCTCCGCGGCAGCGGACTGGTGGCGTTCGGGACGTTCGCGTTCGCTGATGACTCGAGCGCGACGAGTGTCC
Organism: Curtobacterium sp. MCBD17_030; assembly: GCF_003224255.1. NCBI lineage: Bacteria > Bacillati > Actinomycetota > Actinomycetes > Micrococcales > Microbacteriaceae > Curtobacterium > Curtobacterium sp. MCBD17_030. The sequence goes on along the minus strand of NZ_QKLI01000002.1, from coordinate 116,310 downwards.
TCATCGTGCCGCGGGTCGTGGTCGGCCGGCGGCGGGGTCGGGCGTGGATCACCGCGGTCGACACCACCGACGCCCCGGCTCCCCTGCCGTTCACGAGCACCTCGGTCCCGGTCCCCCGCGTCGGCCCGCACGTCTCCGTCGCACTCCGGCCCGGCGCGGTCGACGAGGACGCCTACGCCGCCTCGGTCGCCGCCGCGGTCACCGCGATCACGGCCGGGCGCGCGCAGAAGGTGGTCCTGGCCCGCGACCTGGTCGGCAGCCTGCCGCCCGGCGCCGACCGCCGTGCCGTGCTGCTCGACCTGGCCGCCGCCTACCCGACTTGCGTGACCTTCGCCGTCGACGGGCTCATCGGGGCCACTCCCGAGACGCTCGCCCGGACCGAGGGGCGCACCCTCACCGCCCGGGTCCTGGCCGGCAGCGCTGCACGGGGTGTGGACGCCGAGAGCGACCGGGTCGCCGCCGAGACCCTCGCCGCGAGCACGAAGGACCTCGAGGAGCACGCGTTCGCGATCTCGAGCCTGGTCGCCTCGCTGCGGCCGATCGCAGCCGACCTCCGGGTGGACCCCGAGCCGTTCCGCCTGCAGCTGCCGAACGTGTGGCACCTCGCCAGCGACGTCGAGGCCGTCCTGCCCGCCGGTGTGACCGCACTCGACGTCGCCGACGTGCTGCACCCGACCGCGGCCGTCGCCGGGACCCCCACCGACGTCGCGGTGCGGCTCGTCGCCGAGCTGGAGGGTGTGGACCGCGGACGCTACGCCGGTCCCGTCGGCTGGCTCGGCGCCTCCGGGGACGGTGAGTGGATGCTCGCACTCCGCAGCGCACAGATCGAGGACGACGGCACCGTCCGCGCGTGGGCCGGGGCCGGGATCGTCGCGGGCTCCGAGCCGGCTCGGGAGGTCGCGGAGACGCGGCTGAAGTTCCGACCGATCGTCGACGCCCTGGCCTGACAGCGGCACCGGCACCGGCACCGGCCGGAGCCCTCGCCGGTCAGTCGGCCAGCGGCACCTCGATGACCACGCGCTCGGCGGGGTCGGTGAGGACCCGTTCCAGGTCGCCCCAGGTCTCGGCGCGGCGGTACTCCCAGCCGAGGCCCGTCACGACGCGTTCGACGTCGACGTGCTGCGGCGTCGTCATCATCCGCCGCATGTCCTCGGGTGCGGTCGTCGCCGCCACCTCGAGTCCGCGGAAGATCGCACCACCGCCGTCGTTGCCGACGACGACCTGCAGCCGCGGGCGCGCCTCCTCGGTCCCGGTGACGAGTCCGCCGAGGTCGTGCAGGAACGTGAGGTCCCCCACCACGACCCGGGTGGTGCCGACGGCGCCGGACTCGGCCTCGAGCGCCGTCGCGATGCCGAGGGCCGTCGAGATCGTGCCGTCGATGCCCGCCAGCCCGCGGTTGGCGTGCACGCGGATCTTCTTGCCCGCGACGGTCGTGTCCGCGACCCGGATGATCTGCGAGGCGCCGAACACCAGACGGTCGTGCGGCCAGGTGGCACCCCACACCGCCTCGGCGAGCATCGCGCGGTCGACGGGCCGACGGCGGAGCGCGACCTCGTCCTTCAGGAACCGGTTCCGCTCGGCGCGGTCCTCGGACCGCTTCGCGTCGAGGTCCGGTCCGGCGTCGCCCTCGCCGAGCAGCGAGCGGCTCGCCGCGACCCAGCGGCCGACCCACGCACGGTGCGCCGGCCCGGTCCGCCCGGTGACGCGGACGTCCGAGACGACCTGCGTGGCGGCATCCGGCCGGGAGGCGCGCGCCGGGTCGTACACGTCGGCTCCGGCACCGCGGACCACGACCGTCTCGACGTCGGCGCGCTGCAGGAGCGCCGGGACCTCGCGACTGAGGGTCGGGTGGCCGAGGACGACCGCACGCCGCACCCGGCCGCCGAAGTCGTCGTCCCGGAGCAGCTCGCGGTAGGCGGCCGCCAGGTTCCGGCCGAACCGGGCACCGCTCGACACCTCGGCCAGGAGCGGCGCCCCGAGTTCCCACGCGATCCGCTCGGCGTCTGCGCCGGCGTCGTGTCCGGCGATCACCACCGTCGCGGGGTCGTCGTCGGGGGCGAGCTCCGCGACCGGCAGCGGGCTGGTCGTCCGCCGGGTCGCGTACGCGCGGTCCACCTGGTCGTCGGGCACGCCGTCGACCCGGTCGAGACCGGCGCTGAGGGGTTCGCGGAAGGCGAGGTCGAGCTGCACCGGACCGGCTTGCCCGGAGTGCCCCGCAGCGGCAGCGACGGCCTCGCGCACCAGACCGCGGACGGTCGCGCGGACGTCGTCGTCGACACCGTGCGCACTCGGTGCCTGGACGTCGCGGACGAACGACACGGCCGGCCCGAAGACCCCGGGCTGCACCGTGGTCTGGTTGCTGCCGATGCCGCGCAGTTCGGCCGGGCGGTCGGCGGAGACGACGATCATCGGCACACCCGAGTGGTGCGCCTCGAGCACGGCGGGGTGGAGGTTCACGACCGCTGTCCCCGAGGTCGTGACGACCGCGGCGGGCCGCCCGGACTCGACGGCCAGGCCGAGTGCGAAGAACCCGGCGGTCCGCTCGTCGAGGCGGACGTGCACCGTGATGCCACCGGCGCGTTCGAGGGCGGCCGCAGCGAGGGCCAGGGCCTGCGACCGCGACCCCGGACTGACCACGACGTCGGTCACACCGGCGCGGGCCAGTTCCTGCAGGAAGGCGAGGGCGAAGTCCGTCGCGGGACTGCCGGAACTGCCGGAGCCCGGCCGCCCATCAGCGACTGCGCCGTCAGCGGCCGCGCCGTCAGCGATCGCGCCGTCAGCGATCGGGGCGGCCGTCGTCGTCGCCGTCGTGGAACTGTTCTTCGAGGGATCGGAGGGTCGCGTCGTCCTGGTCCTTGTCATCGCTCTTCCGCCCGGGAGGCTTCGTGCCACCGAGGAAGTCGGGGTCGTCTTCGGGACCACGGTACCCGGCACCACCGCCGCCGTTGCCTCGCTGAGCCACGGCCGGGGTCCGGCCGAGCAGGAACCACAGCACGCCGCCGAGGACGGGCAGCACGACGACCAACAGGACCCAGATGCCCTTGCGCAGGGACCGGACGCGGGTCCGCGGCATGGTGGCGCAGTCGATCAGGGCGAACACCGTGAACGCCACGGCGGCGACGACGATGACGAGCCACAACCTGACCATCTTCGAAGTCTAGGTCGGGAGGCTGTGACCGTCCTGGCCTTCGTCCGGCCGCCGTGGAGACCGGCGTCCGTACACTTGCAGGGTGAAAGCGTGGCTCGTCTACTCCCTGGCTCGGCTCGGCATCTTCGTCGTGGCACTCGTCGTGCTGCTCGTGATCGGGCTGCCCTGGTACTGGGCGGCGATCGGGGGGGCGCTCATCGGCCTGCTCGTCTCGTACATCGCGCTCCCGGGGTTGCGCGGGGACGTGACGACCACCATCGCCGAGCGCCGTGCCCGTCCCGAGCGCGATGCGGACAGCGACTTCGAGGACGACTTCGTCGACACCGCCGACGCGACCGACACCGACGTCACGCTCCGGAAGCACCCCGACGAGGCCTGACCGACAGCGCCCGGCCGACGGTGGCCGGCCGACAGCGCTCGCGCGCAGCTACGGCTGGACGGCGAGCGTGATGCCGAGCACCACGCCGTACGCCAGCGCCGAGAACGACGACAGCTGCAGGGCCGTGATGAGTTCGCGCGGCTTCCGCGACGTCACCCCGATCACCAGCGCCGGTAACGCGAGCAGCAGCGAGAAGTACGTGAAGCCGGACCGGAAGTACAGCAGCACGAACCAGACCAGCACGACGTAGGGCAGCAGCAGGAAGAGCGCGAAGAGCACCCGCGCCACCGGCCCGCCGACCACGACGGCGAGCGTGCGCTTGCCGGCCGCGGTGTCCTCGTCGATGTCGCGGATGTTGTTCACCATGAGCACCGCGCACGCGAACAGGCCGGCAGCCACGGCCGCTGCCCAGCCGCTGAGGGTCGCCTGCCCGATCAACACGTACTGGGTGCCGAGGACCGCGACGAGTCCGAAGAACACGAAGACGAAGACCTCGCCCAGGGCGTTGTACCCGTAGGGCTTCTTGCCGCCGGTGTAGAACCAGGCGGCGACGATCGCGGCCGCGCCCACGAGCAGGAGCCACCAGAGCTGGGTGAGCGCCACGATGACGATGCCGGCGACCGCGGCGAGCCCGAAGAACGCCAGCGCGACGGCGAGCACGGTGTGGGGCTTCGCCAGGCCCGCTCCGGTCAGCCGGGCGGGGCCGACGCGGAACTCGTCCGTGCCGCGCACCCCGTCGGAGTAGTCGTTGCTGTAGTTCACGCCGATCTGCAGGAACAGCGCGACGGCGAGCGCGAGCAGGGCGATCGCCAGGTGTGCGTCCGTACCGAGGAAGGCGCCGAAGTCACCGGTCGCCTTGCTGTCGACGTAGGCCACTGCGGTGCCGAGCACCACGGGCACGACGCCGAGGGTCAGGGTCCGCAGACGCGCCCCGCCGATCCAGTCGCGCGCCGTCGCCCGCCGGGCAGTGCGCTGCGGGGCAGCGGCCTTCGCCGGGTTGCCGGACCGGCCCTTCGGACGTGTCGTGTTCTTCGCTCGTGCCACGACCGCCAATCGTACCGGCGTGTGACGTGCCGCCCGCGCGGGCCGGCCGCCGGGTGGGTGTCAGGGCCGGGAGTCCCGTTTCACCCCTGCGGGTCGGCCAGCGTCCGCACCGCGCGCCGGTCGGGTTTGCCGGACGCCAGCATCGGCATCCGGTCCACGACGATCACCTCGCCCGGTCGGGCCGCCCGTCCGAGGGCGTCCCCGACGCGGGAGCGGACGAGCTGGAGGTCGACGGGCTGCTCGGTCACGACGACCGGCACCTCGCCCCACTCCCCCGACGTCCGCCGGGTGACGACGGCACCGTGCTGTCCGGGGAGCTCCCGCACGATGCGCTCGACCGCGCCGAGCGGCACCTTCTCACCCCCGGAGATGACGACGTCGTCGAGACGACCGGTGACCCGTATCCGACCGTCGACGATCGTCGCGGCGTCACCGGTGCGGTACCAGCGGTGCCCGTCGCGTTCGGTGAAGGTCGCTGCCGTCCGCGCCGGGTCGTCGAGGTACCCCTCGGCGAGCATCGGCCCGGTCAGCTGCAGTTCCCCGTCGACGAGCTCGGCGTGGACCGTGCCCAGCGGCGCGCCGTCGTACACGCAGCCGCCGCTGGTCTCGCTCGCGCCGTAGGTCGTCACCACGCGGATGCCGGCGGCACGGGCACGCTCCCGCAGGGCCGTCGGCGTCGCCTGACCGCCCACCAGGACCGCGTCGAACCGGCCGAGCGCCGCCGTCGCCCGCGGGTCGTCGAGGACCCGGGCGAGCTGCACCGGCACCAGCGACGTGTACCGCCGAGGTGCCGCGGGTCCGACGACGAGCCGGTCGGCCGCGTCGGCGAACACCCCCGCGTCGAAGTGCCCGGACGGCAGCACGACGGGGGTCGTCCCCGCGGCGATCGACCGCGTCAGGACGTTGAGCCCGGCGATGTAGTGCGTCGGCAGCGCGAGGACCCAGACGCCCGGGCCGCCGAGGGCGGCGTCCGCGGCAGCAGCGCCCGCGAGCAGCGCGTCCGAGGAGAGGGCGACGCGCTTGCCGGTCCCGGTGGAGCCGCTCGTCTCGACGACCAGGGCGACCCGCTGCGGGACGGCGGCCGGTGGCGGTGTCGGCGGCGCCGGAGCCCCCTCGGCGACCGGGAGCAGTGCGGGGCCGCCGGCGAGTGCCGCCTCCAGTCCGCGCAGCACCGCCGTCGGGTCGGACGCACCCAGCGCGACGAGCGGACGGGCCATCAGTAGTGCCAGGGGAACGCGGTCCAGTCGGGCGAGCGCTTCTCGAGGAACGAGTCGCGGCCCTCGACGGCCTCGTCGGTGCCGTAGGCGAGGCGCGTGGCCTCACCGGCGAACACCTGCTGACCGACCATGCCGTCGTCGACGGCGTTGAAGGCGTACTTGAGCATCCGGATCGCCGTCGGGGACTTGCCGAGGATCGTCTCGCCCCAGCGGATCGCCTCGCGCTCCAGGTCCTCGTGCGGCACCACCCGGTTGACGGCACCCATCTCGTAGGCGCGCTGGGCGGAGTACTCCTCGGCGAGGAAGAAGACCTCGCGCGCGAGCTTCTGGCCGATCTGCTTCGCGTAGTAGGCGCTGCCGTAGCCGCCGTCGAACGACCCGACGTCGGCGTCCGTCTGCTTGAACCTGCCGTGCTCGGCGCTGGCGATCGTCAGGTCGCAGATCGCGTGGAGGGAGTGACCACCGCCCGCGGCCCAGCCGGGCACGACCGCGATGACGACCTTCGGCATCATCCGGATCAGCCGCTGGACCTCGAGGATGTGCAGCCGTCCCATCGAGGCCTGCGCGGCAGCGGGATCGACGCCCTCGGGCGGAGCACCCTCGTCGCCGACGTACTGGTAGCCGCTCCGGCCCCGGATCCGCTGGTCGCCGCCGGAGCAGAACGCCCAACCGCCGTCCTTCGGGCTGGGGCCGTTGCCGGTCAGCAGCACGACCCCGACGCGCGGGTCCTGGCGGGCGTCGTCGAGGGCGCGGTACAGCTCGTCGACGGTCCGCGGACGGAAGGCGTTGCGCACCTCGGGGCGGTCGAAGGCGACGCGCACCATGCCGCCGGAGACGTGCTTGTGGTACGTGATGTCGGTGAACCGCTCGGCGATCGGAGCGGTGGTCCAGACGTCGGGGTCGAACAGGTCGGAGACGGCAGAGGGCATGCTCCGAACCTACCGCTGGGCTCCTGCCCGGGCCGTCGCGTGCGGGCTGTCTAGTCGCCGCCCATCCCGGAGAGCATCTCGGGAGCGACGATGACGAGCAGGACGATGAGGATCACCGGGTTGGCGAAGAACGCCAGGACCACGCCGATGACGCCGTACCAGCGGCCGAACGAGCCGACCGCGGCGATGAAGCCCAGGACCGCGGCGACCAGGGTGAGGAACACCACGACGAAGCAGATGCCGAACGCGAAGGTCGTGTCACCGCCCACGAACACCGCGAAGGCGCTCGCGTCCACCGCGGCGCCGACCACCGCGAGGCCGAGGGCGATCTTGCCGGTGATCGGGTTCTTCCGACCCCGAGCTGCGGGCTGCCGGGTGACGTCGACGGTGCCCTGACGCATCAGCCGCGCGAACTCGTCCGTCGCCACCGAGCCTCCTCGTCCGTCCCGACCGGCGATCCTGATCGGCGCCGGCACCGCCGACCGGTGGTCGACCGCAGCGATGCTAGTGCGCTGCCCTGGCGGTCCCCTCGGAGGAACCGTGAGGCGCCCTGGACGCTCCTGCGAAGATGGCCGGGTGCCCGATGTGACCCCGCCGCACCCGTCCGTCCCCGCCGACGTGCCCGAGCTCCGCGACCTGCTCGCCACAGCCCGGGTCGTCGCCCTGCCGATGCGGGTCCGGTTCCGCGGCATCACCGTCCGCGAGGCGCTCGTGTTCCGCGGACCCGCGGGCTGGACCGAGTTCTCCCCCTTCGTCGAGTACGACGACACCGAGTCGGCCGCCTGGCTCCGCGCCGCGGTCGACTTCGGCTGGACCCGGCACGATCCCGGCGCCGACAGCGTCCTCGTCAACGCCACGGTGCCCGCGATCGCCGCAGCGGACGTCGCGGACCTGCTCCGTCGCTACCCCGGCTGCACCACCGCGAAGGTGAAGGTCGCCGAACCCGGCACGACCATCGAGGACGACGTCGCCCGGGTCGCCGCGGTCCGCCGCGTGATGGGCGATGACGCCGACGTCCGGGTCGACGCGAACGGCCTGTGGTCGCTCGACCAGGCGACCACCGCCCTCGAGCAGCTGGCACCGTTCCGACTGCAGTACGCCGAGCAGCCCGTCGCCACCGTCGCGGACCTCGCCGCGCTGCGCACCCGGGTCGCCGGTCTCGGAGTCCGGATCGCCGCGGACGAGAGCGTCCGGAAGGCGTCCGACCCGCTCGCCGTCGCCCGTGCCGGCGCCGCGGACGTACTGATCGTCAAGGCGCAGCCCCTCGGCGGGATCACCGCGGCCCAGGCCGTGATGGCCGAGGCCGGACTGCCCTGCGTGGTCTCCAGCGCGATCGACACCTCGATCGGCCTGGGCATGGGGGCGTTCCTGGCGTCGCGGGCGATGGCACCCGGCTACGCGGCCGGACTGGGCACCGCGGCGATGTTCACCGGAGACCTCACCGCCGAGCCGCTGCTGCCGGTCGGGGGCCGCATCGCCGTGCACCGGATCGAGCCGGACCCCGACCTCCTCGACCGGTGGGCGGCCTCCCCCGAGCGGACCGGGTGGTGGCTGGCGCGGCTCCGGCGGGTGCACGCGCTGCTCGTGGGTCGGCCGTAGGTCCGCGGCACGGACGGACGGGAGGCCCGACACCAGCTGGTGTCGAGCCTCCCGTTCGTCTGCGGCCCGTCTGCCGAGCCGGGCCGTCCGGTCACAGACCGGAGTAGCTGTGCAGCCCCTTGAAGAAGACGTTGACCACCGAGAAGTTGAACATCACAGCGGCGAAGCCGATGAGCGCGAGCCACGACGACCGGGCGCCACGCCAGCCGCGGGTCGCCCGGGCGTGGATGTAGCCGGCGTAGAGGACCCAGATGATGAACGTCCAGACCTCCTTCGTGTCCCACCCCCAGTAGCGACCCCAGGCCCGCTCCGCCCAGATGGCACCGGCGATGAGCGTGAAGGTCCAGAGCACGAAGCCGACGAGGATGACCCGGTAGCTGAGCACCTCGAGCCGGTCGGCGTCGGGCAGCGTCTCCATGAAGCGGAGACCGCGCGAGACCGGACGGCCCTGGCGGTACGTCTGGACCAGCTGGGACACCGCGAGGCCCGCGCCGAGGGCGAAGAACCCGGTGCCGGCGATGGCGACGAAGACGTGGATGACGAGCCAGTAGGACTCGAGCGCGGGCACCAGCGGACGCACCGGCACGTAGTAGTTCACCGTCGCGATGCCGAGCAGGATGATCACCAGACCGGTGATGAACACCCCGAGGAACTTGAGGTCCTGCCAGAACTGCACGAGCAGGAACACGGCGATGATCAGGCCCGTGCCCGTCAGCGAGAACTCGAACATGTTGCCCCACGGCACACGGTCGGCCGCGATGCCGCGGAGCACGATCGCGCCGATGTGGACGACGAGGGCCAGGATCGTCATGGCCATGCCGACGCGCTCGAACTTCGAGCCACGCTGGCCACGGCCCCCGCCGACGTCGTCACGCTTCTGCTGGACACGCTCGAGGACGACGGTGCCGCCCTGGACGGTCGCGACCGTGGTGGCCGTCGCGTCGTCGCGGTCCGAGGACGAACCGCCGCGCGTGGTCTCGAGCCCGACGTCGCCGGCACGCTTCGCCATGTCGAGCGCGAAGGAGATGAACGCGATGACGTAGACCGCCATCGCGGAGTACGTCAGCACGACCGAGTAGGTCGCAAGGGTCGTCGTGTTCACTTGCTGATCCTAACGCCGAGGTCCGACATGTGCTTCTGGGCGATGTCCGCGACCGCGCGTTCGAGGTTGGGGTCCTCGCCGCGGGCGAGCCCGGCGTACTCGAGGTCGAACCCGCCGTCCTCGGCCCCGGTCCGGCGCACCGCCTTGACCCACACGCGACGGCGCGGGACGAACAGCGAGGTGAGCAGGCCGAGGACCGACAGGATCGCGAAGAACGCGACCCAGAGCTGCGACGGGTCGTGGTGCACGTCGAGGGACACGTACCGCTTGACCCCGTCGAACGTGATCGAACCGGCGCCGTCCGGCAGTTGCTTCGTCTGCCCGGGCTTCATCGCGATGCTCGCCGTGTCGGACTGCCGGCCCGCGATCTGCTGCAGGCCCTTCGTCGAGAGCTGGTAGACGCTCTGCGGCACGCCGTCGTCGAGGCCGAGGTCGCCGGTGTACACCTGCAACGACAGCATCGGGTTCTTGACGTCCGGGTAGTTCGAGGTGAAGGCGCCGGCGTTGGTGCCGCTGGTCTGCTGCACGGCGGTCGGGTAGAAGAACCCGATCATGCCGAGCTGGTCCGGCGACGCGTCCGGCACCTTGATGACACCGGTGGAGGTGTAGTTCCCGTCCTCGGGCAGGAACGGCACGACGTCCTGGAACGCCACGTTGCCCTTGCCGTCGCGGACGGTGACCTGCATCGCGTACCCGTTGCCGAGCAGGTAGACGTTCGTCCCGCCGATCGCCAGCGGCTCGTTCACGCCGAGGCGGCTCGTCTTCGCGGTGCCGTCCTTCGTGCGCGCCGTGACGGTCGCCGAGTAGTCGGTCGCCTGGCCGAGGGCGTCGAGGTTCGTCTCCTCGTACTTCGTCGTGAACCGGTCGAGGGTCAGGTTGTAGCCCTTGAGGTCCGACTGCGAGAACCACCGTCCGGGGTTGAACGAGTCGTACGAGCCGAGGACGTTGGTGAACGTCTGTCCCTCGACCAGGAGCCGCTGCCCGGTGTAGCTGAACCCGCCGCCCAGGCCGACCGCGAGCAGCACGCCGACGAGCGCCGCGTGGAACACCAGGTTGCCGGTCTCGCGGAGGTACCCGCGTTCGGCGCTGACCGAGTCACCGAACCGCTCGACGCGGTAACCCGACTTCCGCAGCTGCGTCATGGCCGTCGTGACCGCGTGGTCGACGGACGGGAGGCCCGTGGTCGCGCCCGCAGCGCCGCCGACGGTCTCGGGACTGATCGTCACGGACCGGTAGCCGGCCAGGCGGCCGAGTCGCGCCGGGGTCCTCGGCGGCCGGGTGCGGAGCGCCTGCCAGTGGTGCCGGGTGCGCGGCACGATGCAGCCGATGAGCGAGATGAAGAGGAGCAGGTAGATCGCCGAGAACCACACCGAGGTGTAGGTGTCGAAGACCTGCAGTTTCTCGAGCACCGGGGACAGCTGCGGGTGGCTGTTCTTGTACTGCACGACGCCGTTGGGGTCCGCCTGGGTCTGCGGCACGAGGGAACCCGGGATCGCCGCGAGGGCGAGGAGCATGAGCAGGAAGAGCGCCGTCCGCATGCTCGTCAGCTGCCGCCAGGCGAACCGGAGGGAACCGACCAGACCGAGCTTCGGCTGCGTGATGCCGTCGGTGTCGCCGGCCACGACGGGCGTGCCGTCGACGTGGTCGGACGGGCGCTGCGGGTCGGACGACCTGTCGGCACCGGTGGTGCCGGCGTCCGTCCGGCCGTCTTCGCCGAGGTCAGACCGCGGGGACATAGCTCTGGATCACCGCCCCGACGCTCGACATGACGGCCGACCAGATGCCGGTGACCATGAGCAGACCGATGACGATCAGGATCGCTCCTCCGATGATGTTGACGGTGCGCATGTGCCGCTTGACGACACCGATCGCGCCCGAGGCCCAGCCGGCGCCGAGGGCGACGAGCAGGAACGGGACGCCGAGTCCGATGCAGTACGCGATGCCGAGCACGACGCCCTGCCAGGCGCTGCCGGACTGGAAGCTGATGAGGTTGATGGCCGCCAGGGTCGGGCCGATGCAGGGCGTCCACCCGAGTGCGAAGACGATGCCGAGCAGCGGTGCGCCGAGCAGGCCGGTGCGGGGGGTGAAGTTCGTCTTGACGGTGCGCTGCAGGAACGTGAACCGGCCGATGAACACCAGGCCCATCGCGATCACGACGATGCCCATGAGCTGGACGATGAGGTCACGCCAGCGCACCAGCCAGAAGCCGACGGCGCCGGCGGCCGCGGACCCGAGGACGAAGACGACCGTGAACCCGAGCACGAAGAGGAGCACGCCGAGCAGCACCCGTCCCCGGGAGTGGCGGGTGCCGTCCGCGATGCCGCTGACGTAGCCGAGGTAGCCCGGCACGAGCGGCAGGACGCACGGCGACAGGAAGGACACCAGCCCGGCGAGCGCCGCCACCGGCAGGCCGATGAGGAGCTGCCCGCTGAAGATCGCGTCCGCGAAGGGGTTCCCGCTGGACACGGGTCAGGACGCCTTGCCGGTGAGCTCGTCGTCCACCAGGGTCTTCAGGATGCTCGGCCCGTCGACGGCTCCGAGCACGCGGGCCGCGACCCGTCCCTGCTTGTCGAGGACGATCGTGGTCGGCACGGCGTTCGGGGCGATCTCACCGGAGAGCGCGAGCTGCATGGTGCCGGTGCGGGCGTCGAGCACGGTCGGGTAGTGGACGCCGAACTTCCGCTCGAACGCCTTCGCGGTGCCGGCCTCGTCGCGGACGTTGACGCCGATGAAGTGGACGTCGTCGTCGGCGAACTCGTCCTGGACCGTGTTGAGGTGCCCGGCTTCGGCGCGGCAGGGCGGGCAGCCGGCGTACCAGAAGTTGATGACCACGACGTCGCCGCGCATGGCCTTCGCCGAGAGTTCGTCACCGTCCATCGACTTCGCGGTGAAGTCGATCGGGTCGGTCCGCTTGTCGACCGCGACCTCGGTGACCGCTCCGGTGCCGGAGATGTAGTTCTGGGTGCTGCCCTTGCCGTACTGCTGGGCGAGTGAACCGTCGGCCGAGGTGCACCCGACCAGCACGAGTGCGGCGGCGAGGGCGATCGCGGCGGCCCCGGTGGTCCGGAGACGTGCGGTGCGGACACGGCTCGATCGGGTTGTGCGGGTCACACTGCTCCTTCGTCGACGGCTGACCCGCGGAGGTCGGCCGCCGGGTCCGCGTACCCGACCTCGGTGAAACGACCGGCGGCGGTGTCGGGTACCCGCTGGAGGCTCGTGATGCTGGACAGGTCGCAGCGGCGCTTGCGCGGGTCGTGCCAGAGGGGTTCCCCCGCCAGGCGTCGGTGCACCATCCAGATCGGCAGTTGGTGGCTGACGAGGACGACGTCCCCGCTGTCGACGCTCTCCCACGCGGTGGCGACGGCGGCGAGCATGCGGTTCGCGATCGACTCGTACGCCTCCCCCCAGCTCGGTCGCCAGGGGTTCGCGATCCACGGCCACTCCGCCGGGCGGCGGACGGAGCGCTTGGTGAACCCGGGGGGCTGACCCTCGTACCGGTTCGTCGGCTCGATCAGGCGTTCGTCGAGACGGACGTCCAGGCCGTACGCGGCTGCCCATGGAGCGGCGGACTCCTGCGTGCGCTGCAGCGGCGAGGCGACGATCGCGCGGACGTCGACCCCGGCGTCCTTCCAGGCGGCGGCGGACGCCCCGGCCATCCGGGTGCCGAGCTCGCTCAGACCGAAGCCCGGGAGCCGCCCGTAGAGCACACGGTCGGGGTTGTGGACCTCGCCGTGGCGCACGAGGTGGATCGTGTTCGCGGGCATGGGTTCCAGTGTAGGTCGGTCCGGCTCACCCACCCGCCGCACAGCAGATCCACGGCTGCACGACCGTTCAGCGGGCCGTCACCCGAGGTGGCCGGAGAGCCGTCCGTGCAGGGCGATCGACGCGGTGTCCAGGTTGACGACCTCGACGCTCGAACCGTGCTTGGCGAACCGCTGCTCGACCCCGTCGAGGGCGGCCACGGTGCTGGCGTCGAAGACGTGCGCGTCGGTCATGTCGATGACCACGTGTTCGGGGTCCTCGGCGTACGAGAACCGGGTGACCAGGTCGTTCGACGACGCGAAGAACAGGGCACCGCGGACCCGGTAGCGGACCGTGTTCTCGTCGACGGGCTCGCGGACGACCTCGACCACGTGCGCGACCCGGCGGGCGAAGACGAGCGCGGCGACGACGACACCGGCCAGGACCCCGGTCGCCAGGTTGTTCGTCGCCAGGACCACCAGCACGGTGATGACCATCACGGCGGTCTCCCCCAGGGGCATCCGGCGGAGCGTGCGGGGCCGGATGCTGTGCCAGTCGAAGGTCGCGACGCAGACCATGAGCATGACGGCGGTCAGCGCGGCCATCGGGATCTCGGCGACCACGTCGTGCAGCACGATCGTGAGCACCAGGATCGCGGCCCCCGCGGTGAAGGTCGACACGCGCGTCCGGGCACCGGCGGTCTTCACGTTGACGACGGTCTGGCCGATCATCGCGCACCCGCCGGTGCCGCCGAAGAAGGCCGAGGCGATGTTCGCGATGCCCTGGCCCCACGACTCCCGCCAGGCGCTCGACCGGGTCTCGGTGACGGCGTCGACCAGCTGGGCGGTGAGCAGGGTCTCGATGAGCCCGACGATCGCGACACCGAACGCGTACGGCGCGATGAGCCGCAGGGTGTCGAGCGTGAACGGCACCGTCACACCGTTGAACCCGGGCAGCGCGGTCGGCAGCGCGCCCTCGTCACCGACGGTCGGGACCGCGACACCGAACAGGATCGTGATGCCGGTGATCACGACCACGGCGATGAGCGGTGCCGGGACAGCCCTGGTGAGGAACGGGACACCGATGATGAGCCCGATGCCGAGCGCGGTCAGCGGCCAGACGACGAACGGGACGTCGTCACCGAACAGGTTGGGCAGCTGCGCGGTGAAGATCAGGATCGCGAGCGCGTTCACGAAGGCGACGTTCACGCTCCGCGGGATGAAGCGCATCAGCCGGGCGACCCCGAGGAACCCGAGCACGAGCTGGAAGACGCCGCCGAGCACGATCGTCGGGACCAGGTAGGCGACGCCGTGGTCGCGCACGAGCGGGGCGATGACGAGCGCGACGGACCCCGCGGCGGCGGAGATCATCGCCGGACGCCCACCCACGATCGAGATGACGATCGCGAAGACCACGCTCGAGAAGAGCCCGACGGCCGGATCGACACCCGCGACGACCGAGAACGAGATCGCCTCGGGGATGAGGGCGAGCGCGGTGACGATCCCGGCCAGGACCTCGCGGGTCAGGAGGCGCGGCGAACGCAGGGCGGACAGGACGCTCGTCGCGCCGGGGACGGTGCTGGTCATCGACATCGGCGGCGACTCTACCGCCACGTGAGGGTTGCCGCGACCCGGGCACGCTCTCCACCGGCTCTGCCACGATGTCGACATGACCGCCCCCGACGCCCCCGCCACCATGCACATCGGCGAACTCGCCGAACGCACCGGGATGTCGCTCCGGTCGATCCGGCACTACGACGAGGTCGGGCTCCTGGTGCCGAGCGGTCGGACGTCCGGCGGGTTCCGGGTGTACACCGCCGGGGACCTCGAGCGCCTGCTCGTCATCCGCCGCATGAAGCCGCTCGGGTTCACGCTCGACGAGATGGCCGGACTGCTCAGGGTGGTCGACGGACTGGCCACGGCGGACCCCACCGAGGCACCGGCACTGGCAGCACGGCTCGACGAGTTCCTGGCCGACGCCCGAGCCCGGCACGCCAGGTTGCTGGAGCGGGCCGCGATGGCCGAGGAGTTCATCGGCACCCTCGGACGACTGCGCTCCTCGGTCTGAACTGCGCTCCTCGGTCTGATCCGTCCCGTCGGCTACTGCTGCCGGTGCGAGGTGGCCAGGCCGCAGCACCCGGGACCCTCCGTCATGGGTCCCTCCCCGTGTCGTTCCGCGACCTGGCCACGACGACGACGGTAGGAGCCTGGCGGAGCCGGGACGGGCCTCCCGTCCGTCCTTGTGGATGAGTGCTGCGACCCGTCCCGCTGTGCAGGAGAGGGCACCGACGAACCGCAGCACTCCCCGTCACCCCACGGACGTGCCCGGCCGGTAGACTCGACGACCGTGATCGAACGCACCCGCATCGCCGACCTCGCAAGCCTCCCCGACGGCCCCGTCTCCGTGGCCGGATGGGTCGAGACCGTCCGCGATCAGAAGAAGGTGCAGTTCGTCGTCCTCCGCGACGAGAGCGGCGCCGTCCAGCTGGTCAACCCCGCCACCCGTGAAGCCGTCGAGGGGGACGACACCTCCGCCGCGGCCCTCGCCACCACCGAGTCCGTCTCGGGCCTGGCGCACGGGTCGTTCATCCACGTGACCGGCACCCTCAAGCACGACGAGCGCGTCAAGCTCGGCGGGCTCGAGGTCAAGGTCGGCACCCTGACCGTGGTGAGCGCCGCGATCCCGGAGACGCCGATCGCCGACGACTCCTCGCTCGACAAGCGCCTCGACTGGCGCTTCCTCGACCTGCGCAACCGCAAGCAGAACCTGATCTTCCGCATCCAGACCACGCTGGAGCACGCCTTCCGCACGTACTGGGTCGAGCGCGACTACATCGAGATCCACACGCCGAAGCTGATGGCGTCGGCCTCGGAGTCCCGCGCCGAGCTCTTCCAGCTCGAGTACTTCGAGACCACCGCGTACCTCGCGCAGTCGCCGCAGAACTTCAAGCAGATGGCGCAGCCCGCCGGCTTCGGTGCCGTGTTCGAGATCGCGGACGCCTTCCGCGCGGACCCGTCCTTCACCTCCCGGCACGCGACCGAGTTCACCAGCGTCGACGCCGAGTTCTCGTGGATCGAGTCCCACGAGGACGTCATGGCGATGCACGAAGAGGTCCTGGTGGCCGGCATCACCGCCGTCAAGGAGAAGTACGGCGACGCCATCCAAGAGGTCTTCGGCTTCGAGCTGCAGGTCCCGTCCACGCCGTTCCCCCGCGTCACCCTGGCCGAGGCCCGGGAGATCGTCGCCGACAGCGGCTACGAGGTCGTCCGCGCCGACGGCGACCTGGACCCCGAGGGCGAGCGTCGCGTGTCGGCCTGGGCGAAGGAGCACCACGGCTCGGAGTTCGTCTTCGTCACCGACTACGACGCCTCGATCCGCCCGTACTACCACATGCGTCACGCCGACGACCCGACGCTCACGAACAGCTACGACCTGCTGTTCAACGGCGCCGAGATCTCGACGGGCGCCCAGCGTGAGCACCGGGTCGACGTCCTCACCGCCCAGGCGGAGGAGAAGGGCCTGGACCCCGCCGAGCTCGGCTGGTACCTCGACTTCTTCCGCTACGGCGTCCCGCCGCACGGTGGCTTCGGCATGGGTCTGGCCCGTGTGCTGATGCTCATGCTCGGCGAGCCGTCCATCCGCGAGGTCACCTACCTGTTCCGCGGCCCGACCCGTCTCACGCCCTAGGCACTCCGGCGGCGCGAACCGCCTTCGCACAACAGGAACCGGCTCGAACCACGCACATCCGTGGTTCGAGCCGGTTTCCGTTGTGCGGTGCCACGGCGCACCGCGCGGGGGCGTCGGCGCCGAACCGCCAGGGCCGGAGTCAGTCCTGCCAGTCGATGGCCGCGCGACTCGTCACCATCGCCCGGATCTCGGCAGCGGCGGCCTGGTGCTCGGGGTGGAACTGGTACTCGTCGAGCCCGGCGAGGTCGTCGAACGTCGCGACGACCGCCAGGTCCTGGTTCTTCCCCGGGTAGGCGACGTTCTCGACGACCTCGAGCGACCGGATCGACCCGATGACGCCGACCAGACCGGTCAGCAGCTCACGGACTCGTGCGACGGCCACCGCACGGTCCAGGTCCTCACGCAGGGTCCAGGAGACGACGTGACGGATCATGCGTGGGCCCCCGCGAGTTCGATCGCCCGGGCGAGTCGCTCGGCGTCGACGTGCCAGTTGCTGTGCACGCGGCCGTCGACGAGCACGACGGGGATGTCCTCCGCGTACTCCTCCCGGAGTGCGTCGTCATCGAGGATCGACCGCTCCTGGAGGGTCGTGCCGGGGTGGGCGGACACGACCTGTTCCACGACGGGTCGCGCGTCGTCACAGAGGTGGCATCCGGGCTTGGTCAGGAGCGTCACAGCGGGCATGGCACCAGGGTAGTCCGGCGGGACCTCCGGCTGCCGAGCAGCCCGGCATCCGCGGAACGGCAGGCATCGAGGCCGGTCCGGCCGGCGACGACCGGGCCCGGGAAATGCGAAAGCCCCGGCGAACCGGGGCTTCTGCGGCAAGTCTTGCGACTTACTTCTTGTTGCGACGCTGGTGACGCGTCTTGCGAAGGAGCTTGCGGTGCTTCTTCTTCGCCATGCGCTTGCGACGCTTCTTGATGACAGAACCCATGTGGACCTCGCTCGGACTGATGGTGATGTACGGACACCGGGCCGATGAAGCCGCGGAAAATCAACCTGCCCGAGTCTACCGGAGGGCTGTCGCGATGTCGAACGGCGCCGGGACGGACGATGGACGCCCGGGGCGGAGGGGTCGGGGTCAGCCGACGTCGGCGATGCCGCCGCGGAGGAGTTCCGCGACCGCCGACTCGGGGACCCGGAAGGAACGACCGAACCGGATGGCGGGGAGCTCACCGGCGTGCACCATGCGGTAGACGGTCATCTTGGAGACCCGCATCATCTCGGCGACCTCCGCGACGGTGAGGAATCGCACGTCGTCGAAACTGCCGGTCATGATCCGCCTTCGGGTGGCTTGCTTGTTGTGACCTGTGTGGTCTCTGGACACTGTAGAGGCGCGTGAGCCTCGCTGTCCAGCAGCTGCTCAGTCGTCCTCGGGCCGCTTCGTGAACCGGCGCCGGCTGCGGTCGACGACACGCTCCCAGCCCTGCTGTGCGCCGGTGAACGCGACGGTCGCGCGGTGCGACGCCTCGGCCATCACGCGGCCGAGTTCGGTGCCCACCTCGACGGTCGCCTTGCCGGCCGGACCGCTCCGACGGAAGGACACCGGCTGGCCGTCGAGCGTCCACGACGTCGTCGCCGGTGTGCCGTCGGCGTCCACCGCGTTCGTGAACGGGACCACCCACTCCTCGATGCCGAGCAGCGGTTCCGGGTCCAGGCGGTAGTAGCGGTGCTGGCCCTCTTCGCGGCTGGTGACGAGCCCGATGTCCCGGAGCACCCGGAGGTGCTTGGACACGGTGGGCTGCGTCACGCCGAGCCGCAGCACGAGTTGTCCGACACTGAGCTCGCCGCCGGTCGCGTCCGCCCCGTACGCGGTGAGCAGTTCGCCCAGCAGTGCACGCCGGGTCGGGTCCGCGACGACGCTGAAGATGTCGGCCATGGGGAGAGGCTAACCGCCGCGGTGCGGATGTACCATGACGCTCTGTCCCGCCCATGTCCTCGGAGGCATACGATGCTCGACCGCACCGAGCCGGTCCCCGCCCTGGGCACCGCGTCGGCCCGGCGACGCCCCGGCCGGATCACCACCGCGCTCCGATCGTCGCCCTCCCGCCTGGCGATCCTCGTCTTCATCGTGCTGATCTTCCTGTTCACGGTGCTGTTCATGACGCCGATGGCCGCGGCGGACGGCACGACGACGCACTTCTCCGACGCCCTGTTCACCGCGGCCAGCGTCGTCTGCGTCACCGGGCTCGCGACGGTCGACATGGCGACGCACTGGTCGGTGTTCGGCAAGGTCCTGGTCGTCATCGGGACCCAGATCGGTGCGCTCGGGGTGCTCACCTTCGCGTCGATCCTCGGCCTGGTCGTCACGCGGCGGCTGGGCCTCCGCGCGAAGCTCATCGCCGCCGGTGACTCGAACCCGCTGCGGACGCACCACGGCGCCGTCCCGGAAGGACAGGCGGTGCGGCTCGGTGACGTCGGCACACTGCTGCTCACCGTCGCGGTGAGCACCCTGTCGATCGAGATCGTCCTGGGCCTCCTGCTCCTGCCGAGCGTCCTGGTGACCGGCCTCCCGTTCTGGTCGGCGGTCGGCGACTCGTTCTACTACGCGGCGATGGCGTTCACGAACACCGGGTTCGCCCCGAACGCCGACGGACTCGACCCGTTCGCCCATGACTACTGGTTCCTCAGCCTGCTCATGGTCGGCGTCGTGGCCGGCTCGATCGGCTTCCCGGTGATCCGCACACTGACCAAGCAGCTGCGCTCCCCCAGGCGCTGGCCGATCCACGTGAAGCTGACACTGGTGACGAGCGGCATCCTGCTGCTCGGCGGTGCCGTCACGTACATCGCACTCGAGGCCTCGAACCCCGCCACCTTCGGTCGTGAGGGTGCGGGGCGCACGGCCTTCCAGGCGCTGTTCCTGTCGACGATGACCCGGTCCGGTGGCTTCTCGCTCGTCGACTTCGACGAGCTGCACGGGTCGAGCCTCCTGGTCACGGACATGCTCATGTTCATCGGCGGTGGCTCCGCCTCCACGGCCGGCGGCATCAAGGTCACGACGCTCGCGGTGCTCTTCCTGGCGGCCGTCGCGGAGGCCCGTGGCCGGCAGAGCATGGAGGTGTTCGGTCGCCGGATCCCCAGCGACGTCCTCCGCGTCGCCGTGGCGATCGTCCTGTGGGGTGCCACCATCGTCGCGGTCGCCACCGTCGTGCTGCTGCAGATCACACACGAGCCGCTCGACCGGGTCCTGTTCGAGGTGATCTCCGCGTTCGCCACGTGCGGGCTGTCCTCCGGGGTGTCCGGCGACCTGCCGGACTCCGGGAAGTACGTGCTCGCCGCCACGATGTTCCTCGGGCGGGTCGGTACAGTGACCATCGCCGCCGCGCTCGCAGCGAGTCAGAGCCGGCAGCTGTTCCGCCGTCCCGAGGAGAGGCCGATCGTTGGCTGACCGAAACCGCACGCACCACCAGCAGGGTCCTGTCAGCCACGACGCGCCCGTGCTGGTCATCGGCCTCGGCCGCTTCGGCGCCGCCACCGCCGGGCAGCTCGAGCGTCAGGGCCGGGACGTCCTGGTCGTCGACACCGACGCCGCCCTGGTGCAGAAGTGGTCGGACCGGGTCACCCACGCCGTGCAGGCGGACGCGACCGACATGGACGCGCTCAGGCAGATCGGCGCGCAGGACTTCGCGATCGCCGTCGTCGGGACCGGCTCGGACCTCGAGTCGAGCGTGCTCATCACGGCGAACCTCGTCGACCTCGGGGTGCCGCAGATCTGGGCGAAGGCGATCAGCCGGTCGCACGGCACGATCCTCAGCCGCATCGGCGCGAACCACGTGGTCTACCCGGAGCGCGAGGCCGGCGAGCGGACGGCGCACCTGGTGTCCGGCCGGATGCTCGACTTCATCGAGTTCGACGACGACTTCGCCGTGGTCAAGATGTTCCCGCCGCGAGCCGTCCGCGGCCGGGACCTGGCGACGACGGTGATCCGCACACGCTTCGGCCTGACGGTGCTCGGGATCAAGCCGCCCGGGCAGGCCTTCGTGCCGGCGAACCCGGACAGCGTCATCGGCGAGGACGACCTCATCATCGTCTCCGGCACCGAGACCGACCTCGAACGGTTCGCCGCGCTCGAGTAGCCCGGTCGGCTGGCCGCCCCGCCGTCAGAGCCGGGACAGCTCCTCGGCGCGCGCGACGGCGGCCCTGGCGGCGCGTTCGAGCGTCCCGGCCAGGTCCGCGTCCTGCAGCACGGCGATCGCCCGCTCCGTGGTGCCCTTCGGGCTCGTCACCGCCCGGCGCAGGTCCGCCGGCTCACTGCCGGAGCGGGCGAGGAGCTCGACGGCTCCCCGGACGGTGCCCTGCACCATGGTGCGCGCCTGCTCGTGGGTGAACCCGAGCGCCTCGGCGGCCTGCTGCCACTGCTCGACGAGCAGGAAGACGTAGGCGGGTCCGGAGCCGGACACCGCGGACAGGGCGTCCAGCTGCGACTCGGGGACCTCGATGACCTCGCCCGAGACGGCGAACACGTGCGCGGCCAGCGCCGTCGCGGCAACGTCCGCCGACGCTCCGGCGCTGATGCCGGTCACCCCGAGGCCGACGCCGATCGGGGTGTTCGGCAGCGCGCGCACCACCCGGACACCGGCGGGCACGTGGGCCTCCATTGTGGTCGTGGTCACGCCGACGGCGACGCTGACGACGACCGCGTCGGGCGCGAGGTCCGCTGCGACCTCGTCGAGCAGGTCCACGATGCCGAAGGGCTTCACCCCGAGCACGACGAGCCCAGCGCCGCGGACCGCTGCCCGGTTGGCGTCGGGATCGGTCTCGGTCGCGGTGGCGTCGAGCCCGGCGGCACGGTGTGCGTCGGCCGAGGACTCCGAGCGGGTGGTCACCACGACGGCGTCGGGCGCCACGCCGGCGGCCAGGAGGCCCTGCAGGACCGCGCCGGACATGGAACCGACGCCGAGCATGGCGACGCGGGGCAGTTCGATGGTCATGGCCCCCAACCTAGCGAGGACCGGCAGCCTAGGATCGTGGTCCAGGTCGGTGAGAGAAGGGGTCGGACAGCCACATGAGCGCTTCCGGAGGGACGAAGGCGATCTTCGCCGCACTCGGTGCGAACATCGGGATCGCGATCGTGAAGTTCATCGCCGCGGCGATCAGCGGATCCGCGTCGATGCTCGCGGAAGGGGTGCACTCCCTCGCGGACTCCGCGAACCAGCTGCTCCTGCTGCTCGGCGGCCGGAAGGCGAAGAAGGCCGCGGACGAGGAGCACCCGTTCGGCCACGGCCGTGAGCGCTACGTGTACGCCTTCGTCGTCTCGATCGTGCTGTTCTCGGTGGGCGGGGTGTTCTCGCTCTACGAGGGCATCGAGAAGTTCGCTCACCCGCACCCGCTCGAGAACTGGTGGCTGCCGATGGTGGTGCTCGTCATCGCGATCGGGCTCGAGGGCTTCTCGCTCCGGACCGCCCTCAAGGAAGCCGCACCGCACAAGGGCGGACAGTCCTGGATCCAGTTCGTCCGCCGCGCCAAGGCCCCGGAACTGCCGGTCGTCATGCTCGAGGACACCGCAGCCCTGATCGGCCTGGTCTTCGCGCTGTTCGGCGTCGGTCTGACGGCCCTCACCGGCAACGGGGTGTTCGACGCGATCGGCACGGTCCTCATCGCCGTGCTGCTCATCGCCGTGGCGCTCGTGCTCGGCGTCGAGACGAAGAGCCTGCTGGTCGGCGAGGGTGCCGGTCCCGGCGACGTCGCCCGCATCAAGCAGGCCGTGCTCGACGGCCCGGAGGTCGACTCGATCATCCACCTCAAGACCCTCTACCTCGGGCCCGAGGAGCTGATGGTCGGCATGAAGGTCGCCGTCGACGGGGACCGCCGTCTCGGTGACGTCGCCGCCGGCATCGACACGGTGGAGCAGCGCGTCCGTGCAGCCGTGCCGATCGCCCGGGTCATCTACATCGAGCCGGACGTCCGCCGAGACGGCCCGCACCCGTCGACCGAGGCGATCGTCCTGCGCGCAGCCGACTGACGGCGCTCATCGACGCGGGCTCAGCGCCGCTCGGCGAAGAACGCGTCGAGCACCGCGGCGCACTCGTCCTCGAGCACGCCGGCGACCACCTCGGCCCGGTGCGGCAGCCGACGGTCCCGCGCGATGTCGTAGACGCTGCCGCTCGCACCGGCCTTCGGGTCCCAGGCGCCGAAGACGATCCGGGGCACCCGCGCCGCGAGGGCCGCGCCCGCGCACATCGGGCACGGCTCGAGCGTCACGACGAGGGTGTGCCCGGCCAGGTGCCAGTCACCGGTGACCGCCGCGGCGGCGCGGAGCGCGAGGACCTCGGCGTGCGCGGTCGGGTCCTGGCGGGCCTCCCGCTCGTTCCGTCCGACCGCGACCACCGCACCGTCCGCGTCGAGGACGACGGCACCGACCGGGACGTCGTCGGTCGTGAGACAGGCGCGGGCCTCGTCCAGGGCGCGTTCCATCGCGGGGACGAAGGGCCGGTGCGCCGGGTGCTCCACGCGTGCTCCGATCGTGCGGTGGGACCGCGACCGCCGGGAGTGGTGCGGCACGGTACGCTCGACCCTATGCGAGTCCACGTCGCCGACCACCCGCTCATCACCCACAAGCTCTCGGTGCTCCGCGACCGGACCACTCCCTCCCCCACCTTCCGGGCCCTGACGGAGGAGCTCGTCACGCTCCTGGCGTACGAGGCCACGCGCAACGTCCGGGTGACGGCCACACCGATCACCACCCCGGTCGCGCAGACGATGGGCGTCGCGATCGCGAAGCCGCGTCCGCTCGTCGTACCGATCCTCCGCGCCGGCCTCGGCATGCTCGAGGGCATGGTCAAGCTCGTCCCCACGGCCGAGGTCGGGTTCCTCGGCATGGCCCGGAACGAGGTCACCTTCGAGCCGCAGACGTACGCCGAGCGCCTGCCCGACGACCTGTCGAACCGGCAGTGCTTCGTGCTCGACCCGATGCTCGCGACCGGTGGGACACTCGCCGCCGCGATCGACTTCCTGTTCGAGCGCGGTGCCGTCGACGTGACCTGCGTCTGCATCCTCGGCGCGCCCGAGGGTCTCGCCGCGCTCGAGAAGGCCGTCGGCGACCGTGACGTGACCATCGTCCTGGGTGCGCTCGACGAGCGTCTCGACGAGAACGGCTACATCGTGCCCGGCCTCGGCGACGCCGGCGACCGCCTCTACGGCCTGGCCGAGTAGCCACCGCACTGCTCCACCGACGGGAGGCCCCCACCGGACCGGTGGGGGCCTCCCGTCCGTCGTCTCCGCGACTGTCCACAACCGTCACCGTCCGCGCGGACGGTTGACACGGCGTTGGTATACCGCCGATACTCATGCCATGACTGCAACCGTGTCCACTCGCGCCCTCCACGAGGCCTCGGGGACCGTCGGCATCATGATGCCGACCACGGCGGTCATGCGTTGTCGAATGTGTGCCTGATCGGTACCCGTTCCAGCCGGATCCCCCGCGACACCACCCCCGTCGCGCGCGTGTGATCCCCCGGTGACGACCCCGTCGACGACGCGCACCACCGTCACGAGGTCGGACCCCGCTCCCCCGGATCCGCCCCGGTCCCCACGGACCGCAGGACGCCTCGGCGAACGCTGTCGCAGCGACCGCCGTCGTGGCCACGGCTGATCCGGCCGACGCATTCGACACCGGCCGAAGCACCACCACACCGCTCGGCCCCCGCACCACCCGGAGACCGCACCATGTCGCTCACCATCGCCCAGCCCCGCACCACCCCCGATCTCCGCAGCGCCGCGTCGACCACGACCGACCTCGGCAGCGTCACCCCGATCCGCGGCCGTCGCCCCGCAGCCCTGCCGACGCAGCCCGCCCGTCCGGTCACCGACCGCGCTGCCGTCCCGACCAGCCCGGTCGTCGCCCCGGCCCGCAACCGTGCGCTGCCGGAGGGCACGGAGGCCCGCGGGTTCGCCCTCTACGTCGGACTCGACGAGGCCGCGGCCGCTGCCGCCGGCACGACCCTGGCCGCCGTCGTCGAGCAACTGAAGGCGTTGACCGCCCAGCTCGTCCCGACCGCCGAGACGTACGCGGCGGTCGCCGTCGCTGCCGAGGGCTCCGGCGGGCGTGACGTCGACGTGGTCCGCCTGGCCCTGCAGGACCGCTCGGCGGTCGCGGCGCGCAAGCAGACCGAGAAGCCCGAGCCGGAGGAGACCGGGGTCGTCATCGACATCTCCCGGAAGCGCGTCGTCCTCGACGGCGAAGCGGCGCCGCTCACCTTCAAGGAGTTCGAGCTCCTGCAGTTCCTGGTCCTCCGCGAGGGCCGCACGGTGGACCGCTCGGCCATCATCGAGGGTCTGTGGTCCGACGGCGAGGACGAGACCCCGAACGAGCGCACCATCGACGTGCACGTCCGGCGCCTCCGGTCGAAGCTCGGCGCCTTCGAGGAGATCGTCCGGACGGTCCGCGGCGTCGGGTACCGGTTCGACCGCCACGCCGACGTCTCGGTCCGCTACGCCTCCACCCCCTCCCCCGACCTCTTCTGAACCTGCTCTCGTGCGCCGATCGGACAACTCGCAGGATTCGTCGGCGAGGCGCCCTTCCCCGGCGTTACCGCACCGTTATACAGTCGGTCGTGCAGACGGTGTTTGCTGTGGCATCGGCTGTGGAATGTGATTGCAGGAATCTCTTGGTGCAAGGGAGCGGGCCGGTCGTCCACCAGGACGGCCGGCCCGCGTTCTGTGTCCGACCCCGTCGGTAGGGTGGTGGTCCACCAGACGGAGGGAAAGACCCGTGAGCGATCACCGCAGCGAGAAGGCCACAGCGGTCGCGGCATGGGAGTCGTTGTTCCGCGCCCAGGTCACCGTCATGCGGAACCTCAACACCGAGTTCCCGTCGGCCGAGATCTCCTTCAACGAGTACGACGTGTGCTTCAACCTGTCGACGCAGCCCGGCCGTCGCTGCCGGATGCGTGACCTGACCGGTCACCTCCTGCTCACGCAGCCGAGTGTCAGCCGTCTGGTCGACCGACTCGCCGCGAAGGGCATCGTCGAGAAGCAGCCGGACCCGACGGACGCCCGCGGGGTGATCGTCGCCCTCACGCCGCACGGGTTCGACGTGTACCGCGCGGTCGCGGTGCAGCACGCCTCCACCATCGCGGCGCAGGTCGGCGCCGGGCTCGACGACGCCGAGCTCCGGACGCTCACCGAGCTCTGCACGAAGCTCCGCGTGGCCGCAGCGGCGACCACGACGACCCGTCGCTCGGTCGGGAGCCCGGCATGAGCGGCTCCGTCGTCTGGCTGCGCGACGACCTGCGACTGGCGGACAACCCGGCGCTCCGCTCCGCCACCGACCGCGACGGACCGGTGACGGTCGTCTACGTGCTCGACGAGCAGAGCGACGGCATCCGCCCGTTCGGTGCCGCGGCACGGTGGTGGCTCCACCAGTCCCTGAGCGCGCTCGATGCAGACCTCCGCGAGTACGGTTCGCGGCTCGTGCTCCGTCGCGGGCCGGCGGCCGAGGTCGTCCCCGCCCTCGTGACGGAGACCGGTGCGGACGCCGTGTTCTGGAACCGGCGGTACGGCCTGGTGGAGCGAGAGCTCGACGCGGGCATCAAGGCTGGCCTGATCGCCAGCGGTACCGAAGCGCACAGCGCCGCAGCCAACCTGCTCTGGGAACCCTGGACGGTCCTCAGCGGCAAGGGCGAGCCGTTCAAGGTGTTCACCCCGTTCTGGCGTGCGGCACAGGCGATGCCCGAACCCCGGCACCCGTGGGCCGAGCCGGACACCATCACGGCACCGCCGGACGTGGCGTCCGACGCCCTCGACGACTGGGCTCTGCTGCCGACGGCACCGGACTGGGCCGGCGGCATGCGGGACTCCTGGACCCCGGGTGAACACGGCGCGTCCGACCGGCTCGAGCGGTTCATCGACGAGGCCCTCGCCGACTACGACCAGCGGGACGAACCCGCGCAGGCCGCGACGAGCAGTCTGTCCCCGCACCTGCGCTGGGGCGAGATCAGCCCGTACCAGGTCTGGCACCGGATGCACGAGACGCTGGAGCCCGACCAGCGCCGGGCCGCACCCGCGTTCCTCCGGCAGCTCGCGTGGCGGGAGTTCAACTGGAACGAGTACTTCCACTGCGACGACATCGCGCGCACCAACGTCCGGCGGGAGTTCGACGCGTTCCCGTGGCGTGACGCCTCGGAAGCAGAGCTCGACCGCTGGCGGCACGGCACCACGGGCTTCGACCTGGTGGACGCCGGCATGCGGGAGCTCTGGCACACCGGCGCGATGCACAACCGGGTCCGCCTGGCCACGGCGAGCTTCCTCGTGAAGAACATGCTCGTCGACTGGCGCACGGGCGAGCAGTGGTTCTGGGACACCCTCGTCGACGCGGACGCTGCCAACAACGCGGCGAACTGGCAGTGGGTCGCGGGCTCCGGCTTCGACGCCGCGCCGTACTTCCGCGTGTTCAACCCGGACCGGCAACTCGAGCGCTTCGACCCGCACCGGGAGTACGTCCGCCGCTGGGTGCCAACCGACGAGGAGCGCCCGGAGCCGATGGTCGACCTCAAGGCCACACGGCAGCGTGCCCTCGACGCCTACGCCGAGATGCGGCGCGCATGACCCGGCCGTCACCCGCGGTGATCGACGTGGTCGACACGCTGCACCGGCAGCGCGTGGCGGACGGCATCGCACCGAGCAGTGTCTGGGGCGTGTTCGACCGGGACGGGCTCGTCGCCTCCGGTGGCGCCGGTGACCGCGGGGACGGCACGGTGCCGGACGCCGACACCGTGTACCGGATCGCGTCGTGCACGAAGAGCGTCACCGCGACGACGCTCCTCGGTCTCGTCAGGGAGGGGCTGCTCTCCCTCGACGACCCGGTCACCGACTTCGTGCCGGCGTTCCGCTCCGTCGTCCTGCCCACGGCGGACTCCCCCACCCCCACGGTCCGGATGCTCCTGACGATGTCGGCGGGCTTCCCCACCGACGACCCGTGGGGCGACCGTCAGGAGAGCATCTCCGACGACGACCTCGACGACGTGCTGCGCGCCGGACTGCTGTTCGACTCGGTCCCGGGAACGCGCTTCGCCTACTCGAACCTTGGGTACGCGCTGCTCGGCCGGGTGGTCGCCGTCGTCGCCGGAGCACCGTTCACCGCCGTCGCCACCGATCGGGTCCTCCGGCCCCTCGGACTCGACGACACGGTGTTCGCCGCACGGGACGCCCGGGGCCACGTGGTCACCGGGTACCGACGGCACGGCTCGGAGTGGGAAGCTCTGACGACCCCGGGACCGGGAGCGTTCTCAGCCATCGGTGGGCTGTTCTCCACGGTCCGGGACCTCGCTCGGTGGGGTTCCTGGCTCGCCGCCGCGTTCGAGGGCACGGCGCCGCCGTTCCCGGGACACCCTGCGGCAGCGGGCACGGCCACGGACGGCGACCAGGCCGGACCGCTGGGGACGGCCGAGCGCCGGGCGATGCAGCAGGCGATGCGGATGATCCCGGCCGAGGCCCTGCCGGGTTCGACGCGGGCGACCGGGTACGGCTCCGGCCTGTTCGTCGAGCACGACCCCGTCGTCGGGTCGATCGTGTCGCACTCCGGCGGCTACCCGGGGTTCTCGGCACACATGCGGTGGTCGGTGTCGACCGGCATCGGTGTCGTCGCCTTCGAGAACGCCACGCAGGCGAAGGTGTCCGCAGCGGCCGCCCAGGCGCACGACCTCGTCCTCGCGGACGTCCGGTCCGCCGGGGGTGCTGCGGCGACGCGGGTGCCACCGACCACGGTGTCCCCGGAGACGCGAGCGGCGCAGGCAGCCGTCCAGGGCCTCCTGGCCGACTGGGACGACGAGCGGGCCGCGACGATCTGCACGCCGAACGTCCCGATGGACGTGCCGTGGGACCGCCGACGTGCGGCGCTGGCCACCGCGGTCGAGGCGGTCGGCGCCGACCTGCGAGCGACACCCGTCGCCGAGGGGTCCAGCACGCCGACGCACCTGCGGTGGTGGCTGCCCGGAGAGCGTGGTCGCCTGTGCGTCGAGATCCGGCTCGCGCCGCTCGCCGCGGGACTGGTGCAGACGCTGACCGTCCGGGCGGAGCCGACGCCGGCCTGACCTCGGAGCCCTGAGGCGGGCCCGCAACCGGGAACACGGCGGTCGATACCGTCCGGTAACATGACACATGTCCGCTCGGTCCCCGTTGCGGTCAGCCGTCCCACCACCGCCCCGGAAGAGACCATGCCACGCAAACCGGACCCGACGCTCAAGCCCGCGATCGTCTGCAAGGTCACGGACCACCTCCACAGCACCCGGATCGAGGACGTCTCCGTCCGCAGCCTCGGTCGGGTCCTCGGGACCAGCGCGTACCCGATCGTCTACCACTTCGGCTCCCGAGACGGCCTGATCGACGCCGTCGTCGAGCACCTGAGCGGCCCGGTCCTCGCGGTCTGCCTCGATCCCACGTCGGACGAACGGGGGCTGGCCGAGTACGTCGTCCACGTGTTCGGCGCCCTGCACGTCAGGGAGCGCTTCCTGGCGGCACGCCTGACCTTCGAGCTCGGCGCGGTCGAGTACCTGTCGGGTCATGACCGGCACCGGCGCCTGCACCGGACGCACGTCGAGACGCTCACCGCGTGGTGCCGGGAGCACGGGGCATGCGACGACGAGGCGGTCCGGCTGGCCCGCGGCGCCGTCCTCGCCGCCCGGGGAGTCCAGTGGGGTGCGGTCCTCGACGGCGACGTCGTCCACACGGACGACGCCCTTCGTGGGGTCGCTCGGCGGCTGGCGGCCGAGATCGGCGTCGGTGTGCGCTGAGCCTCCGTCAGGACGTCACGCGATGACCGCATGACGGGAGGCCCGGTACCAGCTGGTACCGGGCCTCCCGTCATCAGGTGGTCGCCTCAGCGACCCGCGTCGGGGACGCTCAGAGCGTGACGAAGCTCTGCGACTTGGCGTTCTCGAAGCGCGCGGCGACGTTCTCCCAGTCGACGATGTTCCACACGGCCTTGACGTAGTCCGCCTTGACGTTGAGGTAGTCGAGGTAGAAGGCGTGCTCCCACATGTCGAGCATGAAGATCGGGACGAGACCGAACGGGATGTTGCCCTGCTGGTCGAACAGCTGGAACGTGGCGAGCTTCTGGCCCACGACGTCCCAGGCGAGGACGGACCAGCCGGAGCCCTGGATGCCGTTCGCGACGGCGGAGAACTGCGCCTGGAACTTCTCGAACGAGCCGAAGAACTCGTCGATGGCGGCGGCGAGCTCGCCCTCCGGGACCTTGGTGTCCGGGCCGAGGTTGGTCCAGAAGATCGAGTGGTTGACGTGGCCACCGAGGTGGAACGCCAGGTCCTTCTCGAGCTTGTTGATCGCACCGAAGTTGCCGGACTCGCGGGCTTCGCCGAGCTGCTGCAGCGCGGTGTTCGCGCCGGTCACGTAGGTCTGGTGGTGCTTGTCGTGGTGCAGCTGCATGATCTTGCCGCTGATGTGCGGCTCGAGGGCGGCGTAGTCGTACGGGAGCTCGGGCAGGGTGTACTCAGCCATGGGCGGTCCTTTCGATCGGTGGTGTGGGGTGCGGGGCTCCGCGGCTCACGAGAGCCGGGAACGATCGGTCAGGGAGTGGAATTCCCGGTTGTGGTAGACCAGCGGCTCACCGCGGTCGAGCCCGACGACGATGTCGAGCACCTCGGCGACGACGACGGTCGAGCCGCCGATCGGCGTGGTCGAGAGCGGTCGGCAGCGCAGTGCGCTGGCGGCGTCGGGCAGGTAGCGGTCACCCGAGGGGAGCCTGCCCCAGATCGGGTCGTCGGCGGCGGGACTGCCGGTGGAGGCGAAGCGCTTGGCGAGGGCGACACCGCGGGCGTCCATCAGGTGGACGACGAACAGCGGCGCGCCGAGCACGACCCCGGCGGACCCGGAGTTGGTCGAGAGCGAGAACACCAGGACGGGCGGGTCGACCGCGACCGAGGCGACGCTCGACGCGGTGAGGCCGGTCGGTCCGTCGGGTCCCTCGGCGGTGATCACGGCGACTCCGGCCGGGTGTCCACGGAAGGCGTCCTTGTACGCGGCGGTGATGTCGGCCGTGGTGGCGTCCACCTCGGGCGGGGCGGCGGGGGTGCCGGGCTGGGGGACGTCGACCGGAGCGGCGTCGGGCATGTCAGTCGTGGTCGTTCCTCGTTCGTGGGTTCGGCCGCGGTCGTCGCGGCCACCTCCCAACGTAGGACCTGCGCCCGGGTGCCGGTCCATGATTCACAGGATCGGCCCATCCCGGGCGTGCCGCGACGCCGGGGTCAGCGACGCCGCAGCATCACGACGGCTCCTGCTGCGGCGACGACCATGAGCGCCGCCGCGACGCCCGCCGTCGTCGTCACACCCGAGTCGAAGGCGGCACGGGCGGACTCCAGGAGCGCCTGCCCTGCGGACCCGCCGAGCTGCGTCGCCGCGGTGACGGCACCGCCGAGGGTCTCTCCCGCCGCGGTGTGCGCCGTCGAGGACAGTCCATCCGGCACGACGACGTGGGCTCGGTAGGCCGTGGCCAGGATCGTGCCGAGGACGGCGGTACCGAGCACGGCACCGATCTCGTACGCGGTCTCCGAGATCGCCGACGCCGCACCGGACTTGTGCGCTGGGGCGGTCGAGATGATGAGGTCGTTCGTGACGGTCTCGGACGCGCCGATGCCGATGCCGAGCAGCACGAACGCGAACGCGAGCGCGGCGATCGAGGCGTGGTGGCCGAGCACCGCGACGAGGGCGTACGCGGCGGCCGAGAACAGCAGCGACACGGACACGACCCAGCGCGGAGCGACACGCGCGACGACGGGCACCACGGCGAGGCCGGCGATGATCGTCAGCACCGCGCCGGGGACGAGCACGACGCCGCTGGCGAACGGGTCGAGCCCGGCCACGAGCTGCAGGTGCTGGGCGATGAAGAACAGGAACCCGGTGAGCGAGAACATCGCCGCCATGTTCATCAGCACGCTGCCGGTGAACGCGGTGCTGCGGAACAGGCGCATGTCGAGCATCGGCGTGCGGGAGCGCAGCTGCCGGCGGACGAACGCGATGCCGCAGAGCACGCCGACGGCGACCATCGCGATCGCCAGTCCCCGCTCCTCCGGGTGCACGAGGGACTTGATCGCCCAGACGGTCGGGGCGAGGGCGCCGAGGGACAGCAGCATGCTCGGGACGTCCACCGGCCCGGGCTCCGGGTCGCGGGACTCCGGCACGCAGAACGGCACGGCGACGAGCATCACGACGAGGATCGGCACGGCGACGAGGAAGACGCTGCCCCAGTGGAAGTGCGCGAGCAGCACGCCGCCGACCAGCGGGCCCAGGGCGTTGCCGGCGGCGAACATCGTCGACCAGACCGCGAGCGCCAGGCGTCGTTCGCCGGCGTCGGGGAACACGTTGCGGATGATCGACAGCGTCGCGGGCATGAGCATCGCGCCGAAGACACCCATCGCGAGCCGGGCCGCGACGAGCATCCAGGCCTCGGTGGCGAAGGCCGCCACGGCGGAGAGCAGCGCGAAGCCGGTCGCGCCGATCACGAGGATCCGGCGGCGTCCGACCCGGTCACCGATGCTCCCCATCACGACGAGCAGCCCGGCCAGGACGAGCGGGTACGCGTCGACCATCCAGAGCTGCGTCGTCGCATCCGGGTGCAGGGCGCGCGAGATCGAGGGCAGCGCGAAGCTCAGCACGGTGTTGTCGACCGAGATGAGCAGCACCGGCAGCATGAGCACCGCGAGCGCGGCGAACCGGGAGCCACGATTGGTGGTGACCCGGGTGGCGACGGGGCTGGTGAGCAGTGCGGACATGGCGGACTCCAGGACTTCGAGCGTGTCGCGCTGGCCGCCCCGCAGGGGCTGAGCGCAGACGAGACGGGACGCGGAAGTCGTCACGCGTCCCGTCAAGGTCCCGTTAGTGTACCGTCCAGACGGTTGTGGTTGCAAATGCAACCAACGCCGATCGGGAGGCGCGGAACCGGACCGCCCCGCGCCTCCCGTCCGCCAATCGGTTGATCGGTTGATCGGTTGATCAGCCGCTCACGCTGACTCGCCCACCACCAGTCGGTGCCGGACCACCCGCTCCACAGCCGGGCCGGACCGCGGCAGCGACCCGTCGAGCATGCCGAGCGCCAGGTCCACCGCGTGGCGGGCCACCTCGTCGAGGTCGACCGCGAGCGTGGTGAGGGTCGGCGCGACGAGCGTGCCGAGCGTCAGGCCGTCGATCCCGACCACGCGGACGCGGTCGGGGACCTCGACACCGGCTCGACGGCAGGCGGCGAGCACCCCGAGCGCCATCACGTCGTTGAACGCGACGACCGCGTCGAGACGGGCGTGCCGCGCGAGCGCTGCGGCGGTGCCCGCGGCACCGGCATCGGCGGAGGCAGCCTCGGCGTGCAGGTGCTCGGGCAGGTACCCCCGTCGGCGCAGGGCGTCGAGCAGGAGCGCACCGCGGGTGCTCGGCTCGCCCGGTGCCTCGGCGGAGGGCGGTGCATCGAGGACGAGCGGGTGCTTGACGCCGACCGCCACCAGGTGGTCCGCGAGGGCCTCCACCGCCCCCTCCGGGCCGAGCCGGACGGCACCGCGGGTGGGCGCGTCGTGCGGGTCGAGCTCGACGACCGGCACCGAGCCGAGCCGTTCGATCCACTCCCCAGCGCGGGTACCGAGGGAACCGATGACGACGTCGGTCTGCGCACCGAGGTCCTGCACCGACCGGTCGGAGTCACCGGCGAGACCGACGTCGGCGAGCATCACGTTCCAGCCGCGCGCGGCCGCCAGCCGGAGGACCGCGGCGGCGAGTTCCGGCGAGTACGGGTTCCGGAGGTCGTCGACGAGCAGCCCGAGCTGGTGGGTGCCGCCCGACACGAGCCCCCGCCCGAAGCGGGACGGGCGGTAGTCGAGCTGCTCCGCGGCGGCGAGGACCCGCCCCTTCGTGGCGTCGCTGATCCCCGGCAGGCCGTTCACCGCGCGGGTCACGGTCTGCCGGGACACCCCGGCGGCCGCCGCGACGTCGAGGATCGTCGCGCGACCGCTGGTGCCGGTCAGCTGCGGAGGTCGAGCCATGCCACCTGCTCGGGCGTGAGGTCGACGGTCAGGCCGAGCATCGACGAGCGGGCTTCGGCGATGGTCCGCGGGCCGAACAGCGGGAAGGTCGGGAACGGCTGGTGCAGCACGTACGCCAGGGCGATCGCTGTCGCCGGGACGCCGTACTGCCCCCCGAGTTCCTCGGCGCGGCGGAGGCGCTCGAAGTTCGCGTCCGAGTAGTAGCAGCGGACGAGTTCGGCGTCGCTCGTGTCGTCCGGACGGGCCCGACCGGTGAAGAAGCCGCGCGCCTGCGAGGACCACGGCAGCAGCGGGATCTGGCGCTCCTCGAGCCAGCGCTTCGACTCCGGGTCGGTGACGTGCTCGCACCCGGCCCAGGGGACGTCGAGGGCCTCCGCCAGACCGAAGTGGTTGCTGAGCACCTCGAACCCGTGCCTGCCGTTCGCCGCGGCCCAGGCGTTCGCCTCGTCGAACCGGGCGGGGGTCCAGTTCGACCCGCCGAAGACCCGGATGCGCCCAGCGCGGCGGTGTTCGTCGAGGACGTCGACGAACTCCCCCACCGGGATGTCCGGGTTGTCCCGGTGCATCATGTAGACGTCCGCGTAGTCGGTGCCCTGGCGCTCCAGGCTCTCGAGCAGCTGACGGGTGAGTGACTCCGGGTCGCAGTACGGCGTGTGTGCGCCCTTGGTGATGACGACGACGTCCTCGCGGATGCCGCGGTTGCGGACCCAGGCGCCGAAGCGGCCCTCGAGCACGCCGCCGCCGTAGACGTACCCGGTGTCGAAGACGGTGCCGCCCTGTTCCACGAAGTGGTCGAAGATCGCGCTCGCGTGGGCCAGGTCCGGCTGGTTGTCGACGCCCATCACCAGGCGCGAGACGCGCTTGTCGATGCCGGGCAGCTCGCCGTACGTCATCGGGGCGTCGGGCGCGACGGTGAGCGGGCGGCCGCTGACCGTCGGGATGTCGGCGGTCTCGGCCTCGAACGGGTAGCGCAGGCCGATCGCCGCGCGCCAGCGGTCGAGGGTGCGGGCGGCGGCCAGGCTCTCGTCGGTGGTCATCTGCGGCGCGTCGACCCGGCCGGCGCGCAGGGCGTCGATGGTGGCGTCGGCCTCGAGCCCGTAGGGGGCGGCACCGGCGAAGGAGGTCTCGGCAGGTGGGGCGTCGACGGTCCGGACCTCGATGACCGGGTCGCCGCCGATGGTCCACGGGTCGCGGAGCACGATCGTGCCGCGGGTGCCGTGCACGACGACCGCGTTCGTGTCCTCGACGCGGACGCCGGTCCGGAGGCTCGCGGTGATGCCCGACGCGTACGTCGCGCTGGCGACGGTCCACTCGTCGACGCCCGTCGGACCGAGCGTCCCGACGGCGTGCAGCTCGACGGGTTCGGCGACCGCGACCCCGGTCGCGGCCTGCACGACCGCCGCGGTCATGGTGACCGGGTAGCAGCCGACGTCGAGGATCCCGCCGCCGGCGGTCTCGACGTCGAAGAGCCGGCCGGAGCGCTCATCGGTGCGGAACGCGAACGACGCGTCGACGTGGGTGACGGTGCCGACCGTGCCGTCGCGGACCAGGTCGAGGAAGGCGGCGGTCTGCGGGTGGAAGCGGTACATGAACGCCTCGACCAACGGCAGTCCGGCCTGTCGTGCGGCGTCGACGAGCACCATCGTCGTGCCGTGGTTCGGCGTGAGCGGCTTCTCGCAGAGCACGGCCTTGCCTTCCCGCAGTGCGGCGAGGACGAGGGCCGCGTGCCCGGTGTGCACGGTCGCGACGTAGACGGCGTCCACCCGGGGGTCGGCGAGGACGTCGTCGTAGGTGCCCGCCACCACGTCGGGGAACCCGTGCTCGGCGGCCTCGTCCGCGAAGGCCTGCGCCCGCTCGACCGACGAACTGCCGGCGGCGACGAGTCGGCCGCTGCTCGTCGACAGCTGCGAGAGGAACCGTCGGGCGATCCCCCCGGGGCCGAGGACCGCCCAGCCGGGGGTCGTGTCGTTCGTGGTGGGCGTGGGGGTCGCGGTCTGCGCTGACATGCGGATCCTGTTCGTCGTGAACCTTCACGGTCGCGGCGAGGCTATCCGGTACAGACCCGCGGAACAAGGGACCGTGAACGTTCACGGAGCACACTGCCCCCGGCGTGTCCCTAGACTCGTGCGCATGGCCAGTGCTCGCGACCGCGTCCTCGACAGCTTCGTCGCCATCGTGTGCGAGGAGGGCGAACGTCCCGCCACCCTCGACGCCGTCGCCGCGCGCGCCGGTGTCTCGAAGGGCGGACTGCTCTACCACTTCGGTTCCAAGGCCGCCCTGGTCGAGGGACTGTGCGAACGGCTCGCCGACCTGTCCGCCCTGGACATCGAACGGATGCGCGCTGCCGAGGACGGCCCGGCGCGCTACTTCGTCGAGAACTGTCAGTTCGTCGGCAGCGAGCTCGACCTCGCCCTGCTCGCGGCCTCGCGCCTGCAGCAGGCCGGGTACGAAGAGGCCGGCCGGACCCTGGACGAGACCGAGAACGCCTGGCTCGCCACCCTCGTCGACGCGCTCGACGACGTCCCCACGGCGCAGGCGGTCAAGCTCCTCGGCGACGGGCTCTACCACGCGGCGTCGCTCGGGGCCGCGAGCGACGTCCGTCCCGACCGGGCCTCGGTCGACATGGCGGCACTGCTCCAGGTCGTCGACCGCCTGATCGCGACGAAACCGGCTGCGTGAACGGTCGCTCCCGGTCCTGGGGATAGACTGGGCGCGATCCACCCGCTCGATTCCCGGAGGTACCACCGTGGGCCGCGTCCTCGCTGCTGTTTTCTCGATCCTGCTGCTGCTGGTGTCGATGTACCTGTTCGGGTTCGCGTTCCAGGTCGACTCCGGTCAGGCCTTCGTGTTCATCGCCGGTGTGCTGCTGATGAGCCTCTCCTTCTTCCTGCCGATCCACGTGTTCGGCAAGCGGTAGCCACACACCGCCACACGCAGGACGGCCCCGCACCTGATGGTGCGGGGCCGTTCTGCGTCGTACCGATGCACGACGGTGGACGAACGCCGTCCCGCTACACGGAGGCGCGCAGCCCACGCAGCGTGACGGCCGTGGCGATCGCCGCGTGTGCGGCCTCGGCGCCCTTGTCCTCCTTCGACCCGGGCAGTCCGGCGCGGTCGAGCCCCTGCTGCTCGTCGTCCAGGGTGAGCACGCCGAAGCCGACGGGCTTGCCGGTGTCGATCGCGACCTTGGTCAACCCGCTCGTCGCCGCGTCC
This sequence comes from Curtobacterium sp. MCBD17_030, assembly GCF_003224255.1. NCBI lineage: Bacteria > Bacillati > Actinomycetota > Actinomycetes > Micrococcales > Microbacteriaceae > Curtobacterium > Curtobacterium sp. MCBD17_030. The sequence continues at coordinate 79,278 of NZ_QKLI01000002.1, read as the reverse complement.
GAGACGTACTCGAAGTGCGGGGTCCCGCCGCGGATGATCACGCCGAGGGCGACCGCTGCGTCGAAGCCGGACTCGAGGGCGGCCTTCGCGACCACCGGGAGCTCGAAGCTGCCCGGGACGGGGACGACCTGCGCGGTGGCACCGAGGCGTTCGATCTCGCGCTGCGCCCCAGCGAGCAGTCCGTTCGCGATGACGTCGTGCCACTGTCCGGCGATGACCGCGACCCGGATGCCGCTGCCGTCGACGAGCTCGCGCTCCGCCGCTCCTGCTCCGCTCATGCGTGTGTCCCTTCGGTGCGGGCGACGTCCGTCGCCCGGTCGGCCGCGTCGAGCCAGGCGGCCAACGCGGCGATGGTGATGACGGGCACGCCCTCGCGTGCCCCGAGTCCGACGAGTTCCGGCAGGCGCATCATGCCGCCGTGCTCGTCGACGATCTCGCAGATCGCCGCCGCGGGCCGGAGTCCGGCGGCGGTGACGAGGTCGATCGCGGCTTCGGTGTGCCCCGCGCGCTCCCGGACGCCACCCGGGCGTGCCCGCAACGGGACGACGTGCCCCGGACGGTGCAGGTCGCCGCGGACCGAACCCGGGTCGGCGAGGACCCGGAGCGTCCGTGCGCGGTCGTGGGCGCTGATGCCGGTCGTGACACCGACGGCCGCGTCGACCGTGACGGTGTAGGCGGTGCCGCGGACGTCCTCGTTGTGCTGGACCATCGGCGGCAGGTCGAGGGCGTCGGCGATCTCGGCGCTGACCGGCGCACAGATGAACCCGGACGAGTGCGCGACCGTCCACGCGATCCACTCCGGCGTCGCGAGTTCCGCGGAGAGGACGACGTCGCCCTCGTTCTCGCGGTGCTCGTCGTCGGCCACGATGACCGGACGGCCGGCGGCGATGGCGGCGATCGCCTGCGCGACCGAGGACAGGCCGAGGTCGTCGGCGAGGGTCGGCACGACGGGAGCGGTGTCGGCGACCATCAGCGGGCCTCCGCCCCGACGGGAGCACCGACGGCACCGGCAGCAGCGGCAGCAGCGGCAGCGGCAGCAGCAGCGTCGAGCCGCAGCATCCGGCGGACGTGCCGGGCCAGGACGTCGGTCTCGATGTTGACGCGGTCCCCCGGCACCCGTGCACCGAGCGTCGTGGCGGCCAGGGTCTCCGGGATCAGGCTGACCTCGAACCAGGCGGCGTCCGGCGCGACGGACTCCGGCGACACCGCGCTGACGGTCAGCGAGACACCGTCGATCGCGATCGAGCCCTTGTCGACCACGAGCGGGCTGAGCTCCGGCGTCAGCGCGAACCGCACCCGCCGCCAGCCGTCCCCGTCGTCGGTCAGGAGGACCGTCGCGGTGCCGTCGATGTGGCCCTGCACGATGTGACCGCCGAGCCGGTCCCCGACCGAGGCCGCGCGCTCCAGGTTCACCCGGTCGCCGGCCCGCAACGACCCGTGCGCGCTCATGTCGAGGGTCTGCTTCATGACGAATGCCGTGAAGGTCTCCGGGCTCTGCTCGACGACGGTCAGGCAGACGCCCGAGACCGAGATGGAGTCGCCGTGCTGCGCGTCGGAGACGACGAGCGGGCCACGGACGGTGAGCGCGACGGAGTCGCCTCGTTCGTCGACGGCGGTGACGGTGCCGAGTTCCTCGATGATGCCGGTGAACACTGGTGTCCTCTCAACGGGACTCCGGGTGCGCGCGACGGTCGTCGGCGGACGGCAGGCGGGATCGCGGAACGACCATCACCTTCCGTCAGCGCTTCCTCCCGTCCGGACTCTCACCGTCGGTCCTGGGATTGCACCAGGTCAACCCCGCACCGGGCGGACCCGGCGCGGCGCTCGTGGACTGTCACCACCGGTTCGGACTTGCACCGACCCCGGAGCGCTTGCGTGTCACCGACGATACCCCAGCACCCCGACCGTCGTGGGCGGATGGTCCGCCGGGCGTCACGCGGCGTCTCGGGGGTGCAGCGGGCCTCCCGTCCGGCGGCTCAGCCGCGTCCGCGGACCAGTGCCAGCGCCTGCCGAAGCGACAGGTCGGGCAGGTAGGCGCGGACCACCGCGACGCCGATGGCGGGCAACGCGACCGGGTCCGGGTAGGCGAGGACGAGTGGCTCGAGTCCCGGGCCGAACTTCCGCTTGAACCGGAGCAGCGAGCGGAACCCGTAGACCGGCTCGAGGACCCCGCCGACGAGTTCGAGCAGGGTCTCGACGCCGTCGCCGGTCGATGCGCCACCGGGCGTGCGGGCGAGCGGCGCGGCGGAGAGGCCGAGTCGTTCGACGCCCTCGTCGCGCATCACCTCGGCAGCGGAGGCCACCAGGAACTCCATCACGCCGTTCGGGGCGTCGCTCCGGCGCCGCATGACGTCGAGCGTCCAGCCGACCACGCGGCCCGCACGGTGGGACGGCAACCAGCTCGTGACCCCGAGGACCGTGCCCTCGGCGTCCTGCGCGACGAGGGTCCGGACGGCCGGGTCCCGCATCTCGTCGAGGCTGCCGAGCGTGAAGCCCATCTCGGGGAGTTCACGATCGGCGACCCATTCCTCGGAGATGGCCTCGATCTGCCGGGTGGTGGCCACGGGCAGGTCCTGCCACGACGACCAGGTGGCGGTGGACCCGGAGCGACGGGCCTTGTTGACGGCGGTGCGGACGTCCTGCTTCCGGCTGCCGCTCGTGGTCCAGGCACGCGGGTCGAACGCGGCGTCCTCGGCGACCGGCAGGGTGCGCCAGCCGAGCCGGGTGAGGGCCGCGGCGCTGGTCGTGTCGATGCCGTGGAAGACCGCCGTCCAGCCGTTGTCGTCGCAGTACCGGGCGAACTCGGTGAGCGCCGGTCCGCGCGCGTCCGGCCAGCCGAACGGGCCGAGGGCGACCGCGACGGCACCGGTCCGTCGGTAGGCGACGCCGGCGCGACCGTCCGCGCTGAACCAGTGCGCGTTGCCCGGCCACGTCGCCATCCAGCCGAAGGTGTCGCCGCCACCCGCCACGAGCAGCGCGCGGGCACGCTCACGGTCCGCGGCGGACACGTCGGAGTCGGCTGCGCCGGGTGTCGCACCGGCCGGACGGATCGCGGCGACGGCCACGACGGCCCACAGCAGCGGGCCGACGAGGCCCAGCACCGTCCGGAGACCGGGATCCCGGATCGGCAGGTCACGGTGGTGCACGACCGGTGACAGCGGTCCGAGGACGGCGACGACCAGGCCGAGCGGGCCGTGCACCCGCACCGGTGACGCGTCGGCGACGACGAACACGACGGCCGCCAGGACAGCGGCCGCGACCAGGACCGTCACGCTGAAGGTGACGACGCGGCTGCGGGCGACCGCGACCGTGAACGACCGCCGCAGCAGCAGCAGGACGAGCCCGGTGAGGAGCGGGACCGCGATCGACGCGGCGATCGACAGGACCACGACGACGTGGTCCTCGGACCCGCGGAGTTGCTCGACCCGTCCGGGTACGTGGGTGTACGTCACGGCGGCGGCGATCCCGGTGACGGTGTCGACCACCACGACGAGCCACACCGCGAAGCGGCTGCCACGGAACAGACCGACCGCCCCGACGACGAGCACGAGCAGTGGTGCGATCGCGAGCAGCAGGGACCAGGGGTCCGTCGCGCGGTAGGTCAGCAGGCGGTGCAGGCACTCACCCGCGACGCCGTCGGCGCGACAGGCGGAGGGCTGGTCTGCTGGGCCCGTCCCGACGACCGCGGCGAGCGGCGCGAGCAGACCGACCCGGGCGCGCGACACCAGCGCGATCACCGGTCCGACCGCCGACACCAGGACCACCGTCCCGAGCAGCACCCGGGTCTCGCGGTGGGAGCTGCGGGTCCAGCCGGTGCGCTTCGGGGTGCGTCGGAACACCTCGCCGAGTCCCCAGCCCGCGGCCGTGGCGACGACGGCGGACAGGTCGGCGGTGTGTCCGGCGTAGAGGAAGAGCGTGAGGACGACCGCCAGCGCGTTGACCCGGATCCGACGACGCCAGAGCGGGCCGGCGAAGGCACTCGCCGTCATGACCGTGCCCAGGATCGCCGTCCACGGGTCCAGGCCCTCGGCCCCGGAGAGCAGGGCGGCACCACGGCGGCCGTCCGGGTCGACGAGACCGACGACGGCTGCGGCCGCCGCCCCGATGACGCTCGTCGCCAGGAAGGCGGAGACGGTGCGCCGCGAGCCCATCAGCCGTTCAGAGGCACCGACCAGCACGACGACACCGGTGAGCGTCAGGACCAGCGCGAGGACACCGGTGGTGACGGCGAACACCCGGAAGGGCACGAGGGCGTCCGGCACCTGTCGGCCCTGGGCGAACCGCAGCGACGCGGCGGTGATCGACGCCAGCAGCACCAGGACCAGGACGACGGCCGTGACCGGCTGTCGCGTGACGGCGTGCCGGACCGACCGGGAGGCCCGCCCCACGTCGCGCAGGACGCGCGCGGCGGCCTCGTGGCCGACCTCATGCGGCGGGGCCGCGGGCTGTTCCGGAGCGGCGGTGTCGGGTGCGCCCTTCGCGGTCATCGACGGACCCCGTCCACGGGCAGCCCGAGGTGGGCGATCACGATGGGGAGGCCGTGGCCCAGGACGTACCGGACGGTGTTCCAGTCGTGGGCCGAGCCGGGCGAGACGATGAGAGTGGTGGCGATCCCGGCGCGTTTCGACGCGGCCCGGAGCGCGAGCGTCGAGGCCTCGTAGGGAGCGTCGTCCTCGCCGTAGCCGAACACGGTGAGGTGGTCGTGGTACGGCGTGTGGGCGGCGAGCAGGGCCTCCGGGGTGGCCCGGAGGTAGGCCGGACGCGAGCCGCCGAACCCGACCGCGACGGTGTGCCGGAGGTCCCCGTTCGCCGGGGCCATCTCGCTGGAGATGGCCAGGGTCGTGCCGAACACCTCCGGGTACGCGCTCGAGAACTGCATGGCGCAGGTCGCCCCCTGCGAGAAGCCACCGATGCCCCATGCCGCGCTGCCCGAGGCCACGTCGAGGTGCTGGTGGATCCACCGGACCGTGTCGGTCATCACGTAGGTCGCACTCCGCCCGAGACGACGGCTGTCGACGCACATCGGGTTGTGGCCCGGTGCCCCCAGTTGGTCGGGCGAGACGACGATCGGCGCGATGCCGTGGTGCGCCGCGGCGTAGTGGTCGAGGAAGGACCCGAGCCGCCCGGTCTGGAACATGTCGGCCGGCTGCCCCGGCTGCCCGGAGAGCGCGACGAGGACCGGCAGGGTCGGCGGGTCCACGACCTGCGCGGCGGGAGGCAGCCACACGACGGCGCGACGGGCGTGGAAGTGCGAGACCGTCGCGGGGATGCGGACAGCGATGGCACGGCCGTGATCGGGCATCCCCTCCGGTGCGGTCCACGTCGCCGCGTCGACGACCCGTGTGCCGGGCCTGGCCGCGTGCTGGTGGTCGAGGGTGCCCGTCGGGTAGGGGTTCGGCGTGACGGCCTCGCCGATGGTCCGGTACGCCCCGAAGTCGACGTTGATGCCGAGGCCCGCGGTGAGGGCGACCGCCAGGGCAGCTCCGAGCCCGACGACCCGGCGGCCGTTGCCGCCCTGGACCAGGACGACCAGGAACAGGAGGACGGCAGCCGCCGTGAACGCGACCCACATGCGCGTGACGGGCGTGAAGGACACGCCGAAGCGGTCCTGGACGTCACCGAACCACCAGACGGCGACCAGGCCGATGCCGGCGCCGACCGCGATCGCCGTGATCCGGACGAGCACGGCCAGGAGGCCCCGGTTCCACCGTCGCCTCGCCGGGTGGTCGGTCACGCCGGCGTCCTTCGCCCGACCGCGTGGTCCGAAGACCGTCAGGAGGACGAGGACGACGGCGACCACGTCCACCGGCACGAGCACGGCCGGGAGGACGATCGGGAGCTGGAGCACATCGGATGGCACGGGTTCATCGTGCTGCCGCCCAGCTGACGCACAGCCATTGGTCGGCTGCCGCTGTGTTCAGCAAGGGTTGACGGCCGCCCAGGAGGCGTACAGCACTCCCACAGGAGGGTCCTGATCAGGACTCGTCGCCTCGGGTCCGCCCCGTTCGGGCCAGCTCGTCCGGGTCTGCTCGCCCGGGCAGGGGCTGCGGAGCACCGGGGACCCCGGTGCTCCGCAGCCGTTCAGCGGGTCGGCGTCAGTGGCGGCGCCGCAGGGTCATCGTCCCGAGGCCGGCCAGGAGCAGCAGCAGTGCCGCGAGGGCCGGGAGGACCGGCCGGTCCGCTCCCGTGTAGGCGAGCGTGCCGGTGGTACCGGTGGTCGTGCGGGTCGTGCTGACCCCGTTGCCCGTCGACGTGGAGTCGACCGCGGTGGCTGCGGCAGGGGGCGTGCCCTCTGCCACCGGGGTGACCAGCGCGGCCGGGGTGGCCGGGACGGTCGTGACCGGGGTGGTCACCGGGGTGGTGGCACCGGGAGTCGTACCCGTCTCCGGGGTGATTCCGGTGCCGGGATTCGTGGTCCCCGGCGTCGTGGTGCCCGGGTCGGTCGTGCCCGGCGTCGTGGTGCCCGGCGTCGTGGTGCCCGGGTCGGTCGTGCCCGGCGTCGTGGTGCCCGGCGTCGTGGTGCCCGGGTCGGTCGTGCCCGGCGTCGTGGTGCCCGGCGTCGTGGTGCCCGGGTCGGTCGTGCCCGGCGTCGTGGTGCCCGGCGTCGTGGTGCCCGGGTCGGTCGTGCCCGGCGTCGTGGTGCCCGGCGTCGTGGTGCCCGGGTCGGTCGTGCCCGGCGTCGTGGTGCCCGGCGTGCTGCTGGAACCGTCGCCGATGACGCCGACGCCGTTCCCACCGACGGTGACCGGGATGGTGATCACCGGGATGATCTGCGTTCCGGAGCCGATGCCGCCCTCACCAGAGGTCGTCCCGCCCGAGACCGGCGTCGTGCCGGTGCTCGTGCCGGAGCCGGTGGTCGAGTCACCGGTGCTCGTGCCGTCACCGATCACACCGATGCCGTTGCCACCGGTGGTGACGGGGACGTCGATCACCGGGATGACCTGCGTGCCGGAACCGACACCGTCCTCGCCGGAGGTCGTGCCCCCGGCGACGGGCGTCGTGCCGGGCTCGTGCCGAGCCGGTGGTCGAGCCACCGGTGCTCGTGCCGTCACCCACGACGCCGATGCCGTTCCCACCGACGGTCACCGGGATCGACACCACCGGTGAGACCTGCGTGCCGGAGCCGACACCGTCCTCACCTGAAGTCGTCCCACCCGAGACCGGCGTCGTGCCGGTGCTCGTGCCGGAGCCGGTGGTCGAGCCACCGGTGCTCGTGCCGTCACCGATCACACCGATGCCGTTGCCACCGATGGTGACGGGGACGTCGATCACCGGGATGACCTGCGTGCCGGAACCGACACCGTCCTCGCCGGAGGTCGTGCCCCCGGCGACGGGCGTCGTGCCGGTGCTCGTGCCGGAGCCGGTGGTCGAGCCACCGGTGCTCGTGCCGTCACCCACGACGCCGATGCCGTTCCCACCGACGGTCACCGGGATCGACACCACCGGTGAGACCTGCGTGCCGGAGCCGACACCGTCCTCACCTGAAGTCGTCCCACCCGAGACCGGCGTCGTGCCGGTGCTCGTGCCGGAGCCGGTGGTCGAGCCACCGGTGCTCGTGCCGTCACCGATCACACCGATGCCGTTCCCGCCGATGGTGACGGGGACGTCGATCACCGGGACGACCTGCGTGCCGGAACCGACACCGTCCTCGCCGGAGGTCGTGCCCCCGGCGACGGGCGTCGTGCCGGAGCCGGAGGTCGAGCCGCCGGTGCTCGTGCCGTCACCGATGACGCCGATGCCGTTCCCGCCGATCGTGACGGGGATCGACACCACGGGAGCGACCTGGGTGCCGGAACCGACACCGTCCTCCCCCGAGGTCGTCCCGCCCGAGGCCGGAGCGGTACGGGTCCCCGTTCCGGTGGTCGAGCCGCCGGTGCTGGCGCCGTCACCGAGGACCCCGATGCCGTTGCCGGTCACGGTGATCGGCACGGAGACGGTCCCGAGGAGCTCTGTCCCCGAGATGAGACCGTCGGAGCCCGACGTCGTCGGGGAGGGCGCGCCTCCCGTCGAACCGGAACCGACCGGAGTGCCGGAGGCCGACGGACCGGCGGTCGCGGCACCGTCCCCGAGGAGCCCGATGCCGTTGCCCGACACCGTGACCGGGATCGAGACGTCCGGCAGGATCTGTGTGCCGGACAGCAGGCCGTCCGTGCCCGAGGTGGATGCGGCCGTTTCTGCCGGAGCCGCGGTGGCGGGCGCGGACGCCGGACCCGCCGTGCTCGAGCCGGTGCTGGCGGCGTCCCCGGCGACGGCGACGGCGTTGCCGCCGACGGTCACGGGGAGGTCGACGTCGCCCGCGACCTGGGTGCCGGAGAGGACGCCGTCCTCGCCACTGGTCGTCGGAGCCGGAACAGCAGGTGCAGCAGGAGCAGCAGGAGCTGGTGCGGGTGCCGCCGGTGCCGCTGGTGCGGGAGCAGCCGCCGCGTCGCCGAGCACGCCGACGGCGTTGCCGGAGACGTCCACCGGAGCCGTGACCTCCGGCACCACCTGGGTGCCGGAGGCGACGCCGTCAGCACCGCTGGTCGTCGGCGCGGCGGGTGCCGGCGCAGGGACCGGAGCCGCAGGGACCGGAGCCGCGGGGGCCGACGCAGCCGCCGGGCTCGTGGCGGTCGAGACCGCGTCGCCGACGATGCCGAAGGCGTTGCGGGTGACGGAGACCGGGGCGTCGACGTTCGGCGCGATCTGGGTCCCGGAGGCGATGCCGTCCGCTCCGGTGGTCGTCGCCGCGTTCGCCGCGACGGCTCCACCGAGCGTCAGCCCGCCCACGCAGAGGGCGAAGAAGAGCCCTCGGGTGACGTTCTTGTTCATGGTCGTTCACTCCTGATCGAGATGGTCGGTCGACCGCACGGGAGCGGTCGATGGCGCGTCCTGCCGTGGCGGGCAGGTGCGCCGATCTCAATCGGGAGCGACGTCGTGGTCGCCGACGAGCGAGGCCGGGAGGGCCTCGTCGGTGACCGGGCCACGGTTACCCGTGGCGAGGGGGGAGGTCTTTGCGTCGGCACCGACGGTGCCGATCGGGGTCGCGCCGGCCGAGCCGCCCGCGGCGGATCCGCCTGCGGTGCCGCCGGTGGCGCCCTCGAACGGTGCGTGCGTCGGCGCGCCGCCGTCCGGGAGGACGAGGCCCTCGCCGCCGAAGGTCGCGGCAGCGAGGGAGGTCGACGCCGTCACGGCAGCGAGCGGACCGGCGACGACCGCCGAGGTGCTCGCGCGGACGGCGGACGGGGTGGTCGTCGCAGCCGGCTGGCCCGCTGCGCCCGTGATCGGTGCAGCCAGCGCGGCTGCCGGACCGCTGGTCGTCCCCGCGGGTCGCACGGCGGCGGTGGCTGTGGGCGACGCGGGGACCGATCCTCCCGGGACCGTCGGCACGATCGCGCCACCGGTGCCGGGGGTGCCCACCACGGGGACCGAGGGGACGTCGACGACGGGGAGGGAGCCTCCCGGCAGGAGACCGCCACCGACGCCGGGCAGGCCGCCGACGACGTCGGGCACCTCGGCCACGACGCCCGGTACAGCGCCCACGACGTCACCGACGGAGCCGAGGGTGTCGTCCACCACGCCCGTGACGGGCGCCGTGACGGTGCCGAGCGTGTCGTCACCGAGCAGTCCGCCGACGACCGGGAGGCTCCCGACCACCCGGTCGACGACGGCCACGATCGCGGTCACCGGACGGTCACCAGCGAGGTCCTGCACGGCCCCGGTGACGGGGTCGAGGACGGTGACGACGGTGTCGGTGACGGGCCGGGAGGCGCCGCTCACGGCCGACACGACGCCGCCGACGAGCGAGGTGTCCGGGCGGGTCGTCGGCGTGGCTGCGGGCGCTCCGGCTGCGATCGCCGGTGCGGCGGCGGAGTGCGACGGCTCGCCGGCCGAGGTCGGCGCGGGGGCTGCGGCCGGGTCGGTGTGCGTGCTGGCCGGAGCTGTGGCGACCGGGGCCGGTGCAGCCGCTGGGACCGCGGGAGTCGCTGCGGGTGCGGAGGCCGGAGCGGGGACTGCGGCAACCGGGGCGGGTGCTGCGGCGGTCGGAGCGGGAGCAACCGGCGCCGGCGCGGCCGGGACCGGCGCGGGGGCCGGTGCTGCCGGGACCGGCGCGGGGGCCGGTCGGACCGGGGTGACGACGCTCCCGACGGCCCGCCCGACTCCCTCGACCGTGCCACCGACGCCCGAGACGACGCCGCTCAGCAAGCCGTCCGAGCGCTGCGACGAGTTCGTCTGCGAGCCGCTCGGAGACGCCCCACCCAGTCCGAGGACCCCGGCGGCCGCAGCGGGTCGAGCACCGAAGAAGAGCGAGAGCAGCACCAGCGCCACCGCGATCCCGGAGGCCATGAGAGCCCAACGGATGACCGCGTTCAGGGGTGCACGCATCGATGCGTCCATGCGCTCACCTCCTGATCTCGGCTGCGCACGTAGAGTGGTTGACCGGCACGGTACGCCTCGACGGGTGCGGTGCGGAACCCATTCACAAGAAAAAGTCAGGAAACGTCGTGCCCTCGACCTTCAGCGCCCCGACCCGCAACCTTGACGTCGTCACCCTGCACGAGATCTTCCGCCTGCGACAGGACGTGTTCGTGGTGGAGCAGGCATGCGCCTACGACGACATCGACGGCCGCGACCTCGAGCCCGGCACGGTGCAGTTCTGGGCCGGCAGCGGTTCGGTCGACGCGACCCTGCGGCTGCTCCGCGAACCCGACGGCACCGAGCGGATCGGCCGGGTCGCCACCGCAGCGCACGCCCGTGGCAAGGGCCTCGGCGCCGCGCTGATGCAGGCCGCGATCGCCGAGAGCCGTTCGGAGCGGATCAGCATCAACGCTCAGGCACACCTCGGCGAGTGGTACGCACAGTTCGGTTTCGTGCGCTCGGGTGAGGACTTCCTCGAGGACGCGATCCCGCACACCCCGATGGTCCGAATCCGCTGACGGACCGCGCTCGCTGCGCTCAGGCCTGCCAGCGGCGCAGTTCGCCGTAGGAGCGGGCCTGGTGTTCCCGGTCCGCCACCAGCCGCTCGAACACGATCGACGTCTGCGTCGTCGCGACCGACGGGTCCCCGCTCAGCTCGTCGGCGACGAAGTCCCGCAACTGCTCGGTCGACGTGCACGCGATGTGCACGAGGAAGTCCTTGTCCCCGGCCAGGAACGACACGTCGAGCACCACCGGCACCCGGAGCAGGCGTTTCGCGAACTCCCGCAGCTCGTGCCGCGCGGCAGCGTGCACCCGGACGGAGACCATCGCCTCGATCGAGAACCCGAGACGAGCGATGTCGACCTCGGCCCGGTAGCCGGTGATGATGCCCGCGTCCTCCAGCGCTCGGACGCGCACCAGACAGGTCGACGGCGCGATGCCCACCGCGGCGGCGAGCCGGTTGTTCGGGATCCGGGCGTCCGAGGCGAGGACCCAGAGGATCCGTTCGTCGACCTCGTCGAGGCGCGGCGGTGGAGCGTCGGGTCGGCGGACGATGCGGTCGGACACGGCCCCACCGTAACGCCGGTCACATCGCCAGGGTCATCCCGACCACGGCGACGGTCATCGCGAAGACCTCGCCGCTGCGGACCGCGCGACGGTCCTCCCGTGCCCACTCGTACCGGAGCAGCCAGCCGCTGAAGGCGCAGTAGCCGATCACCCCGGCGCCGAGCACCACGGTCAGGACCAGGGCGTGGACGTGGACGCCGGTGCCGGGGAGCTCGGCAGTGTGCCCCATCAGGAGCATCCCCGCCATCACGACGGCGGAGAGCGCCCGGTGCACGTCCATCGGCTCGGCGCGACGCCCGTCCCGCCGACGGCGGCGCACCACGGGCATCGGCGCGAGGACCAGCAGCAGTGCCGCGGCGAGGATCGTCCACGACGGACCGGCCTGCACGACGGGCATGAGCATCGCGACGAGCATCACGGCTGCGGGCACGATCACGCCGGGGCGCGGGCGGTACCGGTCACCGACGATGCAGCACACCGACGCGAACTGCGGCACGACGAGCATGGCGTCGGCGACGGTCCCGTGCACGGGTGGGATCAGCCTTCGGTGCGGGCCGCGCGCTCCTGCTTGACGCGCACGTTCTCGGTGCGGACCGCGGCCTGGGTGGATCGCTCCTGCACGAGCCACGCGGGCATGTCCTGCAGGAGCTGCTTGATCTGCTCCGTGGTGAGGACGTCGTCCACGCCGGCGCGGGCGAGTCCGGAGATCGACACCCCGAGGCGCGCGGCGACGACCGGTCGGGGGTGCGGACCGTCGCGACGGAGGTCCTGCAGCCACGTCGGCGGCTCGCTCTGCAGTTCATCGAACGTCGTGCGAGCGATCGGGCCCGCACGGAACGACTCGGGCGTCGCCGAGAGGAGGATGCCGAGCTTCTTGGCAGCGGTCTCGGGCTTCATGGTCTGTTCCTGGGCCATGGTGACCAGAGTACGGCCCGTATGCTCGGGTGCATGACCGCGCTCTCCATCGCCTTCGTACCCGGGGTCTCCCCCGCCAAGTGGGTGCGGGTCTGGCGCGAGCGCCGACCGGACGTCGACCTGGTCCTCATGCCCGTCGGCGCGGACGGGGTCCTCGACGCGATCGAGGGCGACGCCGACATGGTCTTCGCCCGGATGCCGGTGCCCGAGCGGGCCGACGGCGAACAGCCGCACGCGATCCCGCTGTGGACCGAGACGGCGGTCGTCGCCGCCCCGAAGGACTCCCCCCTCGCCGACCTCGACGAGGTCACCGACGCGGACCTCGCCGCCGTCACCGTCCTCGACGCGGGCCCCGTGCCACCCGACGTCGCGGCAGCGCTCGACCTGGTCGAAGCCAACGTCGGCGTGGTCGTCCTCCCCCAGTCCCTCTTCCGGGCCGAGAGCCGCAAGTCCCTGGTCTCCCGACCGCTCGCCGGCTCCCCCGGCACCCGTGTCGCGCTCGTCTGGCGTGACGAGGACGCCTCGGAACTCACCGAGGAGTTCATCGGCGTCGTCCGCGGCCGGACCGCGAACAGCTCCCGGCAGCAGCCGGACCAGCCGGGAGGCACGGATCCCGACGAGCAGGACGACCCACGCCAGAAGACCGGCGGCAAGGCGGCCGGCGGCAAAGCCATCAGCAGCAAGGCGGCCGGTGGCAAGGCCACGGCGGCGAATGCGAAGACGGTTGCGAAACGCAGCGCCACGAAGGGCACGGGTGCGAAGAGCGGCGGTGGGAAGAACTCCACCGGTCGCGGCCGGACCCCGCGCGGCATGTCCGGCAAGCCCAAGCGCGGCTCGAAGGGCAACCGTTGACCATGGACCCGGCAGACACGGGCAGGACCGCGGCGCGGAGCGAGCTGCGGCTCGTGCTGACGCCTGGGGAACGCCTGCCGGGCTGGCTGGACCGCTCGATGGCGGAGTACGTCGCGTCGCGCATGCGGTCGGGCGAGAGCCGCGAGCAGGCAGAGGCGAACATGCGGCAGTCCCTCGAGAAGTGGTTCCCGGGCGGTTCGCCGGCGACGGGCCACCACGTGTGGGAACTGACGCTCGGTGCGGACACCGTGGTGGGGCACCTCTGGATCGGCCCGTTCACTCCGGGCAGCGCCGACTGGTGGGTCTTCGAGGTCGAGGTCGACCCGGCCCACCGCCGGCAGGGTCACGCCCGACGAGCGCTCGAGCTCGCGCACGAGGTCGCGAGGGCGGAGGGCGCGACCAGCATCGGCCTCAACGTCTTCGGGTACAACACCGGCGCGCGCCACCTGTACGAGGAGCTCGGGTACGAGGTCGCCTCGGTGCAGATGCGGCTGCCGCTGGACTGACGACAGCCGTCCCGGCGGTGGGCGCCGGTCGTCAGTCGGGCCAGACGCCGGACGAAGCCCGCCGGTGGCTGCCGAGCAGGTGCGTGTCGACGATCCCCAGCGCCTCCATGAGCGCGTGCATGGTGGTCGGTCCGACGAACGCGAACCCGCGCTTCCGCAGCGCTTTCGACAGCGCGGTCGACTCCGGGCTGGTCGTCGGGACCTCGGCGGCGGTGCGCGGCCTCGGCGTGTCGGTCGGCCGGAAGGACCACACGAAGTCGGCGAGTCCCCCGTCCGCCCGCAGCGTGACGGTGGCGTTCGCGTTGGTGATCGTCGCGGCGATCTTCGCGCGGTTCCGGACGATGCCCGCGTCGCCGAGCAGCCGGGCGACGTCGTCGTCCCCGAAGCGGGCGACCACGTCCGGGTCGAAGTCGGCGAACGCGGCCCGGAACGCGGGGCGCTTCGCGAGGATCGTGCGCCACGACAGCCCGGACTGGAACGCCTCGAGCGAGAGGCGCTCGAACACGCCCCGCTCGTCGCGGACCGGCATCCCCCACTCGGTGTCGTAGTAGGCGCGGAGCATCGGGTCCGTCGACGCCCAGAGCGGCCGGGCGAGGCCGTCCGCGCCGGTCACGAGGTCGTCGGTCATCCCCCCATCCTGCCGTGGCCACCGTCGCAGGACGCAACCCCGGCGTTTCCTCGCAGCGGTACTCCGTTGCGCGGTGCCGCCGGGGTTGCGTGTTGCGAGGGGTCAGCCGGCGTGCGGGCCGTCCTCGGCGGCGGCGGGGTCCATCCAGACGTACTCCCAGCGGTGGCCGTCGGGGTCGGTGAAGCTCCGCTGGAACATGAAGCCCAGGTCCATCTCCGGCCGGTCCTCGGCCCCACCGGCCTCGACGGCCGCGTCGACGATCCGGTGCACCTCCTCCTTCGTCTCGGCGGTGAGGGAGTTGATCACCTCGATCGTGTCGGGCGCGGCGATCGTCTTGTCGGTGAACTCGGTGAACTTCGCGTGCGTCAGGAGCATCACGTACACGGTGTCGCTGATGACGATGCTCGAGGCGGTGTCGTCGCTGAACACCGGGTTGAGGGGGTACCCGAGCGCCTGGTAGAACGCGGTCGCCCGCGCCAGGTCGGACACCGGCAGGTTGATGAACACCATGGTCGACATGTGGGGTCCCTTCCGTCGTGACCAACCTGGCCTCCTCCGGCAGCGCGCGCAACCGTTCCGTGGCGGAACCAGGCTTCGGAGGACGCGGCCGCACCGCACGACGGACGGGAGGCCCGGTACCAGCTGGTACCGGGCCTCCCGTCCGATCGTGGTCGCGTGGGCGACCGGCCGTCGGCTACGCGAGCTCGCGGCCCTCGCCGGCGGCGCGCTGGTGCGCCTCCGCCTCGGCCTGGCCGACGATGTCCTCTGCCGGGACCGGCGCGAGGCGGTCCCAGAGGAAGAAGAGCAGGCCGGCGGCGAGCATCGCGAGCCCGACCCACAGGTTGATGTGGATGCCGCCGGTCATCTTCGGGTCGCTGTCCCAGTGCACGATGCCGACGATCGTCGTGATGACGCCGTAGAGCAGGAACAGACCGCCGAGGATGCGACGCAGGTCCAGGCGGCGGGTCGAACGGACGAGTGCCGCCTTCTCGTCCTCGGTCATCGAGCCCGAGGTGTTCGTGGTGTCAGCCATGGGGTGTCTCCTTCGGGGTCGGGATCAGAGGAACGGCAGGTAGAGGACGACGCAGAGCACGAGGGCGACCGTGCCGAGCAGCGCCGGCGAGCGGTACCAGGCGGTGTCGGTGGCGACGGCGCCCGCGCTCATGTCGATCTTGCCGATGCCGTAGACCAGGCCGCCGAGTTCCGAGACGGGCTTCGGCTTCGTGAACATCGAGACCGCGACGGCGACGACGATCACCGTGACGAACGAGATGATCGCGCCGTACATGGTCTCGGCCGTGGCGGTCGAGAACAGGTCGGGGTCCACCAGGTACGCGATCCAGGTGATGGTCGGCGTGATGATCCCGAGGACGTACCCCCAGAGCGCACCCTGCGTGGTCATCCGCTTCCAGAGCAGACCGAGGATGAAGACGGCGAACAGCGGCGCGTTGAAGAACGAGAACAGCGTCTGCATGTAGGTCATGATGTTGCCGGCCTGCGCGGCGAGGAACGCGGTGCCGACGCCGACGACGACACCCACGACGGTGACCCAGCGACCGGTCTTCAGGTAGTGCAGGTCGGGCATGTTCGGCTTGATGTAGCGCTGCCAGATGTCGTAGGTGAAGACGGTGTTGAAGCTCGACACGTTGGCCGCCATCCCGGCCATGAAGGACGCCAGGAGGCCCGTGACGGCGACACCGAGGACACCCGTCGGCAGGTACATCTGGATGAGCTTCGGGATCGCGTCGTTGTAGGTCAGCGTGCCGTCGGCGAACTGGTTGCCGACGACGGCCGCGGCGATGAGGCCGGGCACGACGACGATGAACGGGATGAAGAGCTTCGGGATCGCGGCGATCAGCGGGGTGCGGCGGGCGGCCGACATGTTCTTCGCCGAGAACGCGCGCTGTACCTCGGTGAAGTTCGTCGTCCAGTACCCGAACGACAGCACGAAGCCCAGGCCGAGCACGATCGCGAGCCAGTTCGCCCCGATCGGGTTCGTGACGTTCCCGATGCCGGTGCCGGCCCAGGTCTGCAGGTGCTGCACACCCTGGGTCTGCTTGATGGCCTCGGTCAGGCCGCTCCAGCCGCCGACGCGGTGGAGGCCCACGATCGTCAGCGGGATGAGGCCGGCGAGGATCACGAAGAACTGCATGACCTCGTTGTAGATCGCGCTGGAGAGTCCACCGAGGGTGATGTAGGCGAGGACGAAGCCGGCGGACACGATGATCGCGAGCCACTCCGGCCAGCCGAGCATCGCCTCGATGACGATCGCCATCGCGTAGAGGTTGATGCCCGCGATGAGGACGTTCGACACCGCGAAGGCGATGGCGTTCACCAGGTGCGGCGCCTTGCCGAACCGGCGGAGCATGAACTCCGGCACGCTCCGGACCTTCGAGCCGTAGTAGAAGGGCATCATCACGAGGCCGAGGAAGACCATCGCGGGCACCGCACCGATGAGGTAGTAGTGCAGCGTCGCCATGCCGATCTGGGCACCGTTCGCGGCCATGCCGAGGATCTCGGTGGCGCCGAGGTTCGCGGACACGAACGCCAGGCCCGTGATCCACGCGGGCATGGACCTGCCCGAGAGGAAGAAGTCCATGCTCGTGCGGACCTGCCGCCGAGCCGTGAACCCGATCCAGATGACCACCCCGAAGTACACGAGGATCATCAAGTAGTCGACCCAGCCCAAGTCGAGCCGGATCCCGCTGTTCGCTGCTGCGAGGACCATTCACACTCTCCGTCGATGTGTTGCAGTCGACAACCGCGCCGACCCGGACGAAGACGTTACACGCCGTGTGACCGTTCACATAGCCGAGGCATGCATTCCGCGCGATCGCGTGCTCGGGTCGCTCGCTAGGCTCGGCGCATGCGCATCCTCGTCCTCAACGGCCCGAACCTGGACATCCTCGGCCGTCGCGACCCGGAGCAGTACGGCACGGTGACGCTCGCCGAGATCGAGGCGATCGTCCACACCGAGGCCGCGGTGCACGAGCTCGAGGCCGACTTCCGACAGAGCAACCGCGAGGGCGAGCTCGTCGAGTGGCTGCACGAGGCGCTCGACGACCACGACGCCGTCGTCATCAACCCCGCCGCGTACGCGCACACGTCGGTGGCACTGCACGACGCGGTCGAGGCGCTGAGCGTCCCCGTGGTCGAGGTGCACCTGTCCAACACGTGGAAGCGCGAGCCGTTCCGGCACGTCGACCACGTCGCCACGGCCGCGACGGCGGTCATCGCCGGTGCGGGCGCGGACGGGTACCGCCTGGCCGTCGCCCACGTCGCGGCGCTCCTGCGCGGCTGACCCCGCGGCGAGACGCCGGCGTCGACCCGAGACGCCGCGATGCCGTCGAGACGCCGCCGAGTACCGCGGCGTCTCGCGCACACGGGGGCGTCTCGCGCCACGCGCGCGGCCCACGCCGGCGTCCGGCCGGGAGGCCCGTCAGAACTCCGCGGGCCGCCGCACCTCGTCGACGCCCGCCGCCACGAACCCGCCGCGGATGATCGGCAGCGCCCGACGGACGGCCTGGTCGATCCGCAGCTCCAGGTCGATGCTCGCGATGTCGTAGCCCCCGACGCGCTTGTCGAAGTCCCGTTCGTTGCCGAACACCGCCAGTGGCAGCGTCGTCGACTGGAAGAAGCCGAACAGCGGGCGCATCTGGTGCTCGACGAGGAGCGCGTGCCGGTCGCTGCCCCCGGTCGCGGTGAGCAGCACCGGGGTGTCGACCAGGTCGTACTGCCCGATCCAGTCGAAGAAGAGCTTGAACGCGCCGGAGTACGCGGCGCGGAAGGCCGGACTCCCGACGACCAGGACGTCCGCCGCCTCGACCGCCTCGAGCGCGGCGCGGGTGGCGTCGGACATGTGCTCCCGGTCGACGGCGGCGCCGAGGTCCGCCAGGAGCGGACCGATCTCGACGAGGACGGTCTCGGCGTCCGGCAGCTCGGCGGCGAGCCGGTCGACGGTCGCGGCGACGAGGGTCGAGGTGCGGGACGGGTCGGACGGGCTGCCGCTGACCCCGACGACGAGGGAACTGCTCATGCCGTCGATGCTCACACGCCCCGTCGGGCCCGGTGACGATGTGACGACATGTGTCGCCGCGACGACCCGGGCGCTCCCGGGCACTCCGGCGTACCGTCCGGCAGATGCAGACCTTCCTGCCGTTCGCCGACTTCCGCGCCTCCGCCGAGGTCCTCGACGACAAGCGCCTCGGCAAGCAGCGGGTCGAGACCCTGCAGGTGATGCGGGCCCTGACGCTGCCGGACTACGGCTGGCAACACCACCCGGTCACCGCGATGTGGCGGGGCTTCCGGCCGGCGCTGATGGCGTACCAGGACGCCACGTGCCGGGTGTGGCTCGAGCGCGGGCACGCGGACACCTGCCTCGAGAAGACCCTGGCGGACCTGGCGCTCGTCCCCGAGGACCTGGAGGCGTACGAGCGTGGCGACTTCGAGGTGCCCTCGTGGAACACCGACGAGCGCGTGCACCTGTCACACCGGTCGAAGCTCGTGCAGAAGGCACCGGAGCACTACCGCCCGCTCTTCCCCGACGTGCCGGACGACCTGGACTACCTCTGGCCGGGCACCGTGGAGCACCGCACGACCGCCTGAGCGGGACCGGGCCCGCCGCGCCTCAGGGGGAACGGGACACATCGTTCAGGGGTCGATGGTCCCGAAGGCCACGGCGGACCCGGTCGTTCCGGGACGGCCCGGCAGGGGCCGGCGTCCCGGCCGGACGCGTATCAGGGGTCGCGTCCGGTCCAGTGCACCGCCGGGAGGGGCGGTGCAGGTCTCGAGGTCAGTTCCGGTCCCGGTCCCCCCGGTACCGGTCGGATTCCGCCGGCACCGGCATCGGGCGCCCGGCACGCGCGAGCTGCGCGGGCAGGAGCGCGCTGGCGAGCGTCGCGAGGACACCGACGGCGGCGACGACCGCGAGCGGGCCGGCGTCGAGGCCGTGCCCGGAACCGACGGCGAGCGCCAGGACCGTCGCCGGTGCGGGCAGGAGCTGGACCGCTCGGAAGCGGTCGCCCTGCGTCACCGATGAGGTCGTCGCGTTCGCCATGCCTCCACTCTGGACGACCGCGCGTGTCCGCAATAGGGGGGACACGGCCCCAGACATGGAGTAGAACGTCTAGTACACCCGGTCAGGCGAGGGACCGGACAGCCGTGACGGCGGCGACCACGGCCTCCACGACGGCCGTCGCGTCGTCCGTCGTGAGGGACGCGTCGAACGTCAACCGGACGGCGGAGCGGGCCAGGTCCTCCGGGAGGCCCAGTGCCAGCAGCACGTGCGAGGCCTCGGTGCTGCCGGCGGCACAGGCGCTGCCGGAGGAGGACACCACGTCCCGTCGTTCCAGCTCGAGCAGCACCGTCTCGCCGTGCACGCCCGGGAAGCAGAAGGAGGCGTGTCCCGGCAGGCGGTGGTCGGCCGATCCGGTGAGGAGCGCGCCCGGCACCCGGTCGAGCACCCCGGCGACGACGACGTCGCGGACGGCCGTCGCGTGCGCTGCGGCGTTGTCCCGCTCGGCGAGCACGGCCCTCCAGGCCGCGGCGAGGCCGACCGCACCCGCGACGTCCTCGGTGCCCGAACGTCGTCCGCGCTCCTGTCCCCCGCCGTGGACGAGCGGTTCGAGCTGGACGCCCGAACGGACGGCGAGGGCACCGGTCCCCTTCGTCGCGCCGAGCTTGTGCCCCGACACCGAGACCGCGTCGACACCCAGGACGTCGAGCCCGACGGGCAGCCACGGGGCGGACTGCACGGCGTCGGTGTGGAAGCGGGCGCCGACCTCGTGCGCGATCGCGGCGAGCCGGGGGACGTCCTGCACCGTGCCGATCTCGTTGTCGGCGTGCGCGATCGAGACCAGCGTGGTGTCCGGTCGGAGGGCGGCACGCAGGGTCTCCGGCGCCACCGTGCCGTCCGGCTCCACGGGCAGCACCGTCACGTCGAAGCCGTGGAACCGTTCCAGGTAGCGGCAGCTCTCGAGCACGGCCTCGTGCTCGACGGCGCTCGTGACGACGTGGCGGCCGCGCGGTGCGGCGAGCGCGATGCCCTTGACCGCGGTGTTCGCGCCCTCGGTGCCGCCGCTGGTGAAGACGACCTCGCCCGGACGACAGCCGAGCGCGCCGGCGATGACCGCCCGTGCGTCGGCCAGGCCCCGGGCAGCCGCGTCCCCGATGCCGTGGGTCGACGACGGGTTGCCGAAGGTCCCGGTCAGGTAGGGCCACATCGCCTCGAGGACCTCGCGGCGGACCGGCGTGGTCGCGGCACGGTCCAGGTAGAACACCGCCGTCCTCAGACGTCGACGTCGACGTCGAGCCCCAGGTCGAGCGCGCGTGCTGAGTGGGTCAGTGCACCGACCGAGACGATGTCGACCCCGGTGGCGGCGATCGCGGCGACCGTGTCGAGCGACACGCCACCCGAGGCCTCGACGAGCGCCCGGCCGGCCACGAGTGCGACGCCTTCCTGCAGCATCGGCACGGAGAAGTTGTCGAGCATGATCGTGTCGACGCCTGCACTGACGACGGGCTCGATCTGGTCGATGCGGTCGACCTCCACCTCGAGGTGCACGGTGTGTCCGAGCCGGGCGCGGGCGGCGCGGATCGCGTCCCCGATGCCGACGCCCTCGGCGAGCAGCACCGCCAGGTGGTTGTCCTTGGCGAGCACTGCGTCGGACAGCGACGTGCGGTGGTTGTGACCGCCGCCGCAGCGGACCGCGTGCCGTTCGAGGGCGCGGAGCCCGGGCGTCGTCTTCCGGGTGTCGACGATCCGCGCCCCGGTGCCGACGGTCGCGTCGACGTAGCGGGCCGTCAGCGTGGCGATGCCGGACATCCGCTGCACCAGGTTGAGCGCCACCCGCTCGGCCCGGAGCACCGAACGCGCCGAGCCGGTGACGCTCGCGATGACGTCCCCGGCGACGAAGGCCGCACCGTCGCGGAGCGCGAGCGCGACGACGAGGCCCGGGTCGACGGCGTGCATCACCGCGACGAAGACGTCCCCGCCCGCCAGCACGCCGGGTTCGCGGGCGGCCAGGGTCGCGGTCGCGGTGGCCGAGGCGGGGATGAGGGTCTCGCTCGTGACGTCACCCCAGGGGGCGTCCTCCTCCAGGGCGGTGTCGATGACCCGGCGGAGTGCGTGCGGCGGGATCGTGCCGGGGTCGAAGGCCACCGCAGTCGGTGACGCGGTGGTGGTGGTGGTGGGCGTCGTGCTGGCTGGTGTCGTGCCGGTCATGCGAGTGCTCCCTGTCGGGCGGACGGTCGGAGGGGCTTCAGCCCGGGGACGCCGGTGGGCGCGGCGGTGCCGGTGGGCGCGGGCGCCGCAGTGACCCAGGCGATCGTCACGGGTGCGGTCGGGTCGGTCTCCGGGTGGTCGGTGCGCGCGTGGGCACCGCGCGACTCCGTGCGAGCCTCGGCCGCGAGGACGGTGAGCCGGGCGAGGTCGAGCAGTGCGCGGTCCTCGGCGTCCCGGACGGTGGTCGGGGCGGGTGCGGACAGTGCGGCCAGGGCAGCTCGGGCCCCGGCGAGCCCGGCCGCGTCGCGGAGCAGGCCGACGTGGTCGGTCATGACGGACTGCAGCGACTGCCGGACGGAGGTGCCGGGATCGAGCCGGGCCGGGCCTCCCGTCCGGTCGCTGCCCGAGCGGACGACGGTCGGGACGAGCGTCGCGTCGCCGCGCAGCCGCAGCCGACCGGGCCGGGGTGCCCCGAGCGCGTCGGCCGCGCGGACCGCGAAGACGAGCCCTTCGAGCAGCGAGTTCGAGGCCAGCCGGTTCGCGCCGTGGACCCCGGTGCAGGCGGCCTCGCCGACCGCGAGGAGACCCGGGAGACTCGTGCGGCCCTCCGTGTCCGTCGCGATCCCGCCCATCGCGTAGTGCGCGGCCGGGGCGACGGGGACGCCCTCCCGGGTCCAGTCGAAGCCGGCCGCCCGGGTGTCGCGGCTGAGCCCCGGGAAGCGGCGGACCAGGAAGTCGGCGTCGAGGCCGGTCGCGTCGAGGAGGACGGGTCGACCTCCTTGCGAACGCATGGCAGCCGCGATGCCGCGCGCGACGACGTCCCGCGGGGCGAGCTCGGCGTCGGGGTGGACGTCGGTCATGAACCGGTGACCGGTCGCGTCGCGGAGGACGGCCCCCTCGCCGCGGACGGCCTCGGAGACCAGGCCGCCCTCCGGGACCGCGAGCCGGGTCGGGTGGAACTGGACGAACTCCAGGTCGGCGAGCACGGCTCCCGCGCGCCAGGCCGCGGCCGTGCCGTCGCCGGTCGCGGCCAGGGGGTTCGTGGTCTCGCGGTACAGGTGCCCGGCGCCCCCGGAGGCGATCAGCACGGCGTCGGCGTCGAGCCGTCGGGGTTCGCCGAGCAGGTCCAGGACCTCGACGCCGACGACCTGGCCGTCCCGGACGACGAGGTCGGTGAGGCAGGTGCGCTCGAGGATCGTGACGTGTCGGCGGTGCAGGGCGGCGACGAGCGTCCGCTCCACCGCGGCCCCGGTCGCGTCGCCGTCCGCGTGCAGCACCCGCCAGCGGGCGTGCGCGGCCTCCCGCCCGCGGGCCAGGTCGTCCCCGTACCGGTCGAGGGTCGCCGGGTCGGTGCTGCGGTCGAAGGGCACGCCCAGCGCGAGCAGGTCCCGGACGCGGGCGGGGCCGTCGGTGCAGAGGACGTCCACGGCACGGGCGTCGGCGCTGCCCGCCGCGGCGACGTGGGTGTCGTGCTCGTGCAGGGCGGCGGAGTCGTCCGCCCCGAGCGCCACCGCGATGCCACCCTGGGCGCGCGCGGTGGCGCCGTCGGCGAGGGCGCCCTTCGTGACGAGGGTGACGTCGTGCCGGGCGCTGGCCCGGATGGCGGCGGTCAGGCCGGCGATGCCCGACCCGACGACGACGACGTGCATCCTCAGGCCCGCGCGTCCGTGGTCGTGGCCGGGCCGGTGGCGGTCGGGCCGGTGGCAGTCGGGCCGGTGGCGGCCGGACCCGGGTCCCGCTGGCCGGCGAGCGGGCGGGGCTTGGCCGCGAGCATCCGCTCGAGGGCGACCTTCGCGTCGGCCTGCACGGCGGCGGGCACCACGATCTCGTTGAGGACCTCACCGCGGACGAGCGCCTCGAGCACCCACGCCAGGTACCCCGGGTGGATCCGGTACATGGTCGAGCAGGGGCAGACGACCGGGTCCAGGCAGAAGATCGTGTGCTGCGGGTACTCGGCTGCCAGGCGGTTCACCATGTTGATCTCGGTGCCGATCGCGAACGTCGTCGGCTCGGTCGCCGCGGCGACGGTCTTCCGGATCAGGTCCGTGCTGCCCGCGACGTCGGCGGCGTCGACGACGGCCATCGGGCACTCCGGGTGCACGATGACCTGGACGCCCGGGTGATCCCGGCGGGCCTGCTCGATCTGGTCCACGGTGAAGCGCCGGTGCACCGAGCAGAAGCCGTGCCACAGGACGACCTCCGCGGCGAGCAGGTCCGCCGCGGTGTTGCCGCCGCCGGGCAGCCGCGGGTTCCACATCGGCATCCGGTCGGTGCTGATGCCCATCGCCTTCGCGGTGTTCCGGCCCAGGTGCTGGTCGGGGAAGAACAGCACGCGCTGCCCCCGCTCGAACGCCCACTCGAGCACGGTGGCGGCGTTCGAGGACGTGCAGACGATGCCGCCGTTCCGCCCGCAGAACGCCTTGAGGTCCGCAGCGGAGTTCATGTACGTGACCGGGATGACCGGCACTCGCCCGTCGGCGTCAGGCTCCGTGCCGTAGAGCGCTTCGAGCTCGGCCCAGGCGGCCTCGACGCTGTCGATGGCGGCCATGTCCGCCATCGAGCAGCCGGCGGCCAGGTTCGGCAGGATCACCCGCTGGTCGTCCCGCGCCAGGATGTCGGCCGTCTCCGCCATGAAGTGCACGCCGCAGAACACGATCGCCTCGGCATCGGGCTTCGTCAGTGCCGCGTTCGCCAGCTGGAACGAGTCGCCGAGGAAGTCCGCGTGCCGGACGACCTCGTCCCGCTGGTAGAAGTGCCCGAGGACGACCACCCGGTCCCCCAGCGTCGCCTTCGCCCGTTCGATGCGCTCGTGCAGTTCGTCGTCCGGGGCGTTCCGGTACTCGTCCGGGATCACGCCCTGCCGTGGAGCCGAGGTCGGGATGACATCGGACATCGACGAACCGGGGCCGTAGCCGGGGACGGTGTCGAAGTCCCAGGTCGGCGCCGCGAGGTCTGGCGTGCAGGTGGCACCGGCAGCCCGGCCGTTGGAGATCAGTTCGATGGTGGTCGCGATGGACACGGCGGTTCCCGTCTCAGGTGGGGGTCGGATGTCAGCGGGTCGTCAGCGGGCCGTTGTCCGCGTACGACAGGTCGGGGTTCGAGCGGTACAGCCGGGCCGGTCGGTGCCGCCCGCCGCTCGTGGTCTCGTCGGTCGGCAGGACCGCGTCGCCCTGGGCGACCTGCCGTCGGAAGTTCGCGGGGTCCAGCGTCTGCCCGAGCACCGCCTCGTACACGCCACGGAGTTCGGCGAGCGTGAACCGGTCGCCGAGGAACGCCTGTGCGATCCGGGAGTACGACATCTTGTTGCCCAGTCGCCAGAGCGCGTACTCGACGATGCGGTCGTGGTCGAACGCCAGCGGCGGGTGCTCGTCGGCGAGGAACCACCGCACGTTCCAGTCGTCCGGCACGACGTTCGCCTCGTCCGGGTGCACGAGTGCCCAGTAGACGACCGAGACCACCCGGCTCGGCGAGCGGTCGACGGCCCCGAACGCGTAGAGCTGCTCGAGGTACCGCGGCTGCACCTTCGTCGTCTCGCGGAGGCGCGCGGCGGCCGAGTCGTCGAGCCCCTCGTCCGACCCGACCCAGCCACCGGGCAGCGCCCAGGAACCCTCGAACGGCTCGGCGACGCGACGGACCAGCGGCATCCACAGCGCGGGGACGCCGGTGTCGGGGTGCGGGCGGAGCGCGACGATGACGGTCGAGACCGCGAGCCGGATCCCGGGGTCGCCCATCGCTGCTCCTGGTTGTTATGGTCATTCTGACCCGAACTGTTCGGGTACTGACGACCGTATCACGATGGTCACCGGACCGGAACGCAGCCGTGACGCCCGGGTAACACGTCGCTCGTAGCATCGGGCCATGGGCAGCACCACGAGGAAGCACGCCGTCGTGACCGGGACCGTGCAGGGCGTCGGATTCCGGTACTGGACGGCACGGAAGGCCGACGGACTCGAACTCGTCGGATACGCACGGAACCTGTTCGACGGCACCGTCGAGGTCGAGGCGGAGGGCCCCGGCCCCGCGGTCGACGCCCTCGTCGTGATGCTCCGCTCCGGTCCGCCCTCGGCGACCGTCACCGACGTGGCCGTCCGCGAGGTCACCCCGCTCGGCGAGGACGACGGCTTCCGCATCCTGCACTGACGCGAGCAACACGCGGAGTTCACCCCGCGTTCGGCAGCAGTCGGGAATGCTGTGGTGCTGTCAGGTCTTGCAGCCTCGGTACGCACCCGTCGTGCCCACTCGTCGTGGGTCCACCCGTCACACCACGAAGACACCAGGAGCCCCCTTGACCCAGGCCGTCGACTCCGCACCCCGCACCGGGTCCGTCGAAGAGTCCTCCCCCGCGGGCAACCGCCTCGTGATCGGGCTGCTGCTCGTCTCCGCGTTCGTCGTCATCCTCAACGAGACGATCATGGGCGTGGCGCTGCCGCGACTCATGGACGACCTCGGCATCAGCGCCGCCACCGGTCAGTGGCTGACCACCGGCTTCCTGCTCACCATGGCCGTCGTGATCCCGATCACCGGTTACCTGCTGCAGCGCTTCAACACCCGTCCGGTGTTCGTCTGGGCGATGAGCCTGTTCTCCGCCGGGACGCTGATCGCACTGCTGGCCCCCGGCTTCACGATGCTGCTCATCGGGCGCATCGTGCAGGCGAGCGGCACCGCGATCATGATGCCGCTGCTCATGACCACCGTCCTGACCCTCATCGAGCCGGCCCACCGCGGCCGCGTGATGGGCAACATCTCGATCGTCATCTCGGTCGCCCCCGCGATCGGCCCGACGATCTCCGGCCTCATCCTCAACGCGTTCTCGTGGCGCTGGCTGTTCGGGTTCGTCCTGCCGATCGCCCTCGCCGCCCTGGTGCTCGGCATGCTGAAGGTCCGGAACGTCTCGACCCCGCGCAAGTCCGCGATCGACGTGTTCTCGGTGATCCTCTGCGCCTTCGCGTTCGGTGGGATCGTCTACGGCCTGTCGAGCATCGGCGAGGCCCGCGACACCGGGTACGGGCTACCGATCGGTTCGCTCGTCGTCGGGTTCGTCGCCCTGGCGGTGTTCATCCTCCGCCAGACCCGTCTGCAGCGCCGCGACGCCGCGCTCCTCGACCTGCGCACCTTCAGCACGAAGGGCTTCACGATCCCGATCGTCGCGATGGCGATCAGCTTCATGGCGATGTTCGGCACGCTGATCCTGCTGCCGATCTACCTGGAGCGCGTGCTCGGCCTCGAGGTCCTGCAGGTCGGACTCCTGCTGCTCCCCGGTGGTCTGCTGATGGGGCTCCTGTCCCCGATCGTCGGTCGCATCTACGACCGGCACGGGCCGCGCATGCTGCTCATCCCCGGGTCGGTCATCATCAGCGCCGTGCTCTGGGCGCTCTCGACGGTCACCGCGGACACCAGCGTCTGGTTCGTCCTCGTCGCACACATCGTGCTGAGCCTGGGCCTGGCGCTGACCTTCACGCCGCTGTTCACCGCTGCGCTCGGCGGGCTCCCGCCGCGCCTGTACTCGCACGGCAGCGCGGTCCTCGGCACCGCCCAGCAGCTCGCCGGCGCGGCCGGCACGGCACTGTTCGTCACGCTGCTGACCCTCGGCGCCACCGCCGCGGCGACGAACGGCGACGTCGCGGGTGCCGCGACGGCCGCCGAGGCCACGGCCCGGGCGACCGCGTCCGGCGTGCACTCGGCGTTCCTCGTCGGCGCGGTGATCTCGATGCTCGGCATCGTCGCCTCGGCGATGGTCCGGAAGCCGGCCACCCCGGAGGGCGCACCCGCGCCCGCCATGCACTGACGGCGGCCGGACACACAGCGCACCGACCACCCAGCGTGCACGACGCGCCCCCTCTTCCCGAGGGGGCGCGTCGTCCGTTGCGCAGCCGTGACATCGTGGGCACATGCGGTCGACGACGAGCGAGCTGAACTGGTCCGGCACGGTCACCTACACGGCCGAGCGGGTGGTGCGGCCGACCTCGCTCGACGACGTCGCCGAACTCGTCGCCCGCAGTCCGCGGATCCACGGCCTCGGCACCCGGCACTCCTTCAACGACGTCGCCGACACCGCGGGTGTGCTGCTCGACCTCACCGCGGTGCCCACCGACCTGGTCGTCGCCGAGGACCGCCGCACCGCCACGATGGGTGCCGGCACCCGGTACGGACTGGTCGCGCCCGCTCTCGACGCCGCCGGGGTCGCCCTGCACAACGAGGGGTCCCTCCCCCACGTCTCCCTCGGCGGTGCGATCGCCACCGGCACGCACGGCTCCGGCACCACCCTCGGCTCGCTGAGCACCGCGGTGGCCGCGCTCGAGCTGATCGGCCCGGACGGCACCACGACGACGATCCGGCGCGGTGACGCGGACCTGCCCGGTGCCGCGATCCACCTCGGGTTGCTCGGCATCGTCACCCGCGTGACCGTCGACGTGCAACCCGCCTACCGGATGCGACAGGACCTCTACGGGCCGATCCCGTGGGACACCTTCACCGCTTCCGCCGCCCAGGTCTTCGCCGCCGGCTACTCGGTCTGCGCCTACACGCTCTTCGGCGACACCGTGTCGGAGGTGCTCGTGAAGTCCCGGGTTCCGGACGGCGCCGACGACGTCCAGGTCCCCGCGAGCCTCCTGGGCGCACCCCGTCTGCCCGGCTCACCCGGTGACGGCCACCACACCGCGCGCGACGGCTCGGTCGGGCCGTGGTGGGACCGCCTGCCGCACTTCCCGATCGAGTCGGTGCCCTCGGTCGGGTCCGAGGTGCAGAGCGAGCACTTCGTGCCGCTCCGGCACGCGGCCGCCGCGCTCGACGCGTTGCGCGGCCTGGCCGACCGGATCCAGCCACACCTGCACGTCTGCGAGCTGCGGACCATGGCGGCCGACGACCTCTGGCTCAGTCCGACGCAGGGCGAGGACGTGCTCTGCATCGCCTTCACCTGGCAGAAGCACCCGGACGAGGTCGCGGCCCTCCTGCCCGAGCTGGAGGCACGGCTCGCCCCGTTCGGCGGGCGTCCGCACTGGGGGAAGATGAGTTCCCTCGACGGGGCGGCGATCGCCGCGCTCCACCCACACCTCCCGGCGTTCCGCGACCTGGTCGCGCGACGCGACCCGGCCGGCAAGTTCTCGTCCGCGTTCGGCGAGCGGGTCCTGGGGACCTGAGCAGGGCCTCCCGGGAGGCACGTGATCCGCCCGTCAGACGAGCCGCGTGACCGTCTTCGTCCCGCCGTCCCAGTGCCGGACGCCGGCGACGTCCAGCGTCTCCGGCAGCGGCACCGACGCGAGCACCTCGAGCATCCGCGGCAGGTCCACGTCCCGCGGGCGGCGCGCCAGCGTCAGGTGCGGCGCCCACCGACCCGGCAGGGAGGTGTCGACGCCGCCGGGGGCCGCGCGGTGCACCGCCTCGTGGAACACGGCGAGCGAGCGGTCGACCACGACGGACACTCCCAGGACGTGACGCCCGGGGCCGGCCGGGAACAGCAGGAGACCGGCTGGGCGGATGCTCGTCGGCAGCGGCGCGTCGAAGTGGGACGGCACGGGCAGGGTCTCCCCAGCCGTCAGGGTGACGTGAGGGACGTTCGTGTCGGACGTGTGCCGGCCCATGCTCGGCAGGTCGGCGACGACCAGGGCCTCCCAGGCGGCCCGGACGGCCCGTTCGGCGTCCGGAGCGAGGACGAGTTCGATGCTGCGCACGCGTCCGAGCCTGCCCGTCGTCGAACGCCGACGTCTCAGGACGACGCCGTGCCGTCACGCAGCGACCTCCGCCGTAACACGACGGAACGCGAATCGACCCGGTCGCGCCCCGCCCGGCACACTCGTGGCTGTCCCGCGGCCCGACACCCGGCGTCGGGACCCCCACAGCACCGTCCCTGCCACCAGGGCGACCCCTTCACGAGGAGCACCCATGTCCGCCGCACCCGTCCTGCCCGACCGTCCGCAGCGCAAGCGCCCGATCGGGTGGATCATCGCCGCAGCCGTCGTCGTCGTCGCGATCGTCATCGCCGTCGTGGTCGTCGCCGTCCGCGGTGGCGGCTCCGACCAGGCCGGTGCCGCCGGGACGTCCGGCTCGGACCGGAAGGCCCAGACCGTCACGATCGGCGTCGCGGACAAGGCGCTGCCGTACTGGAAGACCTACACGGCGCTCGCGAAGGAACGACTCGACGTCACGGTGAAGCTGACCAACTTCGCCGACTACTCGTTGCCGAACCCCGCGCTGAAGGACGGGCAGGTCGACATCAACCAGTTCCAGCACATCCAGTACCTGGCGAACTACAACGTCACCGCGAAGGACGACCTGCAGCCGATCGGGTCGACCGCGGTCTACCCGCTGCCCCTCTACGCCACGAAGTACGACGAGCCGTCCGCGATCCCCGAGGGCGCGAAGGTCGCGATCCCGAACGACGCCATCAACGAGGCCCGCGCCCTGCTCGTCCTGCAGTCCGCGAAGCTCGTCGAGCTGAAGGACGGCGGCAGCGCGTTCTCGACCACCGACGACATCGAGTCGCACAAGGTGGACGTGCAGCCGCTCGACGCCTCGCAGACCGCGAACGCGCTGCAGCAGGGCTCCGTCGCCGCCGCCGTCGTGAACAACAACTTCGCCACCGCCGCCGGGCTGCCCGCCTCCGACAAGGTCTTCACCGACGACCCGTCCAGCTCCTCCGCGGCTCCGTACGTGAACGTCTTCGCCGTCCGGAGCGAGGACAAGACGAACAAGACCTACCTGGACCTCGCGGACCTGTTCCAGGACAGTGCCGTGCAGAAGGTGTTCAAGAAGGACTACCCGGACGCGGTCGCCCGGAACGAGAAGGCCTCGACCCTGCAGGACGAGCTCGCCGCCGTCGAGCAGGACGCGAAGGCAGCAGCGGAGTAGTGGCCGCCCTCGTCGAACTCCGCGGTGTCACCAAGAGCTACCGCCGCGCCGACACCGGAGAGACCGTCACCGCGGTCGAGGGCGTCGACCTCGACGTCCACCAGGGCGAGGTCCTCGGGGTGATCGGGTACTCCGGCGCCGGCAAGTCGACCCTCGTCCGACTCGTCAACGCGCTGGAGCTCCCGACCTCCGGCACCGTCACCGTCGCCGGACAGGAACTGACGGCGATCCCCGAGCGGGACCGCCGTCAGGCCCGTCGGCGCATCGGGATGGTCTTCCAGCAGTTCAACCTGTTCCGCTCCCGCACCGTCGCCGGCAACGTGGCGTACCCGCTGAAGGTCGCCGGTGTCGCGAAGGCCGAACGGGACCGTCGCGTCGCGGAACTGCTCGACTTCGTCGGGCTGCTCGACCGCGCGTACGCCTACCCGGAGCAGCTGTCCGGCGGCCAGAAGCAGCGCGTCGGCATCGCCCGAGCGCTCGCGTCGAGCCCCGAGCTGCTCCTCGCCGACGAGGCCACCAGCGCCCTCGACCCGGAGACCACGTCCGAGGTCCTCGCGCTGCTGCGCCGTGTGAACCGCGAGCTCGGCGTCACGATCATCGTCATCACCCACGAGATGGACGCCGTCCGGCGGATCGCCGACCGGGTCGCCGTGATGGAGCAGGGCCGCGTGGTGGAGGTCGGGGACGTCTACGACGTGTTCTCCGCCCCCACGACCGAGGCTGCGCAGCGCTTCGTCCGTACCGCCCTGCACGACCGCCCCTCGGCCGAGACCGTCGCACGGCTGCACGAACGCCACCCCGGACGCCTCGTGTCCGTCCGGATCACCGACGAGGCCGGACTGCAGGGCCGCATCGACCAGGCGTTCCGCGACACCACCGTCACTGCCGAACTCGTCTTCGGCGGTGTCAGCGAGATCCGCGAGCGCCGCATCGGGTCGCTCACCTACGAACTCGGTGGGACCGACGCCGACGTCGACCGGGCGGTCGGTGCCCTGCGGTCCGTCGGCATCACCGTCGTCGAGGAGGCACGCGCATGAACAACTCGTTCCAGAGCGTCATCGACACGTTCGACGTGTTCCTCGCCGCCACCCGGGACACGATCGTCATGTCCCTGGTGTCGCTCGTCATCGCGGGCGTCATCGGCTTGGCCCTCGGGCTGCTGCTCTACGCCACCAGGCCGGGCAACCTGCTGTCGAACCGCACCGCGTACACGGTCATCAACCTGGTCGTGAACCTGGTGCGGCCGATCCCGTTCGTGATCTTCCTCGCCGCGATCGCACCGCTCTCGCGCGTCGCTGTGCAGACCACGATCGGCGTCCCCGCCGTGACGTTCGCGATCTCCCTCGCGGCCGCGTTCGCGGTGTCGCGGATCGTGGAGCAGAACCTGCTGGCGGTCGATCCGGGCGTCGTCGAGGCGGCACGGGCCTCCGGTGCGCACCCGGTGTCGATCCTGCTCACCGTGCTCATCCCCGAGGGGCTCGGACCACTGATCCTCGGCTACACGTTCATCTACATCGGCATCGTCGACATGACCGCACAGGGCGCGCTGGTCGGTGGCGGCGGCCTCGGTGAGTACGCCATCACGTACGGGTCGCAGCGCTACGACTGGTGGGTCGTCTACGTGTCCGTCGCGGCGATCGTCGTGATCGTGCAGCTCGGCCAGTTCGTCGGCAACCGCCTGGCGCGCGCGACGCTCCGTCGCTGACGCCCGGCCCGGGCGTGGTGCGTCCGCCCGCGTCGGCCGCCGGGGTCGCACGATCTGCCGCCGGATCGCTCCCCGGGCGGCAGATCGTGCGACCCCGGCGGAACGCCGACGGCACGTCGTGCGACCTCGCCGAACCGACGCCGGCCGGGAGGCACGCGACCAGGCCGCCACGCGACTGCCCGCAGACGCCGAGCGGTCAGGCGACGGCGGACGCCGTCCCGGCAGCAGAGGCGGGCACGTCGTAGTCGGCGCGCACGAGGATCGGGCGGTGGTCGGAGATGCCCGCGGGCAGGGTCTCGACGCCGGCGATGTGCAGCCCGACGCTCGTGGCGAAGTCGAAGTGCCCGGTGAACTTGCGGTAGCGCAGGTACGTCGGCTGGTCCGAGAGCGACAGCGCGAAGCCGGACTCCTCGATCTTCCGGCGCAGGTTCGTCTGGAACCACGGGTAGTTGAAGTCGCCGACCATGATCGCCGGGGCCTCGCTCGACAGGTCGCGGACGAAGTCGTGCGCGGCCTCGATCTGCTTGCGGCGCAGGGAGTTCGTCGCGGTCAGGGGCGAGGCGTGGAACGACGCGACGATGACCTCGGCCTCGGCCTCCTTGTCGTACAGGTGCATGGCGATCAGTCGCTCGTGCGCGGGCGAGAGGACCCGGTCGTGCAGGGACTTCTGCAGCGAGTGGATGCCGAGGTCCTGCACGTCGAAGCGGTCGTCGCGCTTGTAGATGGCGAGACCGAGACGGTTCGCCTGGGTCGACGCGGCGAGGGTCAGCCCACCGACTGAGGTGGCGAGGTCGGTGCTGTCGCACTCCTGGACGCAGAGCACATCGGCCTGCGAGGCCTCGGCCAAGGCGGCGAGCTCGCTGTTCGCGGTGTGCTCACGGAGGTTGTAGCTCACGACACGCAAGGACCTCTGCCCGACTGCGGTGGTCGGTTCGGTCGATCCCTGCTCGTGTGGCGCCGCCATGCTGCCTTCCGTCCTGGGCCCTGAACGGCCCGCTCTCCTGCCGCGGTCACGGTACTCGGGCATCGCAGCAGGTTGCTGAGACTGTAGCGCGCTGCGCATCCCGGACACGTGACCTGCGGGTGCACGCCCGGTGACGAGCCGTGACGCCTGCTCAGCCCCGCGGAACGCCCGACGACCCGGTTCGCAGACGCCGCGACGGCCGCACCGTCTCCCCGGCGGTCCGGCTCATCAGGAACCCCTCGACGCAGGCGACGACCAGCAGCACCGCGATCACGACGAACGCGACCGCGTAGGGCCCGGAGCCGGCGAGTCCCTCCCCGCCGACCCCGGCGGCGGCCCGGAGCACGACGGCGACGACGGCGACGCCGAACCCGGCCGCGGTCTGCTGCAGCGTCGAGGACAGCGTGTTCGCCGCCGTCATGTCGGGCTGCTCGACGTCGGCGAACGCGATGGTGTTGTACGCGGTGAACCCGACCGAGCGTGCGGCTCCGCTGACGACCAGGAGCACGACGAGCAGCCAGAACGGGGTCGTCGGCGTGAGGAACACCATCGCCACGACGGACAGCGCGGCGACGGCCGAGGACACCACGATCACCGGCCGGTACCCCCACCAGCGGAGGAACGGCGTGGTCGCGGGCTTGATGCCGAGGTTCCCGACGAAGACCCAGAGCACGGCGGACCCGGCCTCGAGCGCGGTCCACCCCCAGGCGTCCTGGAACAGCAGCGGCAGCACGAACGGCACGGCGGACACGGCCAGGCGGAACAGGCTGCCGCCGGCGTGGGACACCCGGAAGGTCTCGAGCCGGAACGCGCCGAGCCCCATGATCGGGTGTGCGGCTCGGAGGAAGTGCCGGATCGCGAGCCAGGTGCAGAGCGCCCCGACGACGCCCGCGAGCACGGTCGGCACGACGGGCACGGTCTCGAGCGCGAGCAGCGACGCCATGACGACGAGCGTCCCCAGCCCCAGGCACGCCAGCAGCGACCCGAGCCAGTCGAACGGCACCCGCTCCGGCGCCCGCTCCTGCGGCACGATCAGGAGCGCCGCGACGACGGCGACCACCCCGAGCGGGATGTTGACGAGGAAGATCCAGTGCCAGGACAACGTGTCGACGAGCACCCCGCCGAGGAAGGGCGCGATGATCGGCGCCGCGAGCGCGGGCCAGGTCAGGATCGCGATCGCCGTGACGAGCTGGTCCCGACCGGCGCTCCTGAGCACCACGAGCCTCCCGACCGGCACCATGAGCGCGCCGCCGAGCCCCTGCAGGATCCGCCAGAGCGTGAGCTCGACGAGCCCGGTGGCGGCGGCGCAGAGCGCGGACGCGACCGTGAAGAGCGCGATGGCGCCGACGAAGACGGTCCGTGAGCCGACGCGGTCGGTGATCCATCCGCTGACCGGGATGAACACCGCGAGGGTGACCAGGTACGCGGTG
Organism: Curtobacterium sp. MCBD17_030; assembly: GCF_003224255.1. NCBI lineage: Bacteria > Bacillati > Actinomycetota > Actinomycetes > Micrococcales > Microbacteriaceae > Curtobacterium > Curtobacterium sp. MCBD17_030. The sequence goes on along the minus strand of NZ_QKLI01000002.1, from coordinate 44,749 downwards.
ATCGCGACGCCGACCGCTGCGGAGTCGACCCCCAGGTCGCGCCCCATGGCCGGGGCCGCGGTGGCCAGGATCGTGCCGTCCAGGAGCTCCATGAAGAAGGTGCCGGCCACGAGCACGGCGACCGCCGTGCTGCTCGTCCGTCGTGCTGTCGTCGTCGTCATCGCCTGGCATGCTAGTCCGGCTCGCGTCCCGGCTCGCGTTCCGGCCGACGCCGTCGGGAGGCCCGGATCACGCGCTCTGGACACCCGCACCGTCGCGCGTCCCTCCTCTCCAGGGATCGCCGACTACCGTGGCCTCGTGCAGTCTGCCGTACCCGACCTCCGCGGACCGCGCGCGTGAGCCGCCCGGACGGTGTCCTGACGGGCTCGGTCGCCGCGGGCCGCCGCCGCGTGGTCGACACGGTCGTCAGCATGCCGGCGTGGGCGGCCGTCCTGCTCCTCTGGGCCGTGGGACGTCTGCTGTCGACGATGTGGCTGATGGTCGCCTACCCCCTGATGGGCCGGGTCCAGCCCGACAACGCGCTCTGGGGCAACGACCACGGGTTCACGGCGTTCCTGACCTCATGGGACGGCCAGTACTACGAGGCGATCTCACTGCACGGGTACCCATCGGTGCTGCCGCTCGACGCCACCGGTCACGTCGCCCAGAACGCGTGGGCGTTCCTGCCGGCGTTCCCCTTCACGATCCGCCTGCTGACGGTCTCCACAGGTCTGCCGTTCACGATCGGCGGCCCGGCGGTCGCGATCATCGCCGGACTCGTCGCGGCGTTCCTGCTCCACCGACTCGTCCAGGACCACGCGGGCGACACGGCGGCGCTGTGGGCGGTCTTCTTCTTCACCTGCGGTCCGCTGTCGTTCCTGCTGCAGGTCGGGTACGCCGAGACCGCGTTCCTCGCGCTGACCTTCGGGGCGCTGCTGGCGATGGAACGACGACGGTACGGCTTGCTCACGGTGCTCGGGATCGTCGCCTCGTTCACACGTCCGGGTGCGCTCGCCATCCCCCTGACCCTCGGCGTCATCGCGCTCGTCCGGTACGTCGGGGCCCGTCGCTCCGGCGCCCGCAGCCTCGACGAGTTCCCCGTCCGCGAGCGGGTCCAGGTCGTGGTCGCCGGACTCGTGATGGCCGCCGCCGGAGCCGCGTGGCCGGTCATCGCAGGCTGGGCCACCGGTCGCCCCGACGCCTACCTGGCGACCGAGATGTCCTGGTGGGTGAACTTCATCGGCCGGGTGCACTTCGTCCCGCTGTCGCCGTGGTTCCTGACCACCGCGAAGTGGCTCGGTGTGGGCGGTGTGCTCATGGTCGTCGTGCTGCTCGTGCTCTACCCGATGTGGTTGGCGCGCCGGTCGACCCGGAAGCTCGGGACGACCACGCTCGTGTTCGCCGCCGGGTACGCGCTCTACGTGTTCGCCGTGTCGCTGCCGATGGCGTCGACCCCGCGGCTGCTCATGCCGCTCGCGCCGCTGATGGGCTCGCCGGAACTCGTCGCCAAGCCGGCGATGCGCTGGACCCTCGTCGCCGGGGCGCTGGTCCTGCAGCCGGTGTTCGTCGCGGTGCTCTGGCTGCTCGGGCCACCCTGACGGTACCCGGAGCGCTGGCACACGCACACGCACGCGCACCCGCCCGGGCCGGCGCGGCCCGGGCGGGTGCGCGCGGCTAGACCTCGAGCGTGCCGTGGCTGCCGACGTCCGGCTGGGACTGGTGCCCGAGCGCGGCCTTGAGGGTCTGCACGAGCGACCCGACCGGGCCGGTGTCCTGCGTCCAGTACTCGACCGAGACGCCCTCGACGGTGAGCAGCCGGATCGACGGGTCGTCGCGTCCCTCGGGGAACCACGCCTCGGCGAACGGCGACCACAGTTCGTCGACGACCGCCCGGTCCTCGGTGACGGTGGCCGTGCCGGCGATGGACAGGTAGCCGCCCTGGGACTCGATCGCGACGTTCACGTGCGGGTTCCGGGCGATGTCCTCGACCTTCTCGCTGCCGTCCTGCACCAGGAAGCGCAGGCTGCCGTGGAAGGACTTGTCCTGCACGGCGAGAGGCCTGGCGTGCAGCTGCCCGTCCTCGCTCACCGTCGTGAGGAGCGCCGTGCGGGCACCGTGGACGATGTCCGAGATGGCGGCACGGTGGTCGGTCTGGGTGTCGGTCATGATGCTCCTTTGCGTCGTGCGCCCCGTCCTCGCTGACACGTCAGCCGGGCGTCGGGCGCGAACCGTTCCGACCAGTGTGCCCCCGTTCACTGGACGCGCGCGAGGGGCCTGTCCGTGCCTCAGGCGCGCTCGCGGATCGTGGTCTCGACGTCGACGACCTGTGGGATCCGCGGCAATGAGGCGAACCCGAACCGCACGGGCGGGTCGAGCGGCGCGAGGTCGCCGAGCGCCTCCCCCGCCCAGGTGCCGCGGACGCCGACGACGTCGTGTGCCCCGGTGACCCCGTAGTACTCGCGTCGGCCGTTGCCGGCGGTGCCGGCGGTCCCGGCCCCCGGGGCGACGAGCTTCGCGACCGGGTCGATCACGGTCAGCCAGCGAGGGTCGCGGGCGATGCGCTTCGGGACGATCCGCAGGACCCTGCCGAGGGGGGAGATCGCGCCGACGTCGACCGAGGCGACGAGCGGGCCGGCGTCGAGCTCCAGGCCGCGGGCGGTGCGGCGGGCGTCGATGTCGACCACGGACACGGCGTCGAAGCGGTACGTGCCGGAGACGTAGGCGGCGACGATCTCGTCCGGGGCCAGCAGGACGCTCAAGCCGTCGGGCAGCTCCACGAAGACGTCGGTGAAGGCGCCGAACGGTGACGACTCCCACATGCCGACCACGAACCGGACGCCGGAGGTGCTCCCGGCGCCGAGGATCCGCCCGCGGAACCGTCGTTCGGTGGTCTCGTTGCTGCTCGGCGACATGCGCCCGACGCTACCCGCGTCGTCCCGGGAGCCGCCGGGCGGGCTTGCACCGGGCCTCCCGGCCGCCGTCGGCAGGCCGGGCCGGACGGGAGGCGCGCTCAGGGCACCGGGACCGGCTCGGCCAACAGCTCGCGGACCCGCGGCGCGACGCGCGTGCCGTAGAGCTCGATCGACCGCAACATGTCGGCGTGCGGGAGGCGTCCGGTGGCGTACCGCATGTCGAACCGCGAGACCCCGAGGATCCGCATGTTGCGCGCGGTCTTCCGCGCGACGGTCTCCGGCGACCCGACGTACAGCGACCCGCCGGCGGACAGCCCGGCGCGGTAGCCGGCCTGGTCGAGCGGCGGCCAGCCACGCTCCCGGCCCAGCTGGTCGGTGACGGCCTTGTGGAAGGGCCAGTAGCGCTCGGCCGCTTCCTCGTCGGTCTCGGCGATGAAGCCCGGCGAGTGCATGGCGATCGGCTGCTGCGGGAGTTCGAGCTGGTCGAGCGCCTGGCGGTAGAGCCGCGCGAAGGGGGCGAACTGCGCGGGCTGCCCGCCGATGATCGCGAGGAACAGTGGCATGCCGTAGGACGCCGCCCGGATCACCGACTGCGGGGAGCCGCCGACGCCGATCCAGGTCGGGATCGGGCCGTGCTCGAGCTTCGGGAAGACGTCCTGCTCGACGAGCGAGGCACGCTTGGTGCCCTGCCAGGTGACGGTGTCGCCCCCGCGGAGGGCGCTCCAGAGTTGGAGCTTCTCCTCGAACAGGACCTCGTAGTCGTGCAGGTCGAAGCCGAACAGCGGGAAGGACTCGGTGAAGGACCCGCGGCCCAGGATGACCTCGGCGCGCCCGTCCGAGATCGCGTCGACGGTGGCGAAGCGCTCGTACACGCGGACGGGGTCGTCGGAGGAGAGCACCGTGACGGCGCTGCCGAGTCGGATGCGCTCGGTGCGGGCGGCGATCGCGGCGAGGACGACCTCGGGGGCGCTCACGGAGTAGTCGGCGCGGTGGTGCTCCCCGACGCCGATGAAGTCGATGCCGACCTGGTCGGCGAGGACGGCTTCGTCGAGCAGGTCGCGGAGGGTCTGGGCGTGGGTCTGCACGCCGCCGTCCGCGGACTGGGTGACATCGCCGAAGGTGTCGAGGCCGAGCTGCACGGGGCCGATGCGGTCCGGTGCCGGGGGCGGCACGTCCGAGGGTCGGTCGGTGCCGAAGGCGTTGCTCATGCGACCCTCCCGGATCTCGCAGTCGATCAATGCGAACGCATGAAAAATAGCACGATCCGCCCGCCCCCGCACCCCCAGCACGGCTGTGTACGGTCCGACGCATGGTGCAGCCCTCGGACCTCCCCGACCAGACCGGCCGACGCATCGTCGTCACCGGGTCGAACAGCGGCACCGGCAAGGAGACCGCCCGCAGGCTCGCAGGAGCCGGCGCGAGCGTCGTCATCGCCGTCCGCACGGCGTCCAAGGGCGAGGCCGCCGCCGCCGAGATCCGCCGCGAGCACCCCGACGCCGACCTCGAGGTCCGCGAACTCGACCTCGCCGACATGTCGAGCGTGCACCGCTTCGCCGACGGGATCATCGCCGACGACCGTCCGCTCGACGTGCTCGTCAACAACGCCGGCGTGATGGCGCCCCGGGAGCGCTTCGAGACCGCGGACGGCTTCGAGCTCCAGTTCGGGACGAACTACCTCGGCCCGTTCGCGCTGACGAACCTGCTGCTGCCCACCCTGCTGCGTGCCGAAGCCCCCCGGGTCGCGACGATGTCGAGCATCGCCGCGGTGCCGGGCAGGATCCACTTCGGCGACCTGCAGTGGCAGACCGGCTACCAGCCGTGGCTCGCCTACGCCCAGTCGAAGCTCGCCGACCTGCTCCTCGGACTGCACCTGCACCAGGCGGCGGTCACCCGCGACTGGCACCTGTCCTCGACCATCGCGCACCCCGGCTACACCCGGACGAACCTGCAGTCGGCGGGTCGGTCGCTCGGCCGCGACCGCCCCGTGCAGTCGAGCGATCGGGCGCTGCCGTTCACGCAGGACGTCGAGCAGGGCTCCGAGCCGCTGCTGTACGCGGCCGTCGGGCGGAACGCCGCCTCCGGGGCCTACTACGGGCCGGCCGGGGCGTTCGGCCTGACCGGGCCGACCACTCTCACCTCGGTGCCCCGCTCAGCCCGTGGCGTCGACCTCGCCAGGTCCCTGTGGGCCGTGGCCGAGGACCTCACCGGCACGCGCCTGCCGGACTGACACGAGCGGGCCTCCCGACCGGTCAGCACGCGCCGGCCCAGTCGGGAGGCGCACCCCGCCCCCGCCCCGCCACCCCCTGGTCAGCCGGCGCTGTCGAGCCGCAGCTCCCCCGGCTCCGCGAGCCTGGTGTGCCGGAGCACCGTCCGCCCGGGTCCGACCGCCGCGGCCACGATCGACAGCGTCGCGAAGTGCCCCTCCGGCTCGACCGTGTCCCGGAGGATCGCGTCCCGGTCGTCCGGTGCCAGCGCGGTGGACCCGGCGAGCACCCCGAACCACGGCGCCCACCCGTCATCCGGCGTGGTGCTGAGTTCATCGACGGGTTCGGCGGCCGGAGGCCCGGTCGGAGCGGGCACCGCGCGGAAGGCGTCGAGCCACCGCCCGATCCGGGGTGCGGCCGGGTCGTCCGGCTCCCCGTGCGTGACCATGTGCACGCCCGGTCCGAGCGCCGTCGTCCGGACGGCGGTGCCGTCCCAGGTGACGACCTCGGCGCCGTCGGCGGTGGCACGGACCAGGTTGAACGCGCGGCTCGTCGGCAGCACGCCGTCCGCGCCCGGGACGACGTCGTCCACGACCGCGTCCAGCGGCAGGGTCCCCCGGGTGGTCCAGGCGCCGTCGACACCCGGGGTCGACTCCCACCGGTTGAGCACCACGGCCAGGCCGTTGCGGTCCGAGGCGGCCAGCCACGCGCCTCCCGCCTGCTGGTCCCGGACGCCGACGACGCCGGTGTCACGCTCCGGCCACCACGCGGCCGGCGGGTCCCACGGCCGGTCCGGGGACTCGTCCCGGAGCGCCAGGACGGTCACGGGCCACGCCGCGCCGGGATCGACACGGACGACGACGGTGCACATGCGGCCGATCCTGCCACCCGCGCTCCGGGAACCGACCCGGCGGCGTGCGGAGCCGCCCGGGTAGCGTGAGCGCTGTGAACGACGCAGCCACGCAGCCCGCCCGTCCCCGCACCGTCGTCGTCGGCATCACGGGCGGGATCGCCGCCTACAAGGCCGTCGGCGTCGTCCGCGACCTGGTCAAGCGCGGCCACGACGTGCACGTCGTCCCCACCGAGGGCGCGCTGCGGTTCGTCGGCCTGCCCACCCTGGAGGCCCTCAGCCGCAACCCCGTCTCGACCAGCGTCTGGGACGACGTCGCCGAGGTCCGGCACGTCGCGCTCGGCCGTCGCGCCGACCTCGTCGTGATCGCCCCCGCCACCGCCGACAGCCTTGCCAAGATGGCCGCCGGGCTCGCCGGTGACCTGCTCGGCACCACCCTCCTGGCCACCGGAGCCCCTGTCGTCGTCGCCCCCGCCATGCACCCGCAGATGTGGGAGCACCCCGCGACCCGGGCGAACCTCGCCACCCTGCGCGCCCGCGGCGTGCACGTCGTCGGGCCGGTCGTCGGCGCGCTCACCGGGGACGACGCCGGCATCGGTCGGATGTCGGAGCCGGAGGACATCGTCGTCGCGGCACTCGCGGTGCTCGAGGCCGCCGAAGCGCCGGACCGCACCGGATCGCTCGACGCCACACCGGGCCTCCACACCGGCGCCCGAGGCGAGCAGGGCGACCTGGCCGGCGTCCGTGTCGTCGTCAGCGCCGGTGGCACCCGCGAACCCCTCGACCCGGTCCGCTTCGTCGGCAACCGGTCGAGCGGCCGGCAAGGGTTGGCGCTCGCCGCCGAGGCCGCCCGCCGCGGTGCCGTCGTCACCCTCGTCGCCGCGAACACCGACCCCGGCCTCACCGAGGGCTTGGCGGTCCGCATCGTCCGGGTCGGGTCCGCGCAGGAGCTCGCCGCCGCCATGCACGCCGAAGCACCCGAGGCGGACGTCCTGGTGATGACCGCAGCGGTCGCCGACTACCGACCGGCCGAGGTGCTCGAGTCGAAGCTCAAGAAGGAGCAGCAGGGCGACCGGATGACGCTCGAGCTGGTGAAGAACCCCGACGTCCTCGCCGAACTCGTCGCAGCACGCCGGGCCGGTCAGGTCGTCGTGGGCTTCGCGGCGGAGACCGAACCCGACCGCGAGGCGCGCCTCGAACTCGGCCGCGCCAAGATCGCCCGGAAGCCCGCCGACCTGCTCGTCGTGAACCACGTCGGCTGGTCGCACGGGTTCGAGCGCGAGGAGAACGCCATCGAGGTGCTCGTCCCCGGCGGCTCGGTCGTCCGCGAGACCTCGGGCACGAAGGCCGAGGTCGCCACGGCGGTGCTCGACCTGGTCGCGACCGCGCTGACCTGAGCGCACCTGCGCTCCCCTGGACCGGACCTGGGCGTGGACCGTGTGCGGTCGGGCACGATGGGGCGATGCGACGCCGGACCGAACGCGCACGACGTGCCAGGAGGACCGCCGGGGTCCTCGCTCTCCTCCTGGGCAGCGCCGGGGTGACCCACTTCCTCCGGCCCCGAGGTTACGACCGGATCGTCCCGGAGGCCCTGCCGCCCCGGACCACGACGCTCGTCTCGGGTCTCGCCGAGCTCGGCATCGCCGCCGGTCTCCTCGTCCCCGCGACCCGGCGACGCGCGGGCTGGGCGGCGGCCGCCCTCTTCCTCGCGGTGTTCCCCGCCAACGTGAAGATGGCGAGCGACCTGCTCGAGCACCCACGGGCCTCCCGGGCGGCACGCCTGATCGCGGTCCTCCGGCTGCCGCTGCAGGCGCCGCTCGTCGCGTCGGCGGTCCGCGTCGCCCGGAACGCCCCACGCCGATGACCGACGACGGCCAGGAGCCACCGGCCGGGCTCGGGGCCGGTGACGCCGATCCACGCACCCGTGCCACGGTCGCCCTCCGACACCGGGCGGTGACGGTGCACGCCTGGGACGACGTCGTCTTCGCGCACTGGCGGTGCGAGCCGGAGACGCTGGCCCGCCTGGTCCCCCGGGGCACGCGGCCGGACATCGTGGACGGCAGCGCCTGGGTGGGCCTCGTCTCGTACGTATTCCGCGAGACGCAGGTGCCGCCGTTCCCGCCATCGACCCGCCTCGGCTCGATGACGGAGGTCACGGTCGAGGTCCTCACCGTCGACGACGTCGGCCGACGCGGCATCGCCTACCTCACCGTGGACACCCCGAACGTGCCCGCGATCGTCGCCGCGCACGCGCTGCTCGGCGTCCCCTACGCGTTCGCCTGGGCGCGCTCCCGTCGCCGCGGCGAGACCCTCGGGCACCGGTCGGTCCGCCACCCGGACCGGGTCCGGCACCCGATCCGCGCGGTCCGCCAGGCCCGTCGGACGGGAGGCGCGACCGGCCCCCGCCACGCCGCCTCGGTCCGCGTCGTGGCCGGTGAGGTCGACCGCTCAGCGCTGGCGGCGGACCTCACGACCCGCGCCGGGATCCACGCGCGACTGCTCGCGCAGACGCTGTACTGGCAGCGACAGCACGCGCCCCTCACGGTGCGGTCGGCCCGACTGGAGCGCCTGGAGGGTGACCTCCCCGATGCGGTGGGACTACCCGGACTGTTCGACCGCGAGCCCGACTCGCTCCTCGTGGTGGACGGCACCACGGTCCGGTACGCGTGGGGGGACGTGGTCCGGTGAACGACACAGCACGTGACCCGTACGGTCTCGACCGGTTCGTGGCCGCGCAACGGGGTGTCCACGACACCGCCCTGGCCGAACTCGCGGCCGGGCGGAAGCGCTCCCACTGGATGTGGTTCGTCATGCCGCAGATCGCCGGGCTCGGACGCAGTGCGACCGCGCAGCGGTACGCGGTGTCCGGGCTGGCCGAGGCGCGCGCGTACCTGGCGCACCCGGTGCTCGGACCGCGACTGCGCACGGTCGCGGTGACGGTGCTCGACGCGCCCGCGACCTCGGCCGAGGAGTTGTTCGGCGGGATCGACGCGGTGAAGGCCCGCTCGTCGATGACGCTCTTCGCCCGGGCGGCCGATGACCCGACGCCGTTCACCGCCGTGCTCGACCGGTGGTTCGCCGGGGCCGAGGACCCGGAGACGCTCCGCCTGCTCGGGCTCTGAGCGCACTGGGCTGCGAGGGCACCGGGCTCCGAGCGCGCTCGGCCCGGGCAACCGTCCGGTACCACATCAGGTACGGTGAGCGGGCACCCGTCCTGAACCCGGAAGGCCTCCCATGCCGGTCCCCAGCAGCGCCCCGACCGAGCACAAGCTGCTCCGCGACACCGTCCGTCAGAAGATCCACGAGGCGATCATGGACGGCACGCTCGAGCCCGGGGAACGCCTGAACGACGACGAGCTCATCGCCTGGCTCGGGGTCTCGCGGACGCCGATCCGCGAGGCACTGAGCCAGCTCGCGCGCGCCGGACTCATCGAGATGGCGCCGAACCGGTACACGCGGGTCACGACCCCCGACCCGGCCGAGGTGATCGAGGCCATGCAGACGCTGGGCGTGCTCTTCGGAGGCGTCGTCCGCCTGGCGGTCCCCCGACTCGGCACCGCGACACGCAAGCGGATCCTCGGAGCGCTCGACAAGACCATCACCGAGCTCGAGGCGCACGACGTCCCGGCCGTGAACCGCGACGCCCTCGGGGTGTTCGCCCTGTACGTCGCCGAGTGCGGCAACGAGAACCTGCGGCGGGTCTGCCATGACACGATGGACGGCCTGGCGTTCCGACTGCGCCTGCCGAACCTGGACGAGCTCCTCGACTGGGACCAGATGACCGCGGACTTCCGACGCCTGCGGGCAGCCACCGCGGACGGCGACAACGTCGCGGCGGAACTCGCGACGGAGGCGATCCACCTACTCCCGGGCGAGAAGCGCTGACCCGGACTCGCGGGATGTCCTGAGCGTCCGTACAGGAAACGATCGCCGTCCGTCGGTCGGGGCGGGCGAGCGGTGTGCCGGGCATCGGGCGCCGCCGGCCGGGACCGCAGCCGTGTCCCCCGTTCGACGCGTGTTCCCCGACCGCTACGATCGTGCTCACCACCCGAACGACACCCGCGGAGCGACCATGACCGACCTCGACCCGGACCGCACCGAGGTCGCCGCCCGCCTCGCCGCGGCCGTCGGCCGGATCAACCGGCGCGCACGCACCGACTCGGCCTCGCTCGGCTACGGCATCGTCTCGGCCCTGGCGTCGATCGTGCAGCACGGTCCCCTCCGCCCCGGCGACCTGTCGCGGATCGAGGTCGTCACCAAGCCCACGATGACCCGGATCCTCACCGAGCTCGAACAGCGCGGGTTCATCGTCCGGGACCCGGACCCGCGTGACGGCCGGGCCTTCATGGTGAGCGCGACCCAGGCGGGCATGGACGCCGTCGACGCGGCCCGGTCGCAGCGCACCGGCATCGTGGCCGGGCTCATCGCCGAGCTGTCCCCCGACGACGTCGACTCCATCGCGCAGGCACTCGACGCCCTCGAGCGGGTCGCACAGAGCCCGACGAGCCAGGCGACCCCCACACGCTGATCACCACCGGCTCGTTACTGAACCGTTACCGAACCGTGGAGCGACGGTTCTGGGAGTGGACTCGGACGGGGCACCCAGGATCGCAGGTCATCGTTGCCGCTTCGCCCCCGCGAGTGACGTGATCGTCACCCGCTCGGAGGCGGAACGGACGGGCCCCACATCACCGTCCGGTCCTCCCCCGGCTCGCGGGTCCACGCGACGACGCCGCTGACAGCAGGTCCCCCCCTCCTGTCCTCCCGGAGCCCTCACCGTCCCCCCGACGGTCGACGGGCACCGGTGACCGGCGTGCGCACCACCCGTGCGCACGCCACGCCTCGACGCCCACACGGACCCGCACCACGAGCCGGCCGACAAGCGGAAACGATGACGAGAACCACTCCCCGCACGAGCACCCCGGCCCCCGGCACCCGCCGCGCAGCCCTCGACACCCCGTCCCGCCGGATGCGCCGGACCCTCCGTCGGCACGGCGTCCTGATCGCCGGCAGCGCCGCGGTCGTCGCGATCGCCGGCGGCGCCCTCACCATCACGCAGCCCGCACTCGGCGAGGCGCTCGGTGTCCCCAGCGCCACCGCGACGCCCCACCTGTCCGGTACCGACCTCGACCGGGCCCAGGCCGCCGCCACGATCTCGACGGCACGCACGGTCGTCCGGGACGCGAACGAGGGGACCGACACCTCCCGGCTCGAACACCGGATCGCCTCGCTGTCCGACTACACCTCGCTCTCCGGCTCGGCGCTGACCGAACGGATCGCGTCGACCGTCGACACCACGCAGGACGTCGCCCAGGCGAGCGCGGACCAGGACCACGCCGACGCACAGGCCGCCGCCGCACGCGAGGCGGCCGCGAAGCGTGCCGCGGACGCGGCAGCAGCGGCGAAGGCCGCTGCTGAGCGTGCCGCGGCGGAGCGAGCAGCCGCCGAGGCCCAGGCTCGGGCGAACACCCCCGCCGGCGCGCGGGCGGCAGCCGCCGCGCTGGCGTCGTCGCAGTACGGCTGGGGATCCGACCAGTTCCAGTGCCTCGACAGCCTGTGGACCAAGGAGTCCGGCTGGGACTACCGCGCCGTCAACGCGAACGGTGGCGCGACCGGCATCCCGCAGGCACTCCCCGGCTCGAAGATGGCCTCGATCGCCGCGGACTGGCAGACGAACGCCGCCACCCAGGTCGCCTGGGGCCTGCAGTACATCGAGGGCTCCTACGGCACCCCGTGCAGTGCGTGGTCGCACTCGCAGGCGGTCAACTGGTACTGAGCCGGACCGGCTGCCGATGGATCCGAGCGTCGACGAGATCCGTCCGGCGTCGCTGCGGTTGCACGGTCCCCTCCTCCTGCTGACGGCGCAGATCGGCCTGCGTGTCGAGCTGCCAGGTGCACAGCGGGGCCGCCGTACGGCAGGGTGGACCCATGCCCGTCGTCACCGCCGTCTGCCGCGTCGAACAGCTGCACCGCGACTCCGGCACGATCGGCATCACCGCCATCGACAAACGCCCGGTCGACGGGCCGGTCCGCGTCCGCCCGCTCGGGCTGTACGCGGACGTGCAGGCGGACCGCAAGCACCACGGCGGCGAGGACCAGGCCGTCTACGTGTACGCCGACGAGGACGCCGCGTACTTCGCCGGACAGCTGGACCGACCGATCCCGCCCGGGCTGTTCGGCGAGAACCTCCGGACGACGGGCATCGACGTCACCGGCCTGGTCATCGGGGAGCGCCTGCGCATCGGCGACACCCTGGAACTCGAGGTCACGATCCCGCGGACCCCCTGCGGCACCTTCGCGCGCCGGATGCAGGTCGACAAGTGGGTCAAGCGCTTCGCCGAAGAGGGCCGTCCCGGCGCGTACTTCCGGGTCCGGCGCTCCGGTGCGGTCGCCGCGGGCAACGCGGTGACGGTGCTGGACCGCCCCGAGCACGGGGTCACGATCGGGCAGATGTTCGCCGGACTCACGGCGGAGCAGGCCACGGCGGTGCTCGCCTCGGGCGGCGGACTCGCGCCGAAGGTCGTCCGGGAGGCCCAGCTCGCCCTCCGGCGCGCAGCCGTCTGACCGCGGGGCCCGCGCTGGCCCGGCGGGTTCCGCGTCGGCCTGGCGGTCCGGCGCGCGCGTCAGGCCGGTCCGGCGCCACGGCCCGGGTCGTACGGGCGGCGGGCACGCGGCAGGCCGGCGACGACGAGGTCCCAGGCGTTCGCGACGAGGTCCTCGACCATCTGCTCGTCGATCCCCTCCCCCGGCGACAGCGTGATCCAGTGCCGCTTGTCCATGTGCCAGCCCGGGGTGATCTCCGGGTGGTCCCGCACCAGCGCGGCACCGTGGGGTGGGGCGCACTTGAGGTTCACGATCGCCACACCACGGAGCTCCGCGTTCATCGCGAACATCTTGTCGACCACCTTGTAGACGTCGGTCCCCTCGCCGAACGGCTGCGTCTCGGTCACGGCCGGCAGCGCCATCGCGGTCCGCGCGACGATCGTGTGCAGGGTGGTCCCGTCCATCGCACCAGGATGCCCGTTCCTGCCTCGTTGTGGGGGTGAAGTTCCCTCAAGGATCGGCAGTACCCTCGTCGTGCCGCACGTACCCGACGGTCGGCGAACGCACCTCCAGGAGGAACCCGTGACGACCACTCGAACCCTCGGCATCGCTGCCGTCGCCCTCGCCCTCACCGTCGGCGGTGTCGCCGGCACCGCGACGAGCGCCTCCGCCGCGCCGAAGGCCTACGCCAACTGCACCGCCGTCAACAAGGTGTACTCGGGCGGGATCGCCAAGAAGTCCGTCACCCAGAACAAGGTGACCTCCGGCGGCAAGACCTCGTACCGCGCACTCAAGGGCACCGTGAAGAAGGACGACGCCCTCTACAACGCGAACAAGAAGATGGACCGCGACGCCGACGGGATCGCCTGCGAGAAGAGCTGACCCGGCAGTCCCCGGGACGCCCGGGAGTTCGGCCTCAGAGCTCCGGGACGCCCTCGTGTCCGGACCGCGGACGTGCGGTGCCGGCGATCCCGGTCACGACGGAGTTCGCCGGCACGTCCTTCGTGACGACGGTCCCCGCGCCGATGACGGCGTCGTCACCGACCGTGATGCCGCCGATCAGCGCCGAGCCGGCACCCAGGACGACCCGGTCGCCCACCGTCGGGTGCCGCTTGGAGCCCGGCCCCGGGCCTCCACCCCGACCGCCCAGGGTCACGCCGTGGAACACGAGGACGTCGTCGCCGACCACCGCCGTCTCGCCGATGACGACACCGAAGCCGTGGTCGATGAAGAACCGGCGACCGATGCGGGCACCGGGGTGGATCTCGATGCCCGTGAGGGTCCGCGCGACCTGCGCGAGGATCCGAGCCGCCGTCCGTGAACCGGGCAGGCCCTGCGCGACCCACAGTCGATGCGTGACCCGGTACGCCCAGATCGCGTGCAGCCCCGAGTAGACGATCGCGTTCTCGAGGTCCCCGCGCGCGGCGGGGTCACCGCGGCGTGCGGCGGCGAGGTCCTCCCGGACCGTCCGCAGCACGCCGCGGCGTTGAGCCGTCGTCACGCAGAGAGCCCCTCGAAGAGCACCGTCGACAGGTAGCGCTCCCCCGTGTCGCAGACGATCGCGACGATGCGCTTGCCGGCGTTCTCCGGCCGCGCCGCGACCTGCAGGGCCGCGTGGATGATGGCACCCGAGGAGATGCCGGAGAGGATGCCCTCCTCCGTGGCCAGCGCGCGGGCGACCCGCAGGGCGTCGTCGAGCTCGACGTCGATGACCTCGTCGATCACGGAACGGTCGAGGACCTCGGGGATGAAGTTCGCCCCGATGCCGGCGATCTTGTGCGGCCCGGCCGTGCCCTTGGTCAGGAGGGGCGAGTCGGCCGGTTCGACGGCGATGACCTGCACACCGGGGACGCGCTCCTTGAGGACCTGCCCGACACCGGTGATGGTGCCGCCGGTCCCGACACCCGCGACGAACACGTCGACGTGCTCCTCGGTGTCGCGGAGGATCTCCTGCGCCGTGGTCCGACGGTGGATCGCTGCGTTCGCGGTCGTCTCGAACTGGTGGGCGAGGATCGCGCCCGGGGTCTCGTCGACGATCTGACCGGCGCGTTCGACGGCGCCCTTCATGCCCTCGGAGCCCGGGGTCAGGACGATCTCCGCTCCGTACGCACGCATGACGGCCCGGCGCTCGACACTCATGGTCTCGGGCATCGTGATGACGACCTTGTACCCGCGGGCCGCACCCACGAGGGCGAGGGCGATGCCGGTGTTGCCCGACGAACCCTCGACGATCGTGCCGCCGGGCTTCAGGTCACCGGACTCCTCCGCTGCGTCGATGATCGCGACGCCGAGACGGTCCTTGACGCTGGCGCCCGGGTTGTAGAACTCGAGCTTGGCGAGGACCTCGGCCCCGCCCTCCTGGGGCAGTCGGTTCAGCCGCACGAGCGGGGTGTTGCCGAAGGCCTGGGAGATGTTGTCGTAGATGGTGCCGGTCATGCGTTGCGTCCTCACGTCGGTCCCAGGGCCTCCATCCCAGGAGGCTCGGTGTGCGGCCTGATCTTAGCGAGCCGGTCCGGGGCGCATCCCTGGTGTGACGTCGTGGGTGCGCGACGACGGGGCACCAGTTCGGGGGTGCTCCGAGCGCCGCAGATCAGCGGACGTGGGCGGTGCGTGCGAACCGGCCGTCGGTGGCCTCGAGCACGCGGAGCACGTTGCCGCCCGCCAGCGCCCGCAGATCGCCGTCGCCCCAGCCGCGGCGGCGGAGCTCCTCGGCGAGCACCGGGTACCGCGAGACGTCGCGCAGGTCCGACGGCAGCACCGGCGTGCCGTCGTAGTCCCCGCCGAGGCCGATGTGTGCCGCACCCGCGACGCTGCGGGCGTGCTCGACGTGGTCCGCGACGTCGGAGACCGTGACGAGGGGCGGTTCGCCGGCGGCGCCGGCCTCTTCCCAGTCGGCCCAGACCCGGGAGACGAACTTCGGCACGAAGGTGAGCATCACCACGCCGCTGTTGTCGGCCAAGCGCGCGAGCACGTCGTCCGGCACGTTCCGGGGGTGGTCGTCGATCGCCACCGTCGACGAGTGGCTGAACACGACCGGCCGGGTGGCCACGTCGAGGGTGTCCCGCATGGTGGTGGGTGCGGTGTGGGACAGGTCGACGAGCATGCCGATCCGTTCCATCTCGGCGACGACGTCGCGCCCGCGGTCGGTCAGGCCTCCGTGCGCCCGGGCACCGGTGGCCGAGTCGGCCCACGGGGTGTCGTCGTTGTGCGTCAGCGTCATGTACCGGACGCCGAGCCGTGCGAAGTCGCGGAGGACGGCCAGGTCGTCACCGATCGAGTGCCCGCCCTCGGCGCCGAGCAGCGAGGCGATCCGGCCTGAGGCGATCGCCGCCCGCACCTCGGCGGCGGTCCGCGCGAGCGCCAGGTCGTCCGGGTAGCGCTCGATCATGCGATGGGCGAGGTCGATCTGCTGCAGCGTCGTCCGGACCGGGTCGGGCTCCTCGACCGGGACGAACACCGACCAGAACTGGCCGACGACCCCACCGGCACGGAGCTTCGGCAGGTCGGTGTGCAGCGAGTCGGTCTCGGAATCGATCCCCTCGACGCCGGACCCGTGCGTCTCGCGACGCTCCCACGGCAGGTCGTTGTGTCCGTCGATGACGGGGAAGGGGAGGGCGTCGAGGTCCATCCCCCGACCGTACCGGGCGGGGTCTGCCGGGCGGGGTCTGCCGGCTGTCGGCGTCAGATGCTGCCGGTGAGGGCCTGCAGGCCGAGGCTCGACAGCGACACCACGATCCAGAGCGACCCGCCGAGGACCAGCGGCCGGAACCCGGCGCGGCGGAACCCGGCGATGTCGGTGGACAGGCCGATCGCGCTCAGGGCGACGGTGATGAGGAACGCGGCGATCGTGGCGATCGCCGGGTGCGCAGGCCCCGGGATCACCCCGGTGGAGTTCACGGCGGCCACCAGCACGAAGCCGATGAGGAACCACGGCACGAGACGGAACACGCGGCGCGGTGACCACCTCGGTCGAGCGGGTGCGACGGCGGGGTCGATCCCGGTCCCGTCCAGCGCCACGTCCCCCGCTGTCGTCGCCGACCGCTCGGCCCGGCGTCCGACGAGCCACGCGAGGCCGAGGACCACCGGGATGATCATCAGCGTCCGGACGAGTTTCACGACGACCGCGAAGTCCGCCGCCCCCGAGCCGTAGGTGCTCGCTGCGGCGACGACCGAGGAGGTGTCGTTCACCGCCGTCCCCGCGAACAGCCCGAACGCGTGCTGGCTCATGCCCAGGGCGTGCCCGACCACGGGGAAGACGACGACCGCGGCCACGTTGAACAGGAAGATCGTCGACACCGCGTACGCGACCTCGATCGACACCGCGCCGATCACCGGGGTGACGGCAGCGATCGCCGACGCCCCGCAGATCCCCGTCCCGACGCCGATCAGGGTCCGGAGGTTGCCGACGACACCGAGCGCCCGACCGATCCCCCACGCTGCGACCAGGCAGACGACGAGGGTGCCGAGCATCACCGGCAGCGACTGCACCCCGACCCGGGCGACCTGCACGAGCGACAGCTGCGCGCCGAGCAGGACGACCGCGGACTGCAGCACGGTCTTGCTCGCGGTCGTGATCCCCGGCCGGAACACCTGACCGGGACGCCGTACTGTCCCGAGGACCGCGCCGATCACCACCCCGCTGACCGGCGCTCCGACGACCGGTAGGAACCGCCCGATCACGGTCGCGACCACGGCGATGCCGGTGGCGAGCGCGAGGCCGGGGACGAGCCTCCCGGCACGGTCGAGCGGGGTCAGGGCGGCATCGGTCACGTGACCATCCTGCCGCCCGTGCGCCAGGATCGAGGGGTGAGCGCTGCTTTCCAGATCGTGACCGACCTGCCCGTGCCGCCCGAGCAGGCGTTCGCGCTGTCCCTGGACATCGGCGCGCACCTGCGGTCGATGGCCGCGACCGGTGAGCAGGCCGTCGCCGGACGCACTGACGGGCTGATCGGGATCGGTGAGAGCGTGACCTGGCGTGCCCGCCACTTCGGGGTCGTCTGGCGGATGACGAACGGAATCACCGCGCTGGAGGCTCCCCACACGTTCGTCGACGAACAGGTGCGCGGGCCGTTCGCCCGGTTCCGACACCGGCACCGGTTCGAGGCGACGCCCACCGGGACCCGCATGGTGGACGAGATCACGTTCCGGGCACCGTGCGGCGTGCTCGGGCGGATCGCCGAGGGGCTGGTGTTGCGGCGGTACCTGGTGCGGTTGATCCGAGAGCGGAACCGGTCGCTCGCCGCCGAGCTCCGCGCGGCTGCCACCGTCGAAGGTCCGGGTGACGTCGATCAGGAGCCGGCGAGTTCACCGAGCGTGTCGTAGGCGTTCGCCACCGCTTCCACCCGGGTCCGACCGGAGGGGCCGGAGGCCTCGTACACGTCGTTCGTGATCGCCGCGACGACCGCGAACAGCGCCGCCAACGAGTCGAACGCGGAGGGCGAGTCGACCGGGCAGAGCACCGCGGTGGTCGCGGGCGCCGCGATGACGGCGGCTGTCGGGTCCCCGATGACGACGACGTCCGCCCCGGTCCCGACGCAGTGTCGGACGAGACGGTCGACCCCCGCGGCGTGCCGCCGGACCGTGACGATGACCACGAGGTCGCGGCGGTCGAGGTCGGCGACCTCCTCCCCGAGGCGCTGCCCCGGTGCCGGCCCGACGCGGACGTCGGGACGGACCTGCGCGAGCTGCGCACGGAGCTGCAGCGCGATCGGGTACGCGCCGCGCTCGCCGAAGACCAGGACCCGCCGTGCGCGGACGATCCGTCGGGAGAGGCGTGGACGGTCGGCTCGGGCGAGGGAAGCGAAGGCCGCATCGAGGTTCCGCGCCTCCACCGCACGCTGGTCGACGTGGGCGGCGTCCTCCGCCGCCCAGGGCAGGCCGGTCCCCCGCGCTGACATGAGGTTCTGGCGGACCTCGGCGGCGTCCTGGAACCCCAGCGACCGCACGAGACGCGAGACCGTCGCCTTCGAGGTGCCGGACTCGGCGGCCAACTGCGCCGAGGTGCCGACCAGCAGGAGCTCGGGGTCGTGGCGGATCATCGCGGCGACCCGGCGCTCGGCCGGTGAGAGGCGCTCCCAGACCGAGTCGATGCGTCCGCGGACGTCGGGGACGCTCATGCCTCCACCCCCGTCGTCACGTGTGGGTGCGTGTCGCTCGTCCGGGCGAGGTGCTCGACCGCTCCGACGAGCGCGTCGAGTCCGAGCGCGACGTCGGCGGCGGAGACGAACTCGTCCGGGTGGTGACTGATGCCGTCCGGGTTCCGCAGGAACAGCATCGCGACGTCGGTGACCAGGCCGAGGGACATCGCGTCGTGCCCCGCGCGTGAGAACAGCTCGAGCGGTTCCGGCTCGCCGGTGCTGACGATGCCCGCACGGACGGCGTGCATCAGGTGCGGGGCGCAGAAGACCGCCGGTGCCCGGTGCACCTCGGTCGGCGTGACGTCCACGCCGCGCCGCGCACCGATCTCACGGAACGCCTCGGCGATCTCGTCCCAGACACGGTCACGTCCGTCGTCGAACTCGCCGCGGAGGTCGACCGCGAACGTCGCGAGGCCGGGCACGACGTTGACCGCCCCGGGTTCGACGGCCATCGTGCCGACGGTGCCGATGTGCTGCTCCGTTCGACAGATCCGCTCGACCGCCAGGGCCGCCTCGGCAGCGGCGAGCAGGGCGTCGTGGCGTCGCTCGTACGGGGTGCCGCCGGCGTGACGCGCTTCGCCGACCGCCCGCACGGTGAACCGGCGAGCGCTCGCGATGCTGGTGACGACGCCGAGTGCCTGGTCGGCGTGCTCGAGGTACGGCCCCTGCTCGATGTGCGCTTCGAGGTACCCGACGAGCGAGCCGGGGTCGACCGCAGCCTGCCCGACCTGGGCCGGGTCCAGCCCGAACGACTCGAAGGCGGCACGGAGGGTCATGCCCTCACCGTCACGGAGGTCCCACCACGAGTCGTCCCACACCCCGGCGACCGCGGAGGACCCGAGCAGGGCCTTGCCGAACCGGGTGCCCTCCTCGTCGGAGAACGCGATGACCTCGAGCGCGAACGGCAGCTCGGCACGAGCCTGCTGCAGGCGCGCGGCGACCTCGATCGCCATGAGGACACCGACGACCCCGTCGTACCGGCCGGCGTCGACCACCGTGTCCAGGTGCGACCCGAGCAGCAGGACGGGTACGTGCGGCTCGGCTCGACCGGTCCGCCCGTGGAGGTTGCCGGCGGCATCCTGCCAGGTGTCGAGCCCGGCGTCCTGCATCCAGGTGCCGACGACGGCGTTCGCGCGGGCGTGTTCGGGCGACAGGTACACCCGGGTGATGTGCCCCGCGGTCTCGCTGATCACGGCGAGTTCGTCGCAGCGGGCCACGATCCGGTCGGCGGCAGCGCGAGCCGGAGCGCTGGCGACGGGGACCTGGACGGCCGCGCTCACGCCCGTACCCCGTCGTCCAACTCGGCGTCGAGTTCAGCGTCGAGGTCGGCGTCGGGTCCCGCACCGCGACCGGCGTAGACGTCGAGCGCCGCGTCGACGCCACCGCCCTGCGGCACGGACTTCCCGCCGCGACGGAGGGACTGCTCGAGGGCGGCCAGGGTCGTCACGACGGCGTCCTTCCGTGCGTTGTAGCCCATCGTCCCGATGCGCCACACCCGTCCGTGCAGCGGGCCGAACGACGTGCCGATCTCGATGCCGTGGTCCTCGAGCATCGCGGAGCGGACCGCGTCCCCCTGGACCTCGTCGGGGATCTCCACCGCGACGACGTTGTGCATCTTGTGGCCGACGTCCCCGAACACCGTGAGGCCGAGGCCTCGGACACCCTCGAGCATCGCGCGGCCGGCGCGGGCGTGCCGTTCGACCACGGCGTCGCGGCCTTCCTCGAGCAGGATCCGGGCGCACTCGTTCGCCGCGTAGAGCATCGACGCCGCTTCGGTGTGGTGGTTGAGGCGTCGCGGCCCCCAATAGTCGATGATCATCGCGAGGTCGAGGTAGTTCGACTGGATCGGGTGGTCGGACACCTCGTCACCGGGCTCGCGGATGCCGGCCTCGACGCTCCGACGCCCGTCGAGCACCGCGACCGCTCGCGGTGAGAGCGACAGCGGTGCACTGCCGGAGGGGCCACCGAGGCACTTCTGCAGTCCGGCGCTGACGGCGTCGATGCCCCAGGCATCCACCTCGAGCGGGTTCCCACCGACGGAGGCGGTGACGTCCGTGTAGAACAACACGCCGTGCCGTTCGCAGATCGCACCGAGTTCGTCGAGCGGCTGGTTCATCGTCGTCGAGGTGTCGCCCTGCACGACGGCCAGGAGCTTCGGTCGCACCCGGATGATCGCGTCCTCGATCACCGAGGTCGGGAACACCTGGCCCCACTCGGTCTCGATCGTGTGCACCGTCGCTCCGGCACGTCCGGCGATCTCGGCGAGGAGGTGCCCGAACCGGCCGAACACCGGCACCAGGACGCTGTCGCCGGGGGCGAGCAGTGAGACGAGGGAGGCTTCGATGCCGGCGCGGGAGGTGCCGTCGACGAGGACGGTGGCCTCGTTCGCGGTGCCGAACACCCGGCGGTAGAGCTCCTGCGTCTGGTTCATCGTCTCGGTCATCCACGGGTCGTACTGCCCGACCAGCGGGGTCGAGAGTGCGCGGAGGACGCGGGGGTCGGCGTCGATCGGGCCGGGGCCCATCAGGAGACGTGCGGGCGGGTTCACGGGGTGCATGGTTGATCCTTCCGTTCCAAGGTTGAGAGTAGTGGAACGCGCGTTACGAACGTGTTGCGGACGAAGAGGACAGGTCGATCGCGAGGTCGACCAGCGCGAGGTCGGCACCGGCCGGTCCGACGAGGCAGATCCCGACGGGAGCGTCCTGGAGGTGCAGCGCCGGCATGCTGACCGCCGGCAGGCCGCCGACCCCGGCCACGGACGTCATGCGGAGTGTGGCCCGACGCGTGACCAGCACGGCAGCGGTGCCGGCCGTGCGGCTCGGCGCGGGTCCGGGCACCGTGGGGAGGGCCAGTACACCGTCGTCGATCACCCGTCGGACCGCGGTCCGGAGTTCGACGAGGCGGACACGCGCTGCCGACTCCTGCTCTGCCGTGACGGCTGCCGCAGCCGCGAACCGCTCGGCGACGTCGGCTCCGAGTGCCCCCGGGTGCGCAGCGACCCAGTCACCGTGGTTCCGGTGCGCCTCGGCGGCCTGGACGACCCGCAGCGTCTCGGCGAGGTCGTCCAGGTCGGGCAGCTCGACCGACCGCACCGGGCGACCGGTCCGCTCGAGCCACGCCAGGAACGCGCTCTGGGTGCCGGGTTCGGCGGCGTCGAGCAACGCGTCGCTCAGGAGCAGCGGAGCCGTTCGGATCGCGCCGGCGTCAGCACCGCGCAGCTGCGCAGCGGTGTCACCGAGTGCGATGCCGACGACCTGCCGGAGCACCCCGGGGTCACGTGTCAGCCAGCCCACCGTGTCGAAGGTCTGCGCGAGGGGCAGCACGCCGCTCCGCGAGACGGTGCCGTGGGTCGTCCGGAGCCCCCAGAGCCCCTGGTACGACGCGGGCACGCGGATGCTGCCTGCCGTGTCCGTGCCCAGACCGAGGTCCGCCTGTCCGAGCGCGACCGCCGAAGCCGAACCGGAGGTCGACCCACCACCGATCCGCTGTGGTGCCGCACCGTTCGGCGTCGTCCCGGAGTGGGCGTTCCGGCCGGCGAGCGCGTAGGCGAACTCGTCGCTCCGGGCGATGCCGGTCAGCTCGGCTCCGGCGTCGAGGAGCATCGCGACCGCGGGGGCGTGCTCGTGCTCGACGGCGGCTGCGGCCTGCCACGTCGGGTTGCCCGCGCCGATGACCTGCCCGCGGACGGCGAAGAGGTCCTTCACCGCCACCCGGACCCCGACGAGGGGACCGGGGCGAGCACCAGGACCGGGACCAGCACCAGGACCGAGGCCGGCGTCGGCACCACCGCCGGGGACGAGCGGGTCGCCGAGCACGCGCCAGACGGACCGGTCGAACGCCGGCGCGCGTCCGGTGACGTGCGCCGTGCGGATCAGCCATGCGCCGTCGGTCCGGCACCAGAGCTGGGTCTGCAGGCCGCGCCCGCCGTCGACGAACTGCGATTCGCCCACGACCAGCACGGCGTCCGGGCCGAGGACCTGCACGTCCACGCCGACGAGTTCCCGGCGGGCGACACCGCCGCGGGACGAGCGGAACGCACTGATCTGCCCGTGCCCGCGCAGCAGGCCGGCGCCGTCACCGCGCAGGGTGCCCGGGCCGGGTTCGAACAGCGCGTCGAGCACGGCGGTGTCGTCCCGCATCAGGGCCGACTCGTACTCGTGGAACGCCGACTCGAGGCCGGCGGGCCACGTCCCCGTCAGCCGCACGGCACCACCGCGTCGAAGTCCGCTTTGCGGATGGTCGCGTGCGCGCCGCAGACGAGGTCGACGACCTGCGAGATGCGGAAGTCGGTCGCGGCGCTGAGGTACGCGTACGCCAGGTGCTCGTCGACGCCCCACCGTGCCCGGAGCAGGGTGATCGCCGCCCGGACGCATCGGCGTACGGCTTCGTCCAGGTCGGCGTCCATGCCCGTCGGCACGAGGAACTCGGTCGTCTCGGCGATCGGACCGACCAGGGCGCCGAAGCGCCGGAGCGCAGTGGCACGCGGGACCACGTCGAGGCGCAGGGTCAGGCGGAGCGAGGCCTCCATCGCGGTGAGGGCGACCTCGCCGTCGCCCTGGGCGAAGTGCGGATCGCCGACGTACACACCGGCTCCCGGCACCTGCACGGGCAGGTGCAGCGTCGACCCGGCCGTCAGCAGGGCGATGTCGATGTTCCCGCCGTGGGCCCCCGGCGGGACGGAGTGCGGCCGGACGTCGCTGTCGACGGTGATCCCGACGATGCCGGGGAACGGTCGGAGCGGGAAGGTCACCACGCGGGGACCGCCCGCCACCACCGGCAGCCGGCCGTGGTCGACGCCGTCGCGGGTCACGACGTCGGCGAACACCGAGACGGGGCCGTCACCGCGCGGGAGCTCCCCGGGGAGTGCTCCGCGTCCGTGCCGGTTCGAGATCACCCCGTACGGCACCCGAGGCACCGCCGCGAGGATCGCCACCGACACCACGTCGCCGGGTTCGGCTCCGGTGACGGCGATCGGTCGGGACACCACGTGCGGACCGTCGGCGGCGTTCCGGTCGAGATCCCGCACGATGTCGATCGCGTCCTGGAGCACGGCATCCGGTTCGACGCCGTGCCCACCGAAGAACGCCACCGGGTCGGACCCCTGGTCGGACAACAGCCCTTCGTGGCTGACGGTGTCGATCGTCACGACCGTGCCCGGGGCGACCGCGCGGACGGGGGCGTCGTCGCGGCTCGGCAGCTGCCCCCACAGGACGTCGTCGGGCGTCGACCCGACGTGCACGTCGGCGGCGGTGAGTGTCTCAGCCACGGTCCACCAGCTCCCCGGCGACCACGTCCACCGTCGTGACGCCGTCGGTGGTGCCGGTGACACGCCGCCCGCGGAGCCACGTCTGGGTGACCCGGCCGCGGACCTGGAGCCCGTCGAACGCGGACACCGGGTTCCGGTGTGCCAGGGCGTCGACGTCGATCGTGGACTCGGCGTCCGGGTCGAACACGGCGAAGTGTGCAAGCGCACCCGGCACGATCCGGCCACGGTCGGTGAACCCGGCGAGCGCCGCCGGTCCGGTGGTCACGGCGGGCAGGACCGCCTCGAGGGGCAACCCCCGGCGCGCGGCCTCGGTCCACAGCGCTCGGAAGCCCACCTGCAGGCCGGCGATGCCGCCCCAGGCGAGGCCCCAGTCGTCGACCTTGAGGTCGGCGGTCGAGGGCGAGTGGTCCGAGACCACCATGTCGATGGTGCCGTCGAGGAGGCCGGCCCACAGTGCGTCCCGGTTGGCGTCGTCGCGGATCGGCGGGCAGCACTTGTAGGCCGTGGCACCGTCCGGGATCGAGCCGGACTCGAAGGCCAGGTAGTGCGGGCAGGTCTCGACCGTGATCCGCACGCCGTCGTCCTTCGCCGCGCGGATCATCGGGAGCGCGCCGGCGTCGGAGAGGTGGAGGACGTGCACCCGGGCACCGGTATCCCGCGCACCGTCGATCACGCGGGCGATCGCGGACCGTTCCGCCTGGACGGGTCGGGTGTCGAGGAAGTCCTGGTAGCGCGGGCCGAGGGCGTCGTGCTCGACGAGGTGGTCCGGGTCCTCGGCGTGGACGATGAGGAGCGCGTCGAGGGCGGCGACCTCGGCGATCGCGGCCCGGAGCTGCGTCGGGTCGAGGTGCGGGAACTCGTCGACCCCGGACGGGGCGGTGAAGCACTTGAAGCCGAAGACCCCGGCGTCGTGCAGGCCGGCGAGGGCGCCGGCGTTGTCCGGGACCGCTCCGCCCCAGAACCCGACGTCCACCGCGACGCGTCCGGTGGCGCTGGCGCGCTTGACCTGCAGCGCGGGGACGTCCACGGTGGCCGGGATCGAGTTGAGCGGCATGTCGATGATGGTGGTCACCCCGCCGAGGGCGGCCGCGCGGGTGGCGGACGCGAAGCCCTCCCACTCGGTGCGCCCGGGCTCGTTCACGTGGACGTGGGTGTCGACGAGCCCGGGCAGCAGGACGTGGGCGTCGGGGACTGTCGCGTCGTGGTGCCCGGTGACGTCGGTGTCGAGCGGCTCGACGGACGCGACACGCCCGTCGCGGACGACGATGGCGGCGGGCCGGAAGGCGCCGTCGACCCACGTTCGGCGGGCACGGAGCACGAGGTCGGGGGGCGTGACGGCGTCCGCCACCGCGGCGGTCTGGAGGCTCGTCATGCGTCCGCTCCGACCATCGCGCGGGTGCCGTCGAGCTCGAAGGACGCGAGCGCCCCGGTGAACCGTTTGGGCGGCGGCGGCGCGTACTCACCGTGCTTGCCGGTGGTCAGCCCGAGTCGGACGAGTGTCTCGGCGAGGAGGGTCGTGGCGCTGACGCCGTCGACGACCGGGGCCCCGATCTCGTCGGACACCGATGCGCAGAACTCCGCCATCCCCGCACAACCGAGCACCACGGCGTCGGCGCCGTTCGCGATCACCTGACGGCATTCGTCGACCACGAGCTGCCGGGCGCCGGAGGCCGGGTCGTCGAGCCGGAGCACGGGGACCTCGCACGCCCGGACCTCGGTCAGCAGGGACGCGCAGCCGTAGCGGTCGGCGAGTTCGCGTGCACGGCCGGTCGTCCGCTCGAGCGTGGTCACGACGCCGAAGCGCCGACCGAGCATCGCGGCGGTCCGGAACGCCCCTTCGGCGATGCCGATCACCGGGCCGCGGGCGATCTCGCGCGCCGCGTCGATGCCCGGGTCCCCGAAGCACGCGACGACGGTGGCGTCCACCCCGTCGCGCTCCCCGGCGAGCACCTGTTCGAGGAGCCCCGGCACGGCCAGCGCTTCCTCGTAGTGGCTCTCGATCGACGCCGGACCCATGCTGGGCTGGACGGCTTCGATGACCGTTCCCGGTCCGGCGACAGCGGCTGCGGCACGGCCGATGGCCGCCGTCATCGAGACGGTGGTGTTGGGGTTGACGACGCGGATGCGCATCGTGGGTCCTTCCGGTGGAGCGGGTGGAGCGTGGGCGGTGACGATCCTCGCGGGCTGGTGGCGGGCCTCCCGGCTGTCCACAGGGGCACCTGCCGGAGTCGGTGCGCCGGTGCCCCTGTGCAGGGAGGGTCCCCCGGTCAGGCGCGACCGAGGGCGGTCAGGCGCGGCCGAGGGCGGCGCCGTCGTCGACCGTCGGGTCGTCTGCGTCGAGGAGCGGCATGGCGGGCGACCGACGCTCGAGCGCCCAGAAGACGACGAGCCCGAGGCCGCAGCCGATGAACCAGCTGTAGCTGCTCAGCCACGGGACGACCCCGAGGGCCGGCGGGAGCACAGCGCTGGCGACGGACACCGCACCGGTCGTGACGAGCGTCCAGATGGCGTTCGGGTTGAACCCCTTCCGGTACCAGTACCGGCCGGCCGGGTCCTTGGAGTACATGTCGTCCACGGCGACCCGCTGCTTGCCGACGATGTAGTAGCCGGCGATCAGGATGCCGAAGAGCGGGCCGATCAGTGCCCCGAGGACGCCGAGCGTGTAGAGGATCGCCTGGTCGTTGCCGTACCAGTTCCACGGGGTGAGCAGCACGGACCCGACCGCGGCGATCATCCCGCCCATCCGCCAGCTGATCCGGCGGGGTGCGACGTTCGAGAAGTCGAACGCGGGGCTGATGAAGTTGGCGACGATGTTGATGCCGACCGTCGCGGTGACGAAGGTGAGTCCGCCGAGCAGGATCGCGAACGGGGCGCCGATGGCCTGTACGGTCTCGATCGGGTCGGTGATGAGCTTGCCGAACACCGGGACGGTCGCACTGGCGCACAGCACGGTGAGGATCGAGAAGAACAGGAAGTTGATCGGCAGGCCGAGCATGTTGCCGCGTTTGACGGCCGCGAATGACCTGCCGTACCGCGAGAAGTCGCCGAAGTTGAGCATCGGGCCGGAGAAGTAGCTGACGACCAGGGCGATCGCGGACAGCATCACCGGGACGCTCGCACCGAAGGACATCGGCGCACCGACCGAGAGCGTCAGTGAGATGTTGCCGATGCCGGCGGTCGCGACGAGGTACGCGGCGAGCGCGATCATCACGACGTACACGGCGGGACCAGCCCAGTCGATGAACTTCCGGATCGCGTCCATGCCCATCCAGAACAGGGCGCCCTGTGCCACCCAGAGGACGGCGTAGGAGATCCAGCCGAGCGCGTTCAACCCGAGGAACGACGGCTCCAGGAGGGCGGCTGCGCCGGGGATGAACTTGAGGAACACGATATTGAGCGACTGGGCGGCCAGGAAGGTCTGCACGCCGTACCAGGCCATCGCGATGAGGCCGCGGATGATCGCAGGCACGTTCGCGCCGAGGACCCCGAAGACCGCCCGGTTGATCACCGGGTACGGCACCCCGGTGCGCTGCGAGGGCTTCGCGACGAGGTTCGCGAAGACCTGCACGATCAGGATGCCGACGACCAGGGCGACGAGCACCTGCCAGCTGGCGATCCCCAGTGCGAAGAGCGAGCCGGCGGTGACGTACCCGCCGACGGAGTGCACGTCCGACATCCAGAACGCGAACACGTTGTAGCTGGTCCAGGTCTGCTTCCGCAGCGGGGCGAGGTCCTCGTTCGTGAGGGCCGGGTCGTAACCGGGCTTCATCAGGCCGGCGCCCGCAGGGGCGGTCGGCGTGAGGGGGGCGTGGGGCGCTGCGACGGGTGCCGCGACTTCTGTTGCCATGACGTCCTCCGGAGTGGGAGAGGGTGAGGTCGGCGTCTGCCTGGGCACGAAGCTACGGACCTCGGTCGCGCCGCCCGTTTCCCCTGTGTGACGACCGTGTGACATCACACCCGCCTTGGAACGATCGTTCCGAAGTGGCGGGAGGGTTCGGCGCAGGACACCGGTGTTCGTCCGTCGCCGACGGGGGGCGCTCGGCAGGATCACGAGGTGGCCGCGATCTCCGCCTCCAGGGGGAGGCGGCCGGCTCCGGCGTCCCCGTACGGTGGGCGGCGATGATCGAAGTACAGCACCTCTCCAAGCGCTACGGCCCCAAGCTCGCGGTCGACGACGTCTCGTTCGTCGTGCACCCCGGCAGCGTCACCGGCTTCCTCGGCCCGAACGGCGCCGGCAAGTCGACCACCATGCGCATGATCATGGGGCTCGACGAGCCGACCTCCGGCACGGCGACGGTGAACGGTCGCCCGTACCGGAGCTACCGGGACCCGCTCCGGCAGGTCGGCGCACTGCTCGAGGCGAAGGCGGTGCACTCCGGTCGGAGCGCGTACAACCACCTCCTCGCGCTCGCCGCGACGCACGGCATCCCGAAGCGGCGGGTGCACGAGGTCATGGACATGACCGGCATCGAGTCCGTCGCCCGCAAGCGGGTCGGCGGCTTCTCGCTCGGCATGGGGCAGCGGCTCGGCATCGCCGCAGCGCTGCTCGGCGATCCGCAGACCCTGATCCTCGACGAGCCCGTGAACGGCCTGGACCCCGACGGGGTCCTCTGGGTCCGACAGCTCGCCCGTCGGATGGCCGGGGAGGGCCGGACCGTGTTCCTCTCCAGCCACCTGATGAGCGAAATGGCCCAGACCGCCGACCGCGTGGTCGTGCTCGGTCGTGGCAAGGTGCTCGCCGACGCCCCGATCGCCGAGTTCGTCGCCGGTGCCGGTGACCACGCGGGCAACGTGAGCCTGGCGCGCGTCGTCGTCCGCACCCCGATGCCGGACCAGTTGTTCACCGCCATCGGCCCGAACGCGACGGTCACCCAGCGCGAGGACGGCTCGTTCCTCGTCGTCGGACCGGACGCACCGACCGTCGGCGACATCGCCGCCCGCGCCGACGTCGTCCTGCACGAACTCACCCCGACCGGCGCGAGCCTGGAAGAGGCCTACATGGCCCTCACCCGCGACGACGTCGAGTACCGATCGGAGGGAGCCCGATGAGCGCCCCGCAGAAGACCGACCAGCCGACGACCCAGCAGCACCGCCACCGTGGGGACCTGTCCTCGCGCGACGTGCACCTCGGCTACACCCGACTCGTCCGCAGCGAGTGGATCAAGTTCCGGAGCATCCGGTCGACGTTCTGGTGCTACGCCGTCATCGCCGTCCTGACCCTCGGCCTGGCCGTCCTGCTCGGGTCCGCCTTCGAACCGGGACGGGCCGAGCAGAGCACCGTCGGCGCGAACGCCATGATCGTCAGCATCAACACGATCAGCGTCTACCTGACCGCCCTGGTCGTGGGCGTGCTCGGTGTGCTCATCATCACCGGCGAGTACGCCACCGGACAGATCCGGTCGACCTTCACCGCCGACCCCGGTCGGCTCGGCGCCCTGGTCGCGAAGGCGACCGTCCTCGCGGTCACCACCTTCGTCGTCAGCGCGGTGGCGAACTGGATCGGCGTCGCGATCTCGACGGCCCTGCAGGTCGGCAAGGGACTCGAACCCGACCTGGCCGACCCGTCCGTCTGGATGCCGATCCTCGGTGCGTCGGTGGACGTCACCCTGCTGGCACTGCTCGCCTTCGGTATCGGCCTGCTCGTCCGTTCGAGCGCGGGCGGCATCGCGATCACGCTCGGCATCCTGCTGGTCCTGCCCGTGGTCATCAGCCTCGTCGCCGGGCTGGCGAACCTCGACTGGCTGAACGACGTGACCCAGTTCCTGCCCGACGCGGCCGGTGCCCACCTGTACCAGTTCGACTCGGGTGCCCCCGCGCCGAAGGGCATCACGCTCAACGGCTGGAGCGGTGCCGGTGTGCTCCTGGCCGAGGTCGTCGTCGTGAACGCCCTGGCGATGACCGTCGCCAAGCGCCGCGACGTCTGACCCGGACGACACCGGCAGCACCACACCAGCAGCACCAGCAGCACGGGAGGCCCGTGGCGACTCCGCCACGGGCCTCCCGTGTCCCGGCCCTCCCCGTCCGGCATCGTCACACCGGTCCGGTCGGCACCTGTCCCGCCCGGAGCATCGCGCGCTCCAGCAACTCGACGTCGATCCCCACGTGCTGCCGTGCGATGCGCCCGGCGTCCGCCACCCGTCCCGCACAGACTGCCTCGACCAGTTCCTCGTGGTCCCGCAGCGCCCGGGCCTCCATCGCCGCCATCCCGTCGACGGTCCCCCAGAGGTGCGCCGGAGCCGCGATCGAGATCTGCGACTCGAGCGACGCGAGCGTGGTGCGGAGCACGTCGTTCTGCGCTGCGTCGATGATGCTGCGGTGTAGGACCGCGTCGGCCTGCTGCTTGGCGAACCCCGAGGTCGCGGTGCGGAAGGCCTCGAGTCGTTCCCGGAGTCCGGCCGCCTGGTCCGCGGTGATCCGTTCGGCGGCGGCCGCGGCGAGCGCACCGTGCAGGATCGCGATGGCGTCGGCCGTGTCCTGGATCCCCGCCCACCGTGCCAGGAGCGTGCGCCCCACTGAGTCCGAGGCGGCACCGGCCTCCTGGTCGCGGACGAAGGTCCCGCCACCCCGGCCGCGTCGGGTCTCGAGCAACCCGCGGTTGACGAGCCGGGCGAGCGCGCCGCGGACCGTGACGCGGGCGACCCCGAGCAGGCCGGCGAGTTCACGTTCGGGTGGCAGCCGGGAGCCGGGGAGGTACTCGCCGACGGCGACCGCGGTCACGAGCCGGTCCTCGACCTCGTCGACCCGGGTCTCCGTCGCGCGATCCGTCACCGGCACCCCTTCCGCCCTCCACCCTGACCCCGGTCGCCCGGGTGTCCTGTTACGGCCACGTTAAACGAGCGGAAAAGGTCTTGCCTGGGACCTTTCAACGGGCCATGCTCACCCCATGTCCCGCATCACCGAGAGCACGATGCCGTTCCAGGACGGCGAGACCTGGTACCGGATCACCGAACCCGACCGCCCCGTCCCGGGTGCGCTGCCCCTCGTCGTGCTGCACGGCGGCCCGGGGATGGCCCACGACTACCTCCGGAACCTCGAGGCCTTCGCCGACGAGACGGGTCGGACGGTGGTGCACCACGACCAGTTCGGTTGTGGCCGGAGCAGCCACCGCCCCGACGCCCCCGCCGACCTCTGGCAGCCGCAGCTCTTCGTCGACGAGTACCTCGCGCTCGTCGCACACCTGGACCTCGGCGAGCACCACGTCCTCGGGCAGTCGTGGGGCGGCATGCTCGGAGCCGAGATCGCCGTCCGACGACCGGGCGGCATCGCGAGCCTGTCGATCTGCAACTCCCCCGCATCCATGCAGCTGTGGGTCGACGGGGCGGCGGAACTCCGTGCGCAGCTGCCCGACGACGTGCAGGACGCCCTCACCCGGCACGAGGCCGCGGGCACCGTCGAGGACCCGGAGTACCTCGCCGCCACCCAGGTCTTCTACGAGCGCCACGTCTGCCGAGTGGTCCCGATGCCCGCGGACTTCGTGGCCTCCGAGGAGCAGATGGAAGCGGAGCCGACCGTCTACCACACGATGAACGGGCCGAACGAGTTCCACGTCATCGGCTCGCTGCGGGACTGGTCCGTCATCGACCGCCTCGACCAGGTGGACGTCCCGACCCTCGTCGTCGCCGGTGAGCACGACGAAGCGACCCCCGCCACCTGGCAGCCGTTCGTGCAGCACATCACGGACGCACGCCAGCACGTCTTCCCCGGCGCCAGCCACTGCACCCACCTGGAGCAGCCGCAGGAGTTCCGTCGCGTCATCGGCGCCTTCCTGGCCGAGCACGACGCCCAGCCCACCGGCTGACCCGCCCATCCCTGCACCGTCCCTCCTCCCCGAAACGGAACCCGACATGTCGCAGCAGCACAGCGAGCTCTCCGCACAGCAGCAGCTCGAGGCCTACGGCTACAAGCAGGAGCTCAAACGCTCCGTCTCCACCACCGACCTGCTCGTCTACGGGCTCGTCTTCATGGTGCCGATCGCCCCGTGGGCGATCTTCGGCACCGTCTACAACGCGTCGTCCGGCATGGTGCCGCTCGTCTACCTGGTCGGCCTCGTCGCGATGATCTTCACGGCCCTGGCCTACGCCCAGATGGCGAAGTCGATCCCCCTGGCCGGCAGCGTGTTCTCGTACGTCGGCCGTGGTATCCACCCGACGGCGGGCTTCTTCGCCGGCTGGGCGATCCTGCTCGACTACCTGCTCGTCCCGACCCTGCTCTACGTGTTCGCGGCCGAGAGCATGGTCGGCATCTTCCCGGGCACCCCGCGGTGGCTGTGGGCGCTCGTCTTCGTGGCGATCAACACCGTCATCAACCTGGCCGGGGTGTCGTCCCTGAAGCTGGCGAACCGGATCTTCCTGCTCATCGAGCTCGTGTTCGTGGTCGTCTTCGTCGTCATCGCGATCGTCGCCCTGACCGGTGGCACGGTTCCGGGAGCGTCCTTCAGCACCGACCAGGTGTTCGACCCGGCGAAGGTGTCGGCGCCACTGATCGCCTCCGCGCTGTCGATCGCGGTGCTGAGCTTCCTGGGCTTCGACGGCATCTCCACGCTGTCCGAGGAGTCCACCGGCCGCCGCGGCGGCGCCGGTCTCGCGATGATCCTGGCGCTCGTCATCGTCGCGTTCCTGTTCGTCGTGCAGACCTGGCTCGCCAGCGCCCTCGCCGCCGGCCGTGACTCCTTCTCGGACAGCGAGGCGGGCAACGCGTTCTTCACGATCGTCGAGCAGGCGTCGTCGAGCGGGTGGGCGACGGCGTTCTTCGCGGTCAACGTCCTGGCCGTGGGCATCGCGAACGCCATGGCCGCGCAGGCTGCGACGAGCCGCCTGCTGTTCTCGATGAGCCGTGACCGGCAGCTGCCCGCCTTCCTGCACAAGCTCAACGGCCGTCAGGTCCCGCAGAACGCGATCCTCGTCGTCTCGGTGCTGTCCGCGATCCTGGTGCTGTTCTTCGTCGGGCAGATCGACACGATCTCGTCGCTGGTGAACTTCGGTGCCCTGTTCGGCTTCATGCTCCTGCACGTGTCGGTGTTCGTGCACCACATCGTGAAGGGGAAGTCGCGCAACTGGCTGCTGCACCTGGTCGTGCCACTGATCGGGTTCCTGATCATCGGGTACGTGCTGCTCAACGCGGCCGTCGAGGCGAAGGTCGGCGGCATCGTCTGGCTCATCGTCGGCGCCGGCGTGTTCCTGTACTACCGCTCCACCGGCCGTTCCACCGAGGTCGGCTCCGAGGAGCCGGGCACCCTGGGTGAAGGCGACCCGACCGGCGCGCCCGCCAGCAGCACGACCGCCAGCCCGATCTCGACCGACGAGGACCACCGATGACCGCCGACCACCACCTGCCGAACACCCTCGGCCGTCCCGGGTACTCCGCCGACCGAGAGCCCGCGCTGACGATCACCCCCGGCACCGGCGAGACGATCGGCTTCGAGACGACCGACGCCGTCTACGCCGAACTCGACGAGCACCACGACATGGCCCAGCTGCAGGCACCGATCAACCCGGTGACGGGTCCGGTGTACGTCGAGGGCGCTGAACCGGGCGACACCCTCGCGGTGACGATCCACGACATCGAGCTGACCACGCACGGCTGGTCGGTCTCGCTGCCCGGCTCCGGAGCGTTGCAGCACGTGATGGGCGACCGGGTCTTCACCCGCCGCTGCCCGATCGAGGGCGGCGTCGTACGGGTCTCGAAGAGGCACGCCTTCCCGGTCCGGCCGATGATCGGCTGCATCGGCACCGCACCGGCAGAGGGCGAGAACTCCACGATCATGCCCGCGTACGCCGAGGGCGGGAACATGGACGTCACCGAGGCCCGCCCCGGCTCGACGGTGTACCTGCCGGTCCGGGTACCGGGCGCGCTGCTGTCGATCGGCGACATCCACGCGATCATGGCCGAGGGCGAGTCCTCGTTCGTCGCGATCGAAGCGCAGGGCACCGCCGTCGTCTCCGTCGACCTGGTCAAGGGCGGCCCCGCGCTCCGCGCACCACGCATCGAGACCGACGACGAGTGGCTGTTCGTCGGGCTCGGCGAGCCGGTGCAGGAGAGCATCCGCCGCGGGTACGAGGACGCCTTCGCGTTCCTCGTCGACGAGCACGGCTGGACCCCGGACGACGCCTACGCGGTGCTCAGCGCCGTGGGCGACTCGAAGCTCGGCGGGCCGACGGGGTCCGGCGCTCCGGACCCGCTGCACCCGTTCGATGCGGTCGGTGCCGTCACGCTGCACCGGGTGCCGAAGGCGGTGCTGACCGCCGGGGACTGACCCGGCGCCGTGCCGGACGGGAGGCCCGGATCACGTGACCGACGTCGGTCACGCGGTCCGGGCCTCCCGTCCGTCGGCGCGCTCCCGCACCCACGTCCCACCTCACCGCCGCGCGTCACGTGATGTCGCAACTCACCGCACGCAGATCGTCCGGGTGCCGAGATGCTGGCGTCTCGACCCGCGAGATGCCGGCATTTCGGCATCTCGGGCCGGACCCACGCGCACGACGCGAGGCGACGTGCGCGACGCGACGCGACCCGCCCGTCGAGCGCCGCGCACGCGCGTCAGGACACGTGTGCCCCGAGCAGGGTCCCGGCGCCGTAGGTGGCAGCGAGTGCGAGTGCTCCCCCGAGCACGACGCGGACGGTCGCCCGACCGCGGGGTGCGCCACCGAGGGTCGCGCCGGTGGTGCCGGTGACGGCGAGCGCGATGAGGACGGCGACGACGGTGACGAGGATCTGGCTCGACGCCGGGGCGAGCAGCATCGCGAGGAACGGCAGGGCGGCACCGACGGTGAAGGTCGCGGCAGAGACCCAGGCGGCGCGCCAGGGGCTGACGACCTCGTCCTCGGCGTCGCGGAGGGCGGCGGCGGCACGGCGGCCCCGGACCTCGGGGCGCACGAGTTCGGCGGCGACGGTCTCGGCGACGTCCGGGGAGACCCCGAGACCGCGGTAGTGCGCGGCGATGGTGGCCTGGTCCTCGGACTCGGCCTCGAGCTGTGCCTGGTGTGCGGCCTGCCCGGTGCGCTGGGCGTCACGGGCACCGCTGACGGACACGTACTCGCCGAGCGCCATCGACACGGCGCCACCGACGAGGGCAGCCGTGCCCGCGGCCAGGACCGGTCCGGCGGCCGCGCCGGTCCCGGCGACACCGACGAGGACGGCGGCGACGGACACGATGCCGTCGTTGGCGCCCAGGACCCCGGCGCGCAACCAGTTCAGGCGGGCGGCGCTCGTGGCGTCGTCGTGCCCGGTGGCGGGGAGCGCGAGGTCAGCAGCGGTCGACATGAGGAAAGGAAAGCACTTGTCAGCTGATCGCACCAGCAAGGGAAGGCTCCCCTGACCGGGCATTTCGTGGTGAGGCAAGCCTTCCCTCAGCACGGCCTGCGCATGAGGAGCACGATGGATGACGCCACGACCGAGTCTCACCGAGGAGGACCATGTCCGCCGTGCCCGCCCGCACCGATCCCGTCCGCTACGTCGCCATCGGGGACAGCTTCTCCGAGGGTGTCGGCGACGACGGGGGCGTCCCGTTCCCCGGTTGGGCGGGGCGCCTGGCGGTCGGCCTGGCGGACCACCTGTCCGGGCCGGTGTCGTACGCCAACCTGGCGATCCGCGGTCGTCTGCTCGCGGGAGTCCTCGACGGGCAGCTGGACGCCGCACTCGCCCTCGACCCGGCACCCACGCTCATCACCTTCTGCGGCGGCGGCAACGACATGCTCCGCCCCGGCTACGACGTCGACGTGCTGCTCGGACGCCTGGCCGAGGCCGCGGACGTCGTCGCCGCCCGCGGGATCCGGCTCGCACTGCTCAGCCCCGCCGACCCGAGTGCACGGCTGCCCCTCGGACGGCTCATCAACGCCCGCGGTGACGCCTGGGCCGAGGCGCTGACCGGGTTCAGTCGCGAGCGCGGGCTGCCGTTCGTCGACGTCTCACGCGACGCGCACCTCGGCCGCGCCGAGTTCTGGTCCGAGGACCGCCTGCACATGAACCCGCTCGGACACCAGCGGGTCGCCGACCTAGCACTGCACGCGATCGCCGACGGTCCGGAGGCCGCGGTCCCGCGCGTGCCGGACGCGACGAAGACGTCGGTGGGCGCGGAGCTCCGGTACTACCGCGACCACGTCGTCCCGTGGGTCCGGCGTCGAGTGACGGGTCGGTCCTCCGGGGACGGTCGGGTCGCCGGGCAGGGCGACTGGGCGCCGGTCGTGCCGTCCCGGCCGGGAGGCGCGGGTCAGACCACGTAGGTCCGCGTCGGTCGGCCGCTCAGCGCGTGCGGGAACGGCTCGCCGACCGGCCGGAACCCCGCGCTGCGGTAGAGGCGGAGGGCGGGGGCGTTGTCCTCGAGCGCGTGCAACATGCAGTGTTCGTGTCCGGCGGCGCGGGCTTCCTGCACCGCGGCGACGAGGAGCGCACGGCCGAGACCGCTGCCCTGCGCCGACGGATCGACAGCGAGCAGGCTCAGGTACGCGGCGTCCGAGGGGCTCGCTCCGCCACCGCTGCCCGGTGTCGTGACGAGGGCGAAACCACGGACCGCGCCGTCTGCCCCCGGCGCGACCACGAAGGCGACGCGTCCGGCGGCGAACTTCTCCGCCGCTCGTGCCCGGACCGCCGGGTCCTCGGGGCGACCGTCACGTGCGGCGACCGCCGCGGCCCAGAGGTCGATGCAGGCAGCATCGAACTCCCGCGACCCTGGCTCGGCGACCCGCACGGCTGCCGTCGACTCCATCACCCGCCCACCCTACGACCGGGCCCCTGCGTGGCCTCGCCGGTCGGCGGGCGCCGGCCGGACCTCCGATGGTCAGTCCGTCATGCCGACGCGGGCTCCCGCACCCGGAACGACGCTCCGCGGTGCTCCTCCGGCAGCCGGTCCCCGCGCCCGGACAGCTTGTTCCGCAGCGACCCATCGCGGTACCCCTCGGGGTAGGCACCGCGGACCCGGAGCTCCGGGATGACGAACTCGATGACGTCCTCCCACGTGCCCGGCGTCACCGCGTACGCCAGGTTGAATCCGTCGACGTCGGTCTGCTCCTGGATGTCGACGAGCCGCTGCGCGATCGTCGCCCCGCTGCCGACCTCGACCGGGCCCAGGCCGCCGATCGCCGTCTGCCGCGCGATGTCGCGGACCGTCCAGGTGGTGCCGTCCTCACCCGTCGCGGCGGACAGGTTCGCGGCGGCCGACTGGATGGCGTTGGACTCGATGTTGCCGAGCGGTTCGTCCAGGTCGTACTGCGACAGGTCGACACCCATCCAGCCGGAGTTGAGCACGAGCGCGCCCTCCTCGGACGCGTACGAGAGGTAGTCGCGGTACTTCGCCTGCGCGAGCTCGTCGGTCTCGTCGGTGATCACGGTGAGCAGCGTGTAGACCTTGGCGGCGTACCGGTCGCGACCAGCAGCCTCCAGGGCGTCCCGGATCTTGCCGACGGTCACCGCGAGCTGCGGCAGGGTGGGCGCCCCGACGAAGACGGCCTCGGCGTTCTCGGCCGCGAAGCGGATGCCGCGCGGTGACGCACCGGCCTGGTAGATGACGGGTGAGCGCTGCACGGAGGGCTCCGACAGGTGGATGCCCGGCACGTCGAAGTGCTTGCCGTGGTGTTCGATCGGGTGCACCTTCGCCGGGTCGGTGAAGACGCCGGTCTCGCGGTCCTCGATGACGGCGTCGTCCTCCCACGAGCCCTCCCACAGCTTGTAGAGGACCTCGAGGTACTCGTCGGCGACGTCGTACCGGTCGTCGTGGCTGAGCTGGTCGGTCTGCCCCATGTTGCGGGCGGCGCTCGGCAGGTACCCGGTGACGACGTTCCAGCCGACGCGGCCCTTCGTCAGGTGGTCGAGTGTCGAGATGCGTCGGGCGAACGGGTACGGGTGCTCGTAGGCGGTGCCGGCGGTGATCCCGAACCCCAGGTGCTCGGTGACGGCCGCCATCGCCGACACGAGCAGGATCGGGTCGTTCACCGGTACCTGCGACCCGGTGCGGAGCGCCGCTTCGTTCGTGCCGCCGTACACGTCGTACGTGCCCAGGACGTCGGCGATGAAGATGCCGTCGAACGCACCGCGCTCGAGCGTCTTCGCCAGGTCGGTCCAGTAGGACAGGTCGTTGTAGTGCCGGGAACGGTCGCGCGGGTGGCGCCACAGTCCGGAGGACTGGTGGGCGACGCAGTTCATGTCGAACGCGTTGAAGCGGATCTGCCGGGGCTCGCGGTTCGTGGTCACGACGCGACCGTACGACGGGTACCGGGGGTGCGTCACGGACCGTGACGCCCCGTGACGCCGGCGTCCGCCGCCCCGCGCTCGGTGCGCTGCGCGCTGGGCCGACGACCGCGTCAGGCCTTGTCGTGCAGCGTCACGTGGTAGCCGTCCGGGTCGGCGAAGGTGAACGTCCGACCGAACGGCCCGTCGATCGGCGCGGCGACGATGCGGTGGCCGTCGGCCTGCAGCGCGTCGTGCATCGCCTGGACCTCGGTGCCGTGCAGCCAGAGCGCGACGCCGACGCCGGGCTGGTCCGCCGCGGCGAGGTCGGTTCCGGGGACGATGTCCCGCAGCGCGAAGGCGACCGGTGTCGTGGTGAAGACCACGGCGTGCGGGGGGCCGGCGGGCGAGCGGACCAGGCCGAGGTACCGCTCGTAGAACGCCTGCGAGGCGTCGAGGTCGCGGACCTGCAGGGAGACGAAGTCGGGGCCGTTGACGGGCATGGGGTTGCTCCTTCTGTTGATGTCAGGCTTCTGACATGTACGAGCGTATGTCAGACTACTGACATGAGTCAAGACGGACACGGCGTCGACCTGCCGACCTCGATCGGGTACCTCCTCAAGGAGACCGCGAGCGCGCTCCGTGCGTCGATGGAGGCCGTCCTCAGGCCGCTCGGCATGACCGTGACGCACTACGCCTGCCTGGAACTGCTCGCCCAGCGGCCGGGCTCGTCGAACTCCGAACTGGCCCGCGGCACGTTCGTGACCCGGCAGTCGATGAACGTCCTCCTGCGGACACTGGAGCGGGACGGCGTCGTCACGAGGCCCACGGAGGCCCGTGCCGGCAGGGTCATGCCGGCACGACTGACCGATCGTGGGCGGCGGGACCTGGCCGCGGCGACCGCTGCGGTCCGCTCCGTCGAGGACCGGATGCTCGGCGACCTCGACGAGGACGACCGCGCAGCCGCCAGGCGACTCCTGCGGAGCATGGTCCGGTCGCTCCGCAGCGACGGAGCCGACCGGCAGCCCGACCCGGCCGACGTCGCCGACTGACCGGCGTCGGAGTCGGGCGCGTCAGACGGGAGACACGGCGACGGGAGGCACGGTACCCGCTGGCACCGCGCCTCCCGTCCGGTGGGCGGGCGTCGCCGCTTCCGCGATCCGCGGCGTGGGACCGCGACTCAGCGCGCCGCGACCGCCTGCTGCGCCGCCGTCTCGGCGGCGACCCAGGCGAGCATCCCGCACTTGACGCGCATGACGAACTTCGAGACACCGTGGAACGCGACGAGGTCCTCGAGCACGTCCTCGTCCGGCTCGCCGACGCCGCGGGAGCGCATCATCGTGCGGAACTCCTCGGTCAGCGCCAACAGTTCCGGAACGGTGCGCCCGACGGCCATGTCGGTCAGCACGGATGCGGAAGCCATCGAGATCGAGCAGCCGTCCCCCTGCCAGGCGACCTCCGCGACGCGGTCGGTGCCGGGCTCCAGACGCAGCCGCACGGTGATCTCGTCCCCGCACGTCGGGTTCCGTTCGAAGTGCTCGGCGTCGGCGTGCTCGAGCGGGCCGTCACCGTGCCGGGCCTTGGCGTGGTCCAGGATGACCTGCTGGTACAGGCTGTCGAGGCTGCTCACGAGGCGTCCTCCGCGTCGGCGCCGAAGTACCCGCGGATCTCGCTGACGGCGGTGACGAAGCGGTCGACGTCCTGCTCGGTCGTGTAGACGTAGGTGCTCGCCCGGCTGGTGGCGGTCAGGCCGAGCCGGCGGTGCAGCGGCTGGGCGCAGTGGTGGCCCGACCGGACGGCGATGCCCTGCGCGTCGAGGTACTGCGACACGTCGTGGGCGTGCACCCCGTCGACGACGAACGAGGCCAGGCCGCTGCGCGCGACCCCGGCGGGCGGCCCGACGACGGTGATGCCCGGCACCGCGGTGAGCCCGGTGAGCATCCGCTGCGCCAGGTGCTCCTCGTGCGCCTGCACCCGCTGCATGCCGATCCGTTCCAGGTACCGGACGGCCTCGGCGAGCGCCACGGCCTGGGACACGGGTTGGGTCCCGGCCTCGAAGCGCTCGGGTGCCGGCATGAAGTCGGTGTGCTCCATCGTCACGGTCGTGATCATGGACCCACCGGTGCGGAACGGCGGCAGCGCGTCGAGCAGGGCCTGGCGCCCCCACAGCACGCCGATGCCGTTCGGTCCGAGCATCTTGTGCCCGGAGAACGCGGCGAAGTCGACGTCCAGTGCGCGCACGTCGAGCGGACGGTGCGGCGCGGACTGGCAGGCGTCCAGGACGACGAGGGCCCCGACCGCGTGCGCCGCGGCGACGACCTCGGCGACCGGGGCGATCATGCCGGTGACGTTCGAGACGTGGGCGATCGCGACGACCCGGGTGCGGTCGGTGACGTGCGCGAGTGCGTCGGCGGCGCTCCAGCAGCCGGTGTCGTCCACCGGCACCCAGCGGAGCGTCGCACCGGTGGCCGCGGCGAGCTCCTGCCACGGCACGAGGTTGGCGTGGTGCTCGGCCTCGGTGACCAGGATCTCGTCCCCGGCACCGATCCGGAACCGGTCGGCCTCGGGACCACCGCGGCCGGCGCTGGCGTTCCGGATGCCGTACGCGACGAGGTTGAGGGCATCGGTGGCGTTCGCCGTCCAGACCACTTCGGACGGGTTCGCGGCGCCGATGAAGCGGGCGACGGTGGCCCGGGCGTCCTCGTAGGCGTCGGTGCTCAGCGCGGCGAGGGTGTGTGCGCCGCGGTGCACGGCGGCGTTGTCGTGCTCGAGGAAGCGGCGTTCGGCGTCGAGGACCTGCACGGGTCGCTCAGCCGTGGCCCCGGAGTCGAGGTAGGCGAGCGGCTGCCCGTTCACCTCTTGCTGCAGGATCGGGAAGTCGGCCCGGATGCGGGCGACCTCGTCCTCGGTGAGCGGCTCGACGGAGTCGTCCGTCGGCGCTGGTGCAACGATCGTCACGGTGCTGGCCCTCCTGTGCGTCTCCGGCAGACAACCCGTCAATCGTGGTCGTTCTTCCCGGTGCAGTCCAGTCGGGCCAGCGCCGCGCCGGGCTACTCGTTGCCGACGCGCTTGTCCGCCTCGTCGCGGGCCTTGTCGATCTTGTCGTCGTACTTGCCGCCGGTGGCCTTCTTCACGGCGTCGGCGACGCCGTCGAAGACCTTGTCGCTCACGCCCTCGGCCTTCTCGCTCTTGAGCGCGTCCTGGACCTTGCCGTCCCGCAGGAAGGACTGGGCCTTCTTCGTGATGTCGTCGAATCCCGCCATGACCGGCTCCTCACCTCGCCGCGGTGCCTGGTGCTCCGCGTCCTGGCGCCGATGCTAACCACGGCACGACCGGTCGGTCCGGCTCGTCCACCGGATGCCCAGCAGCGTCCCCGCGAGGGCCGACGGCCGGGTCGTCAGGCCATCTGGGCGCTGCGGCGGCGGGCCAGCACGTACCCGACGGCGACCGATCCGCTGACGGCCAGGAGGGACGGGATGAGGATGTCGGTCCCCTGCTGCGTGAACTCGACGACGAGCACGAGCGCCGTGAACGGTGCGCGCATCGTCGTCGCCAGGAACGCGGCCGCCCCGATGAACGCGAACGAGGCGATGCTGCCGCCGTCCACCGGCCAGAGCAGCAGCCAGGCGGCACCGAGGAACCCGCCGAGTGCCGAGCCGATCGCGATCGACGGCGTCAGGGTGCCACCGACCGCGCCGGCGCCGATCGTCGCGGCCGTGGTGACCGTCTTCAGCAGGCCGAGCACCAGCAGCGCCAGGAGTGGTGTCATGCCGAGCAGGGTCGGACCGTCGAGGTCGGCGTTCATGGCCGCGATGCCGAGGGCCCGGCCGTTGCCCATCACCTCGGGGAACGGCACCGCGACCAGGCCGACGAGTGCGAAGACGACCGGCAGCACCACGAGGAGCTTCCACCCGGTCGGGGCGATGCCCTGCAGCCGGTTCGTGGTCTTGACGAACCCGACACCGGCGAAGCCGAGCAGCGGCCCGACGACGACCGCCCAGACGAGCAGCGAGGGCGAGAGGTGCATCGCGGGCACGTGGTAGAGCACCTCGTCGGGGATCACGAACCGGGCGACGAAGGCCGCGACCGCACTCGTCACGAACGCGGGCAGCGCGGTGGCGAGGGTGAGCTCGCCGAGCAGGACCTCCACCGCGAACAGTGCCCCGCCGAGCGGGACGTCGTACACCGCCGCCAGGCCGGCCGCCGCTCCGCAGGCCACCAGCACCTTGGTCTCTCGCCGGCTCAGACCGGCCCGCACCGTGAGCAGCTGGGCAGCCCAGGCACCGATCTCCCGCGGTGCGACCTCTTTGCCGATCGAGGCGCCGAGCCCCACCGCCAGGATCTGCACGCCCGCGTTGCCGAGGGTCACGAGCGACGGCATCCGCTTGCCGGCGACCGCCGCGGGCACGCCGACGACGGGTCGCCCCCAGCGTCGGATCGCCCACCACGCGATCGCGGTCAGGACCCCGGCGGCCAGGACCGCCAGGAACCGGTTCAGGCCCGACGGTGCATCGGCGGCCTCGTGGTGGCCGGCGAAGGGGTACCCGAACGCGACGAACTGGATGAGCTGGAGCGCGAGCCACACGGCGATCCCCGCGGCCCCGCCGGCGACCCCGACGAGCCCGGTGACCACGGCGAGCTTCAGCACCCAGGCCGGGCTGGCGTGACCGTTGTGTGGCATGTCGGCAAGCGTAGTGGGAGCGCTCCGCCGGAACGGCCGGGAGGCCCTGCTCGCCCCCGCGATCCGGTCCCGACCTGCGGATGGTGATCCGGGCCTCCCGGCCTACTGGTGGCGCCCTGCCGGCCGACGCGCTGTCGCGGTCAGAACCAGCGTTTGACCTTGAACACCGCGTACAGGACCGCCGCGAACAGGACCATCGCGAGGATCGACAGCGGGTAGCCCCACGTCCACGACAGCTCCGGCATGTGGGTGAAGTTCATGCCGTAGATCGCCGCGATGAGCGTCGGGGCGAACAGGATCGCCGCCCACCCGGAGATGCGCTTCGTGTCGTCGTTCTGCTTCTGCGCGGCCAGGGTCGAGTCGACCGTCAGCGCGTTCTGCAGCAGCTGCCGGAAGGTGTCGAGACGCTCGACGACCCGGATGACGTGGTCCAGGACGTCGCGGAACCGCCGCTGCAACTCGACCGGCAGGTGGTACTTCTCGGCGCCGCGGTGCAGGTCCTCGATCATCCGGATGAGCGGGCGCGCTGCCCGCTGGAAGTCGACGACCTCGCCGAACAGCTCGTAGACGCGGCGGGACACCCCGGCGCTGCCCGAGAACAGCTGGCCTTCGATCTGGTTGATGTCCTCCTCGAGACCGTCGATGACCGGGCGGTAGTCGTCGACGATCGAGTCCATCAGCGCCCAGAGCTGCGCCTGCGACCCGGCGGTGACCAGGCCCGGCTTGCCGCTCATCCGCTGCAGGGCGCGCGGCACGGTCCTGGGTCCGCGCGGGTCCGCCTGCACGACGGCCAGGAAGAAGTCCTCACCGACGAAGGCGTGCACCTCGCCGAACTCGACCTCTTCCTCGGCGTCCCGGTACACGGCGGGCTTGAGCACCGCGAAGAGGGTCGAACCGTACCGCTCGAGCTTCGGCCGCTGGTGCCCCTCGGCGGAGTCCTCGACGGCCAGCTCGTGCAGCCCGAGGGCCACCGCGACGTCCCCGAGCTCGACGGCGTCGGGCCGGTCGAGCACGATGCACGCCGAGGCGCCGTGCTCCTCGATCATCCGGAAGCTGTCGTCGAGCGTGCTGCTCGCCGTCGGGGCGATGCGGTCCACGTACACGGTGTTCAACTCGACGGTCACGGCACCACCGTACGCACCCTGGGCAACCGGTGGGCGAACGGCAGCGGGACGGCGTAGCGTCCGGATCCTCAGCATGCTGACGAGAGGACGACCATGCGGTGGATGCGGAAGATCGTGATCGCAGTGAGCGCTGTCGTCGCCGTGGTGGGCTCGTTCATCGGGTCCGGTGCGGCCGGGGGCACCCCGATCGCGGAGGCGGCAGACGGGGCGCTCTCGGCTTCCGCCACCGCGATCGCACCGGGAGGACCGGCGTTCGGGATCTGGAGCGTCGTCTACGTGGGGCTCATCGCCTTCGCCGTGTGGCAGTTCCTCCCCCGCACCGCCGACCGCGCCCGCCACGACCGACTCGCCGTCCCCGCGACACTGTCCCTGCTGCTCAACGCGGCGTGGATCCTGTGCGTGCAGTTCGGGTACCTGTGGCTCAGCGAACCGATCATCGTCGCGCTGCTCGGTGTGCTCGCCTGGGCCTTCGTGGTGCTGCGGCGCACGACGCCGTCCGGCTGGGTCGAGGCGATCGTCACCGACGGCACGTTCGGGCTCTACCTCGGCTGGGTATGCGTGGCGACGGCGGCGAACACGGCCGCGGTCCTTTCGGCAGCGGGCTTCCGGGGTCTCGGCCTCGGTCAGGACGTCTGGGGTGTCGTCGTCGCGGCGGTCGCTGGGCTCGTCGGCGTCCTCGTGGCCGTCACCGGACGTGGGCGCATCTCGCCGACGCTCGCGCTCGGCTGGGGGCTCGCGTGGGTCGCGGTCGCCCGGCTGGACGGGCCGCTGGTCTCG
Organism: Curtobacterium sp. MCBD17_030; assembly: GCF_003224255.1. NCBI lineage: Bacteria > Bacillati > Actinomycetota > Actinomycetes > Micrococcales > Microbacteriaceae > Curtobacterium > Curtobacterium sp. MCBD17_030. Next base: position 119 of record NZ_QKLI01000002.1, on the reverse strand, counting down.
GTGCCGACCGCGGTCACGGCCGTCGGCGCCACCGTGGTGGTCGTCGTCGTGACGCTCGTCGCGCGTGCCCGCGCCGGGCCGGGCCGGGCCGCCGGGCCGGGCCGGGCCGGGGGCTACGC